>JAWOJK010000134.1:0-48260 GCA_046481705.1 Desulfobacterales bacterium | reverse complement strand
GTTCCATCGCACCACTGGTAGACGCGCACAGCCAGGACTGAAATGCACCCCAACCGGGAGCACAACTACTGCTGCAGCGCCGGTGGCGGGGTGATCAACACCGGCCCGCCCTTCAAGAACAAACGTGTTGCCGGCAATCGCGTCAAGGCCGAGCAGCTCTTCCGGGTCAAGACCAAGGGCGTCAAGACGGTGATCGCCCCTTGCCACAACTGCCACGGCGGGCTGGATGATATCATCCATGTCAATCAACTGGGCCTGGAACTCAAATTTCTCGGAGACCTGATCTACGAAACCATGGAGAAACCCGAATAGGGCCCCCGGGCGGCCCTTCCCGGCCGCTGTGGTTTGCTGCAGCCGAAGCAAGAAAAGGGGGTGACCTGATGAAAAACCGCGCTTTGATGGCCTTTGCGCTTCTTGTGTTGGCGGCCCTGGCGCTGGCAGCCGGATCGGCCGTATACTCCCAGGAGGACGTGACCACCGTGAGGGACAGCGCCTTCGGTAACCGGATGCGGCCGCCGGTGCCCTTCCTGCACGACGACCACAATGAAAAGGCCGGCATCGATGAGTGCAACGTCTGCCATCATGTCGTGGAGGATGGCCAGCTGCTGGCCGACGAAACCTCCGAGGACCAGGAGTGCTCGGAATGCCACCTGGCCGCCAGCGGCGCCGAACCGATCGCGCTGATTGTGGCCTACCATTTGCGCTGTGGGGGCTGTCATCGGGAACAGCTGGCCGGTCCGGTGATGTGTGCCGAGTGCCACCCTCGGAATTAAGTGGCCTGCATGGAACTAACGGGCACATCCGGGCGGTCCGGCCTTGGGTGTGTCCTCCCGATTTTCCTGCAGGCCCCAACCGATTCGCCCAAAAAGAGGTCACCGCATGGCAAAGAAAATCCTGATCATCGATGACGACCCCATTATCGTGAAATACCTTACCGCGCTGCTCGAGGACAACGGTTACACCACCTGCAGCGCCACCACCGGCGTGGCGGCGTTGGATGTGGTCAAACGCGAAAAACCCGACCTGATCACCCTGGACCTGGAAATGCCCGAGGAGTGGGGTCCGCACTTTTACCGCCGGATGACCAAGGACCCCGAGCTGCAGGATATTCCCGTCATCGTGATCAGCGGTATGGCCGGGCGGCATGCCATCAAGAAGGCGGTGGCCTACATCAGCAAACCGTTTGACCCCGACAAGCTGCTGCTGACCGTGCAGCGCGCCATCGGGTTGCCGGACTGACCCGCAGCCGTCACGAGCCATGAAATCCAAACTGCTTCTGGTAGATGACGAGGAAGGTATCCGCAAGGTCCTCGGCATTTCGCTGGCAGACAGCGGCTACACCGTTTTGACCGCCGAAAACGGGGAGGAGGCCCTGCGCATTTTTGAAAGTGAGCAACCGGACATCGTGCTCACCGACATCAAGATGCCCGGCATGGATGGCATCACCTTGCTGCGGCGCATCAAGCAGCAGAACCCCGAAACCGAGGTCATCATGATCACCGGCCACGGTGACATGGAACTCGCCATCAAAAGCCTGCAATACGACGCCACCGATTTCGTCACCAAGCCGATCAGCGATGACGCCCTTGAAAAATCCCTCCAGAAAGCCCGCGAGAACATTCTCATTCGCCGCAAGTTAAAAGAGTACACCGAAAACCTGGAAACCTTGGTGCATGAAAAGACGGCGCGGCTCCAGGCGGTCGCCAAGCCCTCTGCGTCAAAAGCTTCAGGCGCGCAACCAGCGCCGGATCCTTCCCGCTACCAGAAACTCTTCGACGATATGCCGTGTTACATCACCGTGCGGGATCGTCAGTATCACCTCACGGCCGCCAACAGGCTCTTCAGGCAGGATTTCGGGGAGCCCGGCGAATCCTGCTGTTATGAACTCTGCAAACAGGTCGCGGCGCCCTGTGAGGACTGCCCCGCCGATAAAACTTTCCACAGCGGCTGCCCCCAGCAGACGGAAATGGTTTTCAAAACCCAAACCGGCGCGTCCTTCAACACCCTGGTGTGGACCACCCCCGTGCGCGATGCGCATGGGGATATCACCCACGTGCTGGTGATGGCCACCAACATCACCCAGCTGAGCCAGCTGCAGGATCACCTCGCCTCACTGGGATTGATGATCGGTTCGGTCTCGCATGCCATCAAGGGGCTGTTGACGGGGCTGGACGGCGGCATGTACCTGATCGATGCCGGTTTTGCGCACGAAGATCAGGCGCAGGTCCAGGAGGGCTGGGAGGTGGTCAAGCTCATGGTGGGGCGCATCCGGGGGATGGTGCTCGATATTCTCTACCAGGCCAAGGAACGGGCGGTGGTGCCTACGCCGGTGGATCTGGCGGTATTTGCCGAGGAGCTCACCGGCCTGATCACCCCAAAAATGAAGCGCCACGGCATCCGCTTCGTGCAGGAGCTCGCGCCCGGTTTGGGGCGTTTCGAGTTGGATGCCGGCCAGGTCCAGGCCGCTCTGGTCAATATCCTGGAAAATGCCGTGGACGCCTGCATCGAGGACCGTCAAAAAACCGAGCACCGCGTGGTGTTCCGGGTCCGTCGGGAGCCTCAGCAGGTTGTGTTCGAAGTCGAGGACAACGGTATCGGCATGGATGCCGACACCCGCGCCGGGATTTTCACGCTCTTCGCCTCCTCCAAAGCCGACAAGGGGACCGGCCTGGGTCTTTTTGTGGCCGCTAAAATCGTCCACCAGCACGGGGGCGAGATCACGGTGGCATCCGCACCGGGGGAGGGTTCCTGTTTCACCGTGCGCCTGCCCGCCGTCGGCGGCGAGCCGCCAGAGCCCCAAAAAAACACCTCTGAAAATCAGGCGGCGTGACCGCCGCCCGGCGCGCAGGCCTGCAACCCTCAGCCGTCAAGCGGCCAGCTTATTCCGTAACCCTGCCGTCAGCGCCAGGTTGAACCCCAGCCCGAGCTCCGACTCCGAAAGGCCCATGGCCAGCCCCAGCAGCTGAGGCAGGTAGAGCACCGAAATGGCGAGGTTTTCACCGGCAAAACGGGAAGCTTTGGCCTGGAAAGCCTCGAGGTTCATCTGGCACATGGGACAGACGGTTGCGATGGCGTCCGCCCCGCGCGCGGCCGTGAGGATGTCGGCCACCAGCACCACCCCGACCTCCGGTTTGGTGGTCATCAGCGAGGCGCTGCAGCAGCGCGCGCCCATCTGCCAGGGGTGCACGGCGGCCCCCGCGGCCTCGATCAGGGGGGACATGGTCTGCGGCGCTTCGGGGTCGTCAAATACCTTGTAGGGCCGCAGGCACTGGCAGCCGTAGTAGGGCGCGATCGTCAGCCCCTTCAGCGGGCGGCTAACCTTGGCGCGCAGCGCTTGGGCCCCCAGGTCGGTGGCCACCACGTCCAGCAGGTGCCGAACCCGGACCCCGCCGCTCAGCTGCAGCCCATCGGCGCTCAGGACCGTATTGAGTTCCGCCAGCAGGTCCGGCTCGCGCCGGATTTTTTCCGCCACCTTCCTGAGGTTCAGATAGCAGGCGCTGCAGGGCACCAGAAGGTCGCGGGCAACCCCCATCCTTTCGGCTATTGCGAGGTTGCGCGCGGGCAGGGCCAGGGCTAGCAGCCGGCTTTGGGCCTCGGCGGCGCTGGCCCCGCAGCAGTTCCAATCCGCCAGTTCCGTAATCTCAGCCCCCATGGCCGTCAGGAAGGCGCGGCTGGAGCGGTCGTACTCGCTGGCGCTGGCCTCCAGGGAACACCCCGGGTAGTAGAGATACTTCATGACCGGCCCTCCAGTTCAGCGACTTTGTCAAAGATGGCATCCAGGGCCCCCCGGCCGGAGCCGGTCGGCAGGGCCACCTGCAGCTTGCCCTTGCCCATCAGCTTGAAGCCCAGCGGTGCAAACTTCAGCGGCAGCAGCGGGTTTTTCATGGCCAGGAAGTAAAGCGTCATGAATTCGCTTTCACGCACCCGTCCATGGCGGCGCACGCTTTCGAGGAAGCTGCGATAGAATCGGGCGCTTGGCCGGAAGGCCGGGACGTTCGCGCGGGCGGCGGCCTGTTTGAGGGCCGCCATGGCTTCGGTCAGCGGCAGACCCCGGGGACACCGCAGGCTGCAGGTATAACAGGCCGAGCAGAGGGCGAAGGTTTTGCTCTCAAAAATCAGGTCCTGCTCCTCCATCAGCACCATTCGCCAGAGCTGGCGGGGGGTGTGGTCCATGGCATGCGCGTTGGGGCACGAGCCGGTGCAGGTGCCGCACTGGATGCAGGCGCTGACCATTTGGCGGATGTCCGTCAGCGGTTCGCGAACGCTGGCGGTTTCACCCGGACGGGTTGCGGTGGCGCTGGCTTTCATGTGAACTCCTTCTGCCGTCGGCATTCAAAAGGGCTGGAAGCAGGGATGCGCAGCCGGTCGTCACGATACTCCTTCCAGGGCGGCGTCGATCACCGCCAGCATCTGACCGTCCGTAAATCCCGCCACAATCGCCGCACTGTTGGGGCAAACCGCGGCGCAGGCCCCGCAGCCCTGGCACATGGCCGGGTTGATGAAGATTCTGTCCAGCTCCGGGTTGAGGCACCGGGCGCCGTAAGGGCAGGCGTCGAGGCAGCGCTCACAGCGGCTGCAGAGGCTGAGGCGCACCTCCGCCACCACCTTCCCGGCCGGCAGGCGTTTGCGCCCCAGAATTCTGAGCGCACGCTGGGCCGCGGCTTCCGCCTCGGCAATGACTTCCGGAATGCCGTGGGGCGCGCGCACCAGGCCGCAGGCAAAAACCCCCTCCTTGACGGCATCCACCGGCCGCCACTTGGATTCGGCTTCCTGGAAAAATCCGTCCCGGTCGCGGACGATGCCAAATGCGTCGACCAGCGCTTCGGGCAGATGGGGCACGATGCCGGTCGCCAACACCACGAGGTCGGCCGCAATGGCGACTTCGCGCCCGAGCACCGGTTCGAAGACGGTCACCAGCGGTCCGGTTTCGGCGTCGATCCTCACCTTGGGTTTGCGCTGCAGGCTATACGGGAAAAACAGAATTCCGGCCTGACGCGCCCGGGTGTAGTAGGTTTCGTTGAAGCCGCAGCTCATCATGTCGCGGTACAACACATAAACCGCGATATCCGGGTTGCCCTTTTTGAGCGCGAGGGCGTGTTTGAGGGCCGAGGGGCAGCAGACCTGGCTGCAGTAGTTGCGGGGCTCCTCGCGGCACTCGACGCACTGGATCATGACGACGGCCGTCAGCTCGGCCGGATCGATGGCCGTGCTGGCCAGGCGGGTTTCCAGCGCCTTGAGGGTCAATACGGCTTCGCTGGTCCCGTAGCCGTAGGCCGTGGTGGCCGCCTCGCTGCCGCCGGTGGCGAGGATCACCGTTCCGTGCTCCAGGCTGGTGGTTCGTCCGTCGGGTCCCTCGATGGTGGTGAAAAAATGGCCGACCTCGCCGAAGGCCCCGGCCACCCGGCTGCTGGTGTGGACCGTGATGCGCGGGTGCTTTCCCACCCGGGTCACGGTTTCGGTCAGCAGGGCCCGGGGGTTTTGGTTGTCCAAGGTGGAGGTCAGCCAGTTGAGGTTGCCGCCCAGGGATTCGGCCTGCTCCACCAGCCTTACCGGGTACCCGTGGTCGGCAATGCTCAGGGCTGCGGTCATGCCGGCAATCCCGCCGCCCACCACCAGGGCCTCCTGGACCACTGCAACGCTGGGCACCGGCCCCGGTGCGACCTTTTTCAGCGCTGCGACCCCCATCGCCACGACCCGCGCCACCTCCGCGGGAGGCGGGGCGGTCGTCGGCGACAGGCTGCGGATGTCCACCACCGTCATCAGGGCCGGTTCGAGCCCGACCGCCGCACTCAGTTCGCGCAGTTTGCGGGCGTAAACATAGGGGCGGCAAGCGGCGATCAGCAGGCGGTTTACGTCCCGGGCCTTCACCAGGTCCGTCATGGCCTCCCAGCCCTCGGCGGTGCAGGTTTTTTCAAGGGCGCTGACCCACGCCACCGCCGGGTCCTGCTGCAGGTCAGCGGCCAGGGCCGTGGTCAGCGGGACGCTCTCGCCGCACGTGCAGAAAATCACCCCGACCCGGGGCGTCTCGCGGCTGACGTCCCGCAGCGTCGCGGCCGGCGATGGGGCGGCGCCCAGGCTGCCGCCGCCGGCGTGCAGCACCCGTGAAGCGCCCAAAGCGGCCGAACTGGCCCGGATCACTGAATCGGAGATGTCCTGCAGACCGGCAAAGGCGCCGCCCAGGAAAATGCCCTCGCGGCTGCTGCGGGTCAGAGAAAACGGGGCGCTGCGGGCAAACCCCCAGGGGTTCAGTTCGATCCCGGCGATTTCGGCCAGTTGGGCGGCACCGGCCGCGGGCCGCTGGCCAACGGCGAGCACCACCAGGTCAAAACATTCCTCGCGGCGGCCGCCGTCGTGGGGCACATACGCCAGCACGGGGTCGCCGGTGGCCGGGTCGGGGACCACGGAGTGGATCCGACCCCGTTCGAACTTTACGCCGCCTTCCTGCTCCGCCCGGTCGCGGTAGCGCTGAAAAGACTTTCCGGGGGTGCGCAGGTCCATGTAGAAGATCGTCGTTTCAAGGTCCGTAGCGGTTTTTTCCCGGGCCAGGAGGGCCTCCTTGATGGCATACATGCAGCAGACGGTGGAACAGAAGTCCGCTCCGCTCTGAAGATCGCGGGACCCCACGCACTGGATCCAGGCCACCTTGCCGACCGCTTTGCCGTCCGCCGGGCGCACCAGCCGTCCGCCGCTGGGGCCGGTGCCGCTCAAGATCCGTTCGAATTCCAAGCTGGTCAGCACATGCGGGCTTTGCCGGTAGGCAAACGGGTTTTTGCCCTCGGCCGGGTTGTAATAATCGGTCCCCCCGCAGAGAATCAACGCGCCGGTTTCAACCCGCCGGGCTTCGGCCAGCTCGGTCTCATGGTAGATGCGGGCCACCTGAGCGCTCAGCGTGTCGGGCTCAAAGGGTTTGAGCAGGTATTCGCGCGCGCCGGCCTTCATCGCTTCGATGGCGGTTTCGACCGTGGCGTAGGCGGTCATCATCACGACGCACAGGTCCGGTTGCATTTCGCGGGCTTTTTGGAGGACTTCGACCCCATCCATGCCGGGCATTTTGATATCCAGCAGCATCAGCTGAAACCGCTGCTCGGTCAGTCGCTTCAGGGCCTCCCGGCCGCCGGCGGCCATCTCCACCGTGTAGCCTTCGTCCGTGAGCCAGGCGTGGATGGAATCCCGCACGATCAGCTCGTCATCGACCACCAGCACGCGGAAGCCTTCCCGACCGCTATCCGCCAGCTGGATGGCGCCGTTGGGGCAGGCCGCGACACATGCGCCGCAGCGGGTGCAGGCGGCCGGGTCGATCCTGAAAGGGTTGGGAATGGCATGCGGCACGGGCAGGTAGATGGCCTTGCGCAAGGTCAGCCCGGCGTTGAATTCATCCGGCACCGACACCGGGCAGACCGCCGTGCAGGCCCCGCAGCCGGTGCAGCGCTCCGGGTCCACCGGGTTGGGCGACTGGCGCAGGGTGACCTCGAAATGGCCGGCCTCGCCTGATATGGCGGCGATTTCGGTGGAAAGCAGGATGTCGATGTTTTCGTGGAAAAGCCCCTTGCGCAGGCAATACTGGGAGCCGGCATCGCGCGCCACCAGCGGCAGCAGCTTGCACATGCCGCAGCCATTGCTGGGGAACTGGTAGTCCAGTTGACTCAGAATCCCGCCGATATGCGCTGCGCGGTCGATCAGGGTGACCCCGTAGCCGCTTTCGGCCAGGTCCAGGGCCGCCCGGATGCCGGCGATCCCGGCGCCGACAACCATTGCGCTGCCGATTTTTCGTTTCATGGCTGGCCTCTGTTGATGGGTGTTCGCGGCCATTGCCGCCGCTGCGGCGGGCAGGGCCGGTTGGTTACAGGCCGGTTACCTCCCCAAATTCATCCTCTTTGAACACCGCCAGCGGGGGCGGTTCGTCCAGGCTGCGGCCGGCTTCGTATTTAAACGCCGCCTGGGTTCGGTGGGACACGCTGCGAAAGAGTTCCATGACCGCGATGTCGTTGGGGCAGGCGTTGGAGCACTGGCCGCAGCCCACGCAGGCGGTGCTGATGTGGGCCAGCCGCGTCAGGTGAAAGAAAATGGTGTCGGTGGGCATCTTGACGGCCCCCTTGCGATGGGCCCACTTCAAGTACTGAAAGGGTTCGTGGTCGAACACGTCGGTGACGAAAACGCACTCCCGGCAGTAGCATACCGGGCAGGCGACCCGGCAGTTGTAGCAGTTGACGCAGGCGGCCAGGTAGGCGCTGAGTTTTTCCAGGCTGTCGGTCTGCTCACGGGTGGCGGCGAACATTTCGTCCCGGCGCGCGCTGCGCGCCGCGATGAGTTCGGCAACGGCCCCTGAACGCCCGGCGGGGGCCTCCGCGGCCCCTGCCCCGAGCTGTTCGAGGAACGCTTTCCCTTTCGGGGTCTGGGCTTCGGCCCACAGCGGCCCCCCGGGGGTGGCGCCGTATAGCCCGATCAGGATATCGGCCCCTTCGGGGACGGGGTGTTCGCAGACCCGGCAGGCCGGCGCCAGATCGAAGTCATCCGCGGGCCTTTGGCCTTCGAAGAGGATGCGGCGGTAAAATGCGGTCGTGGCTCCTGCCCCGGTTGTCGCCGTGTAGCGTGCGTAGTCGCGGTTGGTGAAGGCGCCGAGACAGTCGATCCCGATCAGAAGAAGTTCTTCGGTGCTGGCCTGTTTGAGCTTGACCAGTTCGACCAGGGCGCGGATTTCGCACGGTCGCAGGACCGCCGCGATCCGGCCGCCGGCGGTGCGGCGGGTCAGGCGTGCCGCCAGGCGCGCGGCGTTCAGGGGAAAGGCCGGTGCCAGCGGGTCGGCTGCGGCAAGTTTTGCGGGATCCGACACCAGGGCCGGCATCACCCGGTCTTTCATGGGCAGGTGTTGCGGGACCAGCAGGGCGCTGATCGTCTCCTGCGCGAGCACCGATTTTAAAAACGCCTGCAGCGCCGACAGGATGTCACCGGCGCTCACCTCGATTTTTAGCGTGCTTGCCATGGGGGTCCTCCGCAGGGGCCCAGGCGGATCGGCCCCTGTTTGCAAGGGTTGCGCTCAGATCACCATCTGGCTGCGGGTCTCGCTGGGGCCCAGGGCCCTGAGTCGTGCCACCAGCTGGGTGATCGTGTCGGCAAACTGGATGCCGTCGCTGGCGCCGATCCAGGTCAGTTTCAGCCGTTCGGGGGCGAACCCGAACTGGGGCAGGATCTCCTTGAGGAGCTTGATGCGCCGGCGGGCCTTGAAGTTGCCGTTGATGTAATGGCAGTCGCCCGGATGACAGCCGCTGATCAACACCCCGTCGGCCCCTTCCAGCAGCGCCTTGATCACGTATTTGGGGTCCACCATGCCCGTGCACATCACCCGCACCAGGCGCACGTTGGGCGGATAGCTCAGGCGCGAGGTGCCGGCCAGGTCGGCGGCCGTGTAGGTGCACCAGTTGCAGACAAAGGCGATCAGGGTGGGTTCGAAGGTTTCCATCGTTGCCTCCAGCATCAAAGGGTGGCGGGTATCGGTGCGGCAGCGCGGATCAAATGCTACACGCCGACCTCATGGAGGGCGTCCATGATCCCGTCGATTTCTGAAAAAATCTGTTTCTCCTTGAAGTGCCGGATCTGGGCGGCGCTGCTGGGGCAGAAGCCGGCGCAACTGCCGCAGCCCTTGCAGGTGGCCTCGTTAACCACCGAGACCTGGCGGCGCGGGTCGAACTCGATCGCGCCGTAAGGGCACAGCCCGATGCAGACCTGGCAGCCGGAGCAGACGTCCGGGTCGATCCAGGAGATGGCCGAGGGGATTTCAACCAGGCCCCGGATGGAGAGCGCCAGGGCCTTGGCCGCCGCCCCGGATGCCTGGGCAACGGTGTCGGGGATGTCCCGTGGGGCCTGGCAGGTGCCGGCCAGGAAAACGCCGTCGGTGGCGGTGTTCAGCGGCGCCAGTTTGGGGTGCTCCTCCAGGAAGAAGCCGTCGGCACCCTGGTTGACCCCGAAAATCCGCCCCACCTCGGCGGCATCGGCGCGGGCCTCCATGGCCGTGCACAGGATGACCATGTCCACCGGCACCCGCATGCGACGCCCCAGGAGGGTGTCTTCGGCGATTGCCACCAGTTTGCCCTTTTCCGTCGGTGTTTGGGCCTGGTCGGTTATTTCCGCCACCCTGCCGCGCACGAAGATCGTGCCTTCTTCTTGGCAGCGGCGATAGAATTCCTCGTAGCCTTTGCCGTAGCAGCGCTGGTCGATGTAAAAATCGTAGACGCGCGTGTCGTGGCCGACCTTCTCCTTGAGCAGGTGGGTGTATTTCAGTGCGTACATGCAGCAGACCCGCGAGCAGTATTCGTGGTAATTGACATCCCGGCTGCCGATGCAGTGGAGGATGGCCGCGCTGCGGGGCACCCGGGTAAAGCTTCCGTTTTCGTCGCGGATCAGGATTTTGCCGCCGGTGGGGCCGGTGGCATTGCTGAGGCGCTCGAATTCGAGACTGGTGTAAACATTGGGCAAACGACCGTAGCCAAAGGGATGCATCGGGGTCGGGTCGAGGGTGTCGTAGCCGGTGGCCAGAATGATGCTGCCGACCTGGACTTCCAGTGTTTCAGGCTGCATGCGGTGGTCGATCGCCTGGGCCTCGCAAACCTTGACGCATGCCATGCACTCCGAGCAGACCCCGCAGTTGAGGCAGCGTGCGGCCTCCTGGCGGGCCGCTTCGGCGCTGACCCCGCGCGTTACCTCGGCAAAGGAAGCGGCGCTCTCCAAAGCCGGCAGATGCGTGGGCTGCAGGCGTGCAGCGCTTTGGATGTCATCCGGGATTTCATTCCAGCCGGCGGTTGTGGCCGCCGTTTTGACCGCGGGCGTGACTGCGGTGTCAAGCGCCTCCCCCCGGATAAAGCGGTCCATGGCCGCCACCGCCCGGCGTGCACCGGCAACCGCTTCAATGACGGTGGCCGGTCCGGTGACGGCGTCTCCCGCGGCAAATACGTGGGGCAGGGTGGTGCACATGGAGACCGGGCTGACCTTGATGGTGTTGCGCGCCGAGCACGCGGGGCCCGCTTCGGCCGCCGACCACGCGCTCTCGGTGAGTTGGCCGATGGCGGGGATAACGGTGTCGCAGGCAATTTCGAATTCCGAGTTGGCGATCGGCACCGGGCGGCGCCGGCCGCTGGCGTCCGGCGGCCCCAGTTCGGTGCGGAGGCATTCGAAGCCGCTAACGGCGCCCTCGGCGCCGACGATACGGACGGGGGCGGTGAGATATTCGAAGCAGACGCCCTCGGCCAGCGCACCGGCCACCTCCTCGGCGTAGGCCGGCATCTCCGCCTCGGAGCGGCGGTAGACCACGGACACCTTTTCGGCGCCGAGCCGCCGCGCCACGCGGGCGGCGTCGATGGCGACGTTGCCGCCCCCGACGACGACCACCCGTTTGCCAATGGCGATGCCCGCGCCCAGGTTGATCCCGCGCAGGAAGGCCACCGCGTCGATTACCCCGCGGGTGCCCTCCTCGCCCGGGATGCCCAGCTTGAGGGAGGCGTGGCAGCCGATGCCGATAAAAATCGCGGCAAAGCCCTCCTGCTGCAGGCCGGCCAGGGTGAAATCCCTTCCCAACCTGACGCCGGTGCGGGTTTTAACCCCCAGGCTGAGAATGTAGTCGATCTCGCGGTCGAGAACATCGGGCGGCAGGCGGTAGTCCGGGATCCCCACCCGCAGCATGCCGCCCAGCGTGTCGAGGGCCTCGAAAAGGGTCACCTGGTACCCCTTGAGGCGCGCAAAGTAGGCGGCCGTCAACCCGGCCGGGCCGCCGCCGACCACGGCGATTTTTTCCGGACGTTCGGTGATTTCGGGCCTAAGGCGCTGCGCGGGGTCGACCTGGTCGGCCGCAAAGCGTTTGAGTTCGCGGATCGCCACGGGGGCGTCGACCTCGGCCCGCCGGCAGGCCGCCTCGCAGGGATGGGGGCAGACCCGCCCAAGAACCCCCGGCAGGGGCAGGCGCTCCATGATCAGCGCGACGGCCTCGCGGTATTTGCCCTGGCCGATCAGCTGGACGTAGCCCTGCACGTTGATGCCGGCCGGGCAGGTGGTCGTGCAGGGCGCGCGGTCCTTCTTGTCGATGCAGAAGGCGATCGGCACCGCCTGGGGAAAGGCCCGGTAGATGGCCTTGCGCTGGCTCAGCCCCTGATCCCAGGCGCTGGGGGCCGTCACGGGGCAGACCTTGGTGCATTCCCCGCAGCCGGTGCAGACCCCCTCCTTGACGTAGCGCGGTTTGCGTCGGATGCTGACCGTGTAGTTGCCGATGTAGCCCGAAACCGCCGTCACCTCACTGTAGGACAGCAGTTCGATGTTGGGATTCTGGGCCACCTCCACCATCTTGGGGGTTCCGATACAGGCGGCACAGTCGAGGGTCGGAAAGGTTTTGTCGAACTGCAGCATGTGGCCCCCGATGGTGGTGTCCTTCTCCACCAGGTAGACCTTCCGGCCGGCACTGCCGATGTCCAGCGCCGCCTGCATGCCCGCAATCCCCCCGCCGACGACCAGCAGGTCGGGGTGCACCGCCACTTCGCGGGTTTCCAGGGCCTCGTGGAAATTGACCCGATTGATGGCCGCCGCTGCCAGGGTCTTGGCCTTGCGGGTGGCCTCGTCGGGATCCCGGGTGACCCAGGAAACCTGCTCGCGGACCGACGCCATCTGGAACATGTAGGGGTTCAGGCCGGCCCGCTGACAGGCTGCCCGGAAGGTTTTTTCGTGGAACCGCGGCGAACAGGAGGCCACCACCACCCGGTTGAGGCCGTACTCGCGTATATCCTTTTCGATCATTTCCTGGCCGGGGTCTGAGCACATGAACTTGTAGTCGCGGGCCACCACCACGTTTTTCAGGTTGCGGGCAAAATCGGCAACCTCCTGCACCCGGACCCGGTAGGAGATATTGATGCCGCAGTGGCAGATGTAAAACCCGATTTTGATGCCCATTGGTCTCTCCCTGCTGGTGCCGGCGCCGATGACCTTCAACCGGTCGCCGGGGCGGACAGTTTTTGCACCTGGCGCAACAGTTCCTCGGCGTCAGGAGGGGTTTCCAGATAGCACTCCGGCTCCCGCAGATCCCGACCGTCGGCCGACGCCTGGGCCTCGGGGTAGAAAAGAAAGATCTTTCTGCCGATGGCGGACAACATGATGACCGGAACGGTCCGCAGCTGCTGGTCGCATCTCAGGTTGACATACAGGGTGATGCCGCCGTCCCCGGTCATCATGGCGTTGAGGATGATGCAGTCGGGATTGAGCCGCCGGGCCTTGGCCATGCCTTCGACCGGGTCACGGGCGACGATGGGCGTGTACCCGTTGGCCGCCAGCAGCGTGGCCATGAAGGTGACCATGTCGGCTTCATCGTCGACGATCAGGATCTTTTTGCTGCCGGTCGCCTGGCTCACGATGGGCTCCTGGGGTAAACGGTCGATACGGAAGGTTATCGTAGAACAAAGCATTAAACATGCCGCTCTAATCAACCAACTGAAATTCAATTGTATTTTGATATTAAAGGTGGAAACGGCGGATGGCAGGAAGGTCCAGGGGCGGATCTGTTGCCAAAATGATGCATCGAGAGGCAACGGGTAGGAGGGTCAAGGAAGAGTTTTCTAAAAAATGATTTTAGGACAGGCGGTTAAATGTTGCAGAAACGGATGCAACATCTGAAACATCAGCGTTTCCGAGGCGATCAATCAGGGGGCGCCAGGGGCAGATGCAGGGTGAAAGCTGCGCCTTTGCCCGCGATGTTTTCGGCCGTAATCTTGCCTCCATGCCGCTGCATGATGCCGAAAACCGTCGAGAGGCCCAGTCCCACGCCGTAGCCTTCGGCCTTGGTGGTGAAAAAAGGCTCGAAGATGTGGGGCAGAACCGCGGTCGGGATCCCCGCCCCGGTGTCCGTGACGGTGATGGTCACCTTCCCGCCGCAAGGGCTGCGGTCGGCCTCGAGCCGCAGGCTGCCGCCTTCGGGCATGGCGTCGATGGCGTTGAAAATCAGGTTGATGATGCACTGCTGCAGCTGGTTGGCATCCCCCCGGACCGGGGGCAGATCCTCGGCGATCACGAGTTCAAGGCGAATCTTCTGCAGTTCCAGCTTGTGGTGGCTCATCAAGGCGCAGCGGTTGAGAAGGTCGCGAAGCGCGAGGTCGGTCATGGCCGGCGGCGATTTTCGTGAAAACGCCAGCAGGCTGGCGACAATCCGGGCGCAACGGTCGGTTTCACTTTCCACCAGCGCAAGGTATCGGCTGAAATCCGCCTGGCGGGACGGCTCCAGGGGCCCGCGCTCCAGGATCCGCAGCATCAGCCGGGTGTAAGTGAGAATGCCGGCCAGCGGGTTGTTGATTTCGTGAACCACGCTGGCGGCCAGCCGCCCCAGGGACATCATTTTGTCCTGGTGCAGGATACGGGCTTGGTCGGCCACCTCCTGTTCCAGGCGGCGGACTTCCCGCAGATCCTTGAAGAAGCAGACCAGACCGCCCATGGCGCCCGGTTGGGGCAAGACCGCGGCTGAGGCCTGAACCGGAATGCTCTGGCCGTCTTGGGCCATCAGGGTGGTTTCAAAAAGTGCCAGGCGGTCGCGGCCGCCCCACTTCTCGGATGCCAGTGCCCGTCTGAAACGCCCGTCTTCTCCGGGGTGAAACAGGCCTGTCAGCGCCATTTGGCCGACCGCCTGCGCCCGGGTGTAGCCGAGCATCCGCTCCATGCTGCGGTTGAAGATCACCACGGTGTCATTCCGATCACATCCCAGGATGCCGTCCAGGGAGCCGTCGATCAGGTTCCGCTGAAAGGCGAAGGTGTCCATCAGCTCCCGGGCGGTGCGGGCCCAGCCCGCCTCCAGCAGGGTGGTGTAGTCCTGGACCTGCTGGCGGGCCCGGAAGCGGTCGCGTGCCCGCTGCAGCGCCAGAAAGAGGGCTTCGTCATGAAGCGGTTTGGTGATAAAATCCGAGGCATCCAGCTGCAGGGCACGGATGGCGAGGTCCATTTGGCCGAAGGCGGTCATCACGATGACCTCGATCTCCGGCTGACGCTGCTTGACGGTGGCCAGCAGCTCCAGCCCGTCCATGCCGGGCATGCGGATGTCGGTGATCAGGATCTGGGGCGCAAAACTCTCGCACAGGGTCAGGCCGCCAGCGCCGTCGGCTGCGGTTTCAACCCGGTAGCCGGCATCCTCCAGGGTGATGCGCATGACCTTGCGGATGCCCTCCTCGTCGTCGACCAGGAGGACCCGCCAGTCCTTGGGGGAAGGGGGCAGGGATGGCATTTCCAGTCACCGCGGCTTCTTCTTCGGGTTCAGCGCACCAGGCACTGCCGGACATGCGGGGCGGCAAGCCGGCGCAAGTTTTCCAGTTCGGCGGCCGACGCGCCGCGGTGGGGGCCTTTGAAAAAGCCCGGGTCCATGACCGTGTCCGGCCGGAATGTCTGAAGAACGTAGCGCTCGGCGCCGGCGATGCAGCTGGTGATGGCGGTGATGACGGCGGGATCCACGAACGGCTGCACGCAGGTCGTGCGGAACTCGTATGGCCGGCCGGAGTGCATGATGAGATCGATGCTGGCCCGGAGGTGCGCGGGGTCGAGGTCGGTCGCGAGGCCCGGCACGTAGCCTTCCGGAGCGGTTTTGATGTCCATGGCGATGTAGTCCACGAGGTTGTCTGCCAGCAGGCGGCGGATGGCATCGGGGTTGCTGCCGTTGGTGTCCAGTTTGACCGGGTAGCCGGCTTGCCGGATGCAGCGGCAGAGCCCTGCAAGATCGGGTTGCAGGGTCGGCTCGCCGCCGGAAACGACCACGGCGTCCAGCAGCCCTCTGCGCGCCGCCAAAAAGTCGAGGAGCCCGGAAAGGCTTAAATCGCCGCGGCCTGCCGCTTTGCCCCGCGCCAGGTCGGGGTTGTGGCAGTAGGGGCAGTGAAAGTTACATCCCGATAGAAATACCACGCAGCTGATCCTGCCGGGGTAGTCGATGAACGAGTTTTTCTGCAGACCGCCGAATATCATGACCGCAACGGGTTGCTGGGCGGCTGATGGTCAGCCGATCTCAGGCGACTTTAAAGGGTTTGCGCTGGGCGTACTCCGCCTGCTTGCCGGTGTTCCACTGCCGGACCGGCCGCAGATACCCCACCACCCGTGAATAAACTTCGGTTTCATGACCGCAGGTCGGGCAGCTTTGGCGCTCGCCGTTCAGGTAGCCGTGGGTCGGGCAGACACTGAAGGTCGGTGTCAGCGTAAAATAGGGCAGCCGGTAGCCGGCGGCCACCTTGCGAACCAGGTTTTTAACGGTATCGATATCGGCGACTCTTTCTCCCAGAAAGAGGTGCATGACCGTGCCCCCCGTGTACTTGGTCTGGAGGTCGTCCTGCAGCGCGAGGGTTTCGAAGAGGTCATCGCTGAAATTGACCGGCAGTTGGGTGGAGTTGGTGTAGTAGGCGGCCTCCCCCCGGCGCCACCCGTCATTGTTGGCCGCCAGGATCTCGGGGTGGCGCTCCTTGTCCAGCATGCAGAGGCGGTAGGAGGTGCCTTCGGCCGGTGTGGCCTCCAGGTTGAAGATTTCGCCGGTTTCCTGCTGGATCGCGGTGATCCGCGCGCGCATGAAGTCCATCACCTCCAGCGCGAAGCGCTGGCCGCCGGCGGTGGTGATGTCTTCCCCGCTAAAGTTCAGGCACGCCTCGTTCATGCCCACGATGCCGATGGTGGAGAAGTGGTTTTTCCAGTAAAACCCCGATCCGGCCTTGATCTCTCGGAGGTAGAACTTGGTGTAGGGGTAGAGGTTTTTTTCCGTAAAGCGCTCCAGAACCTTGCGTTTGATCACGAGGCTCTCCTTGGCGGCCTGCATGATCCGGTTGAGGCGGCTGAAAAAATCGTTCTTGTCGGTGGCCAGGAAGCCAATCCGGGGCAGGTTGACGGTGACCACGCCGATGGAGCCGGTCAGCGGGTTGGCCCCGAAAAGCCCCCCGCCGCGTTTCATCAATTCGCGGTTGTCCAGCCGCAGGCGGCAGCACATGGAGCGGGCATCCTCGGGGGACATGTCCGAATTGACGAAGTTGGAAAAATAGGGAATGCCGTATTTGCCGGTCATTTTCCAGACCTGCTCGAGGTTGGGGTTGTCCCAGTCGAAGTCGCGGGTGATGTTGTAGGTCGGAATCGGGAAGGTGAACACCCGGCCGCAGGCATCGCCCGCCATCATCACCTCGGCGAATGCGCGGTTGATCATGTCCATTTCAGCTTGGAACTCGCCGTAAGTGGCCTCCTGCGCCACACCCCCCACGATAACCGGGTGGTCCCGCAGAATGGTTGGGACATACAGGTCCATCGTGATGTTGGTAAACGGCGTCTGGAAGCCTACCCGGGTGGGGATGTTGATGTTGAAGACAAACTCCTGGAAAGCCTGCTTGACCTCGCCGTAGTCGAGGCTGTCGAAGCGTACGAAGGGCGCCAGCAGCGTGTCGAAGTTGGAGATCGCCTGGGCGCCGGCAGCCTCGCCCTGGAGGGTGTAGAAAAAATTCACGACCTGCCCCAGAGCCGAGCGCAGGTGTTTGGGCGGCGCGCTCTCAACCTTGCCGGCCGCGCCCCTGAAACCCTGACGGAGGAGGTCCTTGAGGTCCCAGCCGACGCAGTAGACCGAGAGCAGGCTGAGATCGTGGATGTGCATGTCACCGTTTTTGTGGGCGTGGCGGATTTCAGGGGGGTAGATCCGGCTCAGCCAGTACTCGGCGGTCACATCGGAGGAGATGTAGTTGTTGAGCCCCTGTAGGGAGTAGCACATATTGCTGTTTTCTTTTATTTTCCAGTCCAACTTCTGAAGGTAGTTTTCCACCAGGTCGACATGCGCCTTGGTGGTGATGTTGCGGATCTGGGCGTGCTGTTCGCGGTAGAGGATATAGGCCTTGGCGGTCATCAGGAAGGGGGAGTCGAGCAGGACGCGCTCCACGATGTCCTGAATTTCCTCGACTTCAGGCAGGGGGCCTAAGCGCAGCTCGTGGGCCAGGGTCAGGACCCGCAGGGTCAGCTTGCGGGCCTCGCGCACATCGAACTCGCCGCTGGCCTTGCCGGCCTTGGCCAGTGCGGTGGTGATTTTGGATGAGTCGAACTCTACGATCCGGCCGTCCCGTTTTTTGATGTTGTCGAACACGACCATTTTATCATCATGGGACCTCACTCCTTCAAACATGGCGCTCCTCTCTTGTAGGCAATTCTGCTCGGGGATCCGTGCTCGGCGTCCCGGGTGGGGGTTGGGCTGTTCAAACTGAAGTTGAGCTTAAAGGATGCTGACAGGCAAGGCCGCCGGCAGCGACGGTCAGGCCTTCATACAACTACATATTGTTGTGTGTCAACAGAAAATTAACCATATATTGGGCTCTATCGGCACTCCGGTGCCAACGCCTAAATCGTTTGATGGCATAAACTTAAAAGTTTGCACAGGGTTATTGCGGGGAGGAGCCGGGAGCGGGGGTGACCCAGATGTAATCGGCGATACCCAGCGCAACGGTTTCGCCGACCGTCGCCAGGTAAACCGTGCGGAAGGGGACCCCGGTGCGGCGCAGCGCCCGCTGCGGGATGCCGTAGTGAAACTGGATGTGGCTGTTTCCCGCCAGCACCAGCATGGGCGCTGCTGTCAGGCTGCGGGCGATGTTTTCCGCCATGGTCTCTTCCCAAACGCACTGCGCCTCGTAGAAAAATTCGAAACTGGCGTCGCCGCGGAAGGCGTGGCGCTGAAAGACCGATTCGAGATAGCGGCGGTGGGCTTCATGGGTCAGGTCGATTTCAGCCGGCAGCCAGGGGCTGTCGTGAGCGGTGAGGTTGGCGATTCCCCCCACCCGGATCCGCGCGGGGATGTGCCCGGGAAGGTTCAGTGCAAAAACAGGCAGCCCCTGGGCTCGGATGAAGTCCAGCAGATCCCGGTATAGCGGGTACGGGTAGCGCCAGTTGGCGTACCACTGGGTTTTCTGCAGAAAGGCGTCTTCTTCGAGTGCGCCGGCCGACCATTGGTCTAGAACCGGTTGGTAGGTGCGGTCAAACATCTCCATGCCCACGGTCAACTGCGGGTGATGCTGGTGCAGAAGCGCCATCAGCTGGCGCTGAATCCGGTGGTGAGCAGGGTTGATGTGGTTTTCACCCACGTAGATCACCCGGGCGCCCGCCAGGTCGGCCACCAGCATCTCGATCGATACGCTGCGGCCGGTTTCCCCCGACAGGATGCTGTCGACCCCAAAGGACTGGTCGAGGTCCTTGATGGTCACGGCCGCGGGGGTCGTGGCGCAGCCTGAGAGCCCCAAAAAAGGCCCTGAAAGGCCAAGTGCCAGCAGCCAGGCCGCCATTCCGCGGAACAGTCGCCCGCCTGTTGCAGTTGTTTTATCGACTTGATCTTTCATGCACCCTTCATTACCCTGATGCCCATGAAACTCGATCAGAATCCCGTTTTTCGAAAAATCATCGTTCCCTGGTATGACAGCGAAAACGCCTGCCTGGCCGTTATGGGGTTTCTGGCGGCAGTGGCCGTTTTCGGGGCGATCGGCCTTTCGGTGACCCGAGAGGATCCGGCTTACACCGAATTTGCATGGGTACCAGGGCTTTTGCTGGTCCTGAGCGCAACGATTTTTGTGACCATCGGCATTCGCTTGATCCTGCGGCGCACTGGCCAGCGGCCGTCACGCTGACCGCTCGGCGACCGTAAGCCTGCGGCCTGAAACAGGGCCCGCTGCCTGCCTGCCGGGGACCAGATTTTGGCTTGCGGCGCCGACTCTCAGTTGCCAGAGCCTTCCAGAAAGTTTTCAAAGGACATGGTCTTGTAGCTGTCGGTATGGATGTAGCGCAGCAGCGGCACCATCTGGTCGGGGGCGATGAAGCCGGGCTGGCTGCCGATAAGCGCCCCGTCTTCGGCGATAAAGGTGGATACCGGCAGGCCCTGGACATGATACTCGGAGGCTAGTTGGGTTTCCCGGTCGGCATCCACTTTGACGGCGATGAAATTCTTGTTCATATAAGCGCCGACAGCCGAATCGGCGAAGGTTTCGCTGTCCATTTGCTTGCAATAGGTGCACCAATCGGCAAAAAAATTCAGGAACACTTTTTTGTTTTTTTGTTTACCCAGTGCGACGCCCTCTTGGTAGGAATGCCACTTAATACTGCCGGCGGCGAAAGCCTCGGCGATGATCACGCCGAAAAAAAGACCAATGGCAAGGCCAATGACCGTCATGGTGGATTTGAAGTGCATCCTGAGTGCTCCTTACATCAGCCGTTGAGCCTTTCCCGGCGAGTCCAAACGGCTTCCGGGGTTAAAATGAAAATTGACCCGCCGTGGTCGGTCCTGTGGCGGGATCCATGCGGTCGGTCCTCTGCCCAGATACCCGGGGGCGGCATCTGGGGTGTCGCTGGTCTCGGGGCGTCTTGGAGACGAACACCCCTCGCCGATCAGCAGAGAAAGGCCTTTCCTTGCGACGTAAGGTAAGGCGCTTTTTCCGGCCTGTAAAGTAAGCAAAAACAGCCGCAACTGACGTCGCCAGCGCGAAAGATATTGATCAGGAAAATCAGAGGAAAACAACCCGCAGATCGCCTCTTGCCAGGGAAGAACCAGGGCTACGGGTGGGGAAACAGTGGCGGGATCCTCGACATTTGCGATGCTGGCAAGAAATCTGACCCTCAGGGGCGTAATGTCGCAAAGCCCGCGGCCGGCCGGCGCGTTTTTTCGTCGTTTCCGGTCTCCCGCCCGCCTGCTGCCGGCGACTTGCGGGCCTCGAGGTTGCTGCACGAAACTTCTTGACTTATCTGCCATCCACACTTAATTATTGGAGAAATTTTACTAACTGCCCCCATTTGGGGAACCCTGGGGTTATACACCCCCCCTGCTTCGAGGACCAGTCCGGCATGTTTATTATCGGCAACCTTCTGATAGCGGTGGCGACGGTCATCGATTACGTCCTGCTTTTTTTTCTATGGATCGTCGTGGCCCGCGCCGTGTTGTCGTGGGTCAACCCCGACCCATACAACCCCATTGTGCGTTTCATCAACAGTGTCACAGAGCCCGTACTCTACCAGATCCGCAGACGACTGCCGGTGGGGTTTGGCGGCATCGACCTGTCGCCGATCATCGTTTTTCTGGTGGTTATTTTTCTTCGTAAATTCCTCGTGGACAGCCTCTTCCGGATTGCGGCGCTCTTATCGTGACTCAGAGGCGGCCTCCAATCAAAGAGATTAAGACAGCCATGAAAATTAGCCCTTTAGAGATCCAGCAACAGCAGTTTCGCGTGCGCTTTCGAGGATTCGATGTTCGTGAAGTCGATGGCTTCCTTGAGAAAATGGCGGACGCCTTTGAGACCGTCGGCGATGAAAACAAGCAGCTTCAGGAGGAAATTCGCCGTCTCAAACGCGATATTCAGGGTTTTCGTGAGCGCGAAGAAAGCTTCAAACGGGCCATGCTCAACTCCCAGAAAGTCCTCGAGCAGATCAAGGGAAACGCCCGTAAAGCGGCCGAGCTGATTACCGCCGAGGCCGAGGTGCACGCCCAAAAGATACTCAACGGCGCCCACAATCGCCTGGCCCAACTGCATGAAGACATCGCCGAGTTGAAGCGGCAGCGCATGCAGATCGAGGTGCAAATCCGTGCGGTGCTGGAAACCCACACCAAGCTGCTTGAAATGGGCCAGGCCGAAATGGACGCAGTGGATCAAGATGATTCCAAGCTCAAATTTCTGGCCCGTTCCAGGTAGCCGAGCCTGCCGGCCGCAGGCGTCGTTGCCCGCGGCCGTTCTTCCGGCCTTTCAGCCCCCCCACCGGCATGCCCTTTTCCCCTCAAGCTTGGTTCCCCCGCTGTCGATGTCTTAAGTACCCATTTCTCCCTGCAGGCAGTTTTCGCCCCTAACCGGACCGGCCGCCGCTGCGGCGGTCCTGCGTGGCAGTTGCGGGCGTCGGTCTTCGGAGGATGCGGCGGCATGCGCCAAAAATGCCGCAGATTTAGAAATTCACGCGCTGCATTCGGGCGCTTTGCACGAAACGGTCATATGTCGGACGCGTTTCAAGCCCGTTAGAAGCGTCAACCCTCTTTTCAATCGCAGCCAGCGGGAGTGTTTCATGGCGAAAATTGATGCGTTTTTTAAATTGATGCACGACCAGGGGGCATCCGATCTTCACCTGGTATCCGGGCAGCAGCCGGCCTTGCGAATTCGCGGGGATATCGAGCGGGTCAAGTACAAGCTGCTGAGCGATGACGATCTGAGAAGCATGCTCTACGAGATTGCGCCCGAAGACAAGGTCAAAAACTTTGAGGAAAGCGGCGACATCGACTTTGGGTATGAAATTCCGGGTCTCGCCCGCTACCGCGCCAATTTTTTTATGCAGAAAAACGGGATCGGGGCCGTTTTCCGGGAAATCCCGAATACGATCCTGACGGCCCAGCAGCTCGGTCTGCCGCCGGTTATTCCCCGGCTGGCCTCCCTGCCCCGGGGGCTGGTGGTCGTAACCGGGCCCACCGGCAGTGGTAAATCCACCACTTTGGCGGCGATAGTCGATGAGGCCAACCGCATCCGCAAGGATCACATCATAACAGTTGAGGACCCCATCGAGTTCGTCCACAAAAGCCAGAGCTGCATTGTCAACCACCGCGAGGTGGGCCTGCATACCCAATCCTTCAGTTCTGCCCTGCGCGGAGCGCTGCGTGAAGACCCCGACATCATTCTGGTGGGCGAAATGCGGGATCTCGAGACCATCTCTTTGGCGATCGAGGCGGCCTCCACCGGACACCTGGTTTTTGGGACCCTGCATACCACCAGCGCTGCCAAAACCGTCGACCGGATCATTGAGGTCTTCCCCCACAACGAACAGGCCCAAATCCGCTCCACCCTGGCCGATGGCATCCGGGCCGTGGTGGCGCAGGTGCTGTTTAAACGCGTGGACAAGGTCGGCCGCTGCGCGGCCCTCGAGATCCTGATTGCAACTCCGGCGGTCCGCAACCTGATCCGGGAATCCAAGACCCACCAGCTGCCGTCGATGATGCAGACCGGAAAGAAGTATGGCATGCAGCTGCTGGATGACGCCATCATGGATCTCTACAAAAAAGGCATGATCGATTCGGAAGATGCCTATGCCAAGGCCAACGACAAGGCCAAGTTCAGGCCCCTGCTGCGCAACCCGCCGGCGGATTTCACCGAGGCCTGACCGTTGGCATGCCGGCGGTTTTGGTTTAAAATTATGATTTTCGGTCGGCAGCCGGCTTGGCCTGAGGCAGGCCGGTTTGTATCGTCAGGATTGAGAGGCTCAGCATGAAAAAGCATGAAATCGACCAGATTCTCACCAAGATGCTCGACTCCCATAACAATGTCTCGGACTTGAATTTGACGGTGGGTAAAACCCTCCAGGTGGAAAGCGCCGGGGAGCTTGTGGGGGTAGACTTGAAAACGGCTTTGCGGGAGTTGACCCCTTTCCAAACCGAGGTTTTTGCGCTGAACCTGATCAACCAGGACCGGCGCCTGACCGAACGCTTGCTCAGCCAAGGGTCCTGCGATCTCTCCTACAGCCTGCCCGGTAAAGCCCGCTTCCGGGTCAACGTATTTTCGCAGTCCGGAAACACCAGCATTGTTCTGCGGCGGCTGGAGTCCAAGGTCCCCAACATCCATGAAATGAATCTGCCCGAATCCTTTTTCGAAATTGCCCAGGAAAGAAACGGCATCGTGTTTGTCACCGGAGCTACCGGCTCCGGTAAATCAACCTCTCTGGCCGCCATTCTGGACGACATCAACGAGAAAAAATCCGTTCATGTGGTGACCCTCGAAGATCCCATCGAGTACCAACACCCCCACAAAAAATCGACCTTCAACCAGCGGGAACTCGGGACCGACTACGACTGTTTTGCCCACGGGCTGCGCGCGGCGTTGCGCCAGGCCCCCAAGGTGATTCTGGTGGGGGAAATGCGGGACCGTGAAACCGTTGAAATCGGTCTCAGCGCGGCGGAAACCGGCCATCTGGTATTGACCACGCTGCACACCGTCGATGCCGGTCAAACCATCAACCGTATTCTGGGTATGTTCAAAACCGAAGAGGAGAACCAGATCCGAATCCGACTGGCCGACACGCTGCGCTGGATTGTCGGGCAGCGGCTTCTTCCCAAAGTCAGCGGGGGGCGGGTGGCGGCCTTTGAAGTTCTGCGAACCAACCTGCGGGTAAAGGATTCGATCCTCAACGGCGAGTCGGAAGGCAAAACCTTCTACGAGATCATGCAGGACGGCCGGCCCTTCGGGATGACCACCTTTGACGATTACATCATAAACCTTTACGAACAGGGGCTCATCACCCGGGAGACGGCCATGGGCTATGCGTCACGGCGCGGTATCGTGGGGCGCGGGATTGACACGGTCAAGAGCGCTCGCGGTGAGTCGACCACCGATATCCAGCAACTCCAGTTGGATCGCGAATACACCCGCAAGCACCAGCCCAGCGCCATGGGGTTTTAACCGGGCGTTGCATTGTTTTGAAAACAAGGGGGATCTGGCCATGGAGATCATCTGTAAAAAGTGTAAGAGCAAGTTTCGAATCGCCGACGATAAAATCCAATCCGATCGGACGGCAACCCTGCGCTGTCCCCGCTGCAAGGCCGGGATCGTCGTCGGCGCCAAACCCCTTTCCGCCGCGCTCCCGTCCTCAGAGCCGGAGCCCGCCTGCATCGATGCCGCCCCGGCATCCTGCGACGGCTTCACTGACAGCCCCTTCAACTTCACGGAGGAAGAGGGCAAAACCGCGCTGATTTGCGAAGAAAACGGAGAGGTGATAAAGAAAGTCTCCGAGGTTCTGAAAATCATGGAGTACCACATCACCGAGGCCGAAAGCACCCGGGATGCCCTCAAGCGGATGCGCTATCACGACTATGATCTTGTGGTCGTCAATGAAGCCTTTGACACGGCCAACCCTGACGAAAACGGGGTTCTGATCTATCTCGAGCGCCTCGGCATGGCGGTGCGCCGCAAGGTCTTCGTGGCCATGATCAGCCGCCGCTACCGCACCATGGACCAGTTCATGGCGTTCAGTAAAAGCGTCAACATGATCATCAACAGCCGCAACCTGAACCAGATCGGCGGCATCCTGGGGCGCGGGCTGACGGAGCGGGACCTCTTCTACCGGGTTTTCAATGAATCCCTTGAGGCTGTCGGTCGGAGCTGAAGCCCTGGTGTTCGCGCCGGATCGAAGGTAGGCCTGGCGGACGACACCCCTCAGTGGCCGCTCGATTGCCGGCGGCCGATGGCGCGCAAGGATTTTTTTCGATGACCGATACGCCCTCCCGCTACACCTGCCACGAATATCGTGAAGAGATGCTGTTATTGGGCCTGCGGTGCCGGCTGGCGGATGATTCCCTGTCGGCGGCCGAAAAAGAGGCCCTGCAAAAGGAGATCGCGGATTTGGAAAAACAAATGGGGATGAGGTAGCCGCGTTCGAATGCCACGGGCACTCCGGCGGGCGGATGCGTTTTTTCACGATGCGGGGCGGCGGGCCGGAAGAAAAGCAAGCTGGCGTATTCTTTACCTCAAAGAGCCTCGCTCAAAAGTCGCAAGCCTTCCAAGGTTAAGTTTTTCTCGATGGCCTCTATCGTTTCCGCAACCCTGAACATCAGCTCGGCCAGCCCGCCGGTGGCAATGACGCGTGGGCTGGTGGTCATCTCGGCTTTTATGCGCCGCACCATTCCGTCCACCATGGCGGCATACCCAAAAATAATCCCGGCCTGAATACTGGTGATGGTGTCCTTGCCGATGGCGGTCTGCGGGGGTGTGAAGATTTCCACCCGTGGCAGTTTGGAGGCTTTGCGAAACAGGGCTTCCGCGGAAATCATGATGCCGGGGCTGATGGCGCCACCCACATATTCGCCCTTTTCGGAGATGACGTCAAAGGTGGTGGCGGTGCCGAAGTCGATGGCGATGAGGCTGCAGCGGTACTTGTGATAGGCTGCAATCGCGTTGACGAGCCGGTCGGCGCCGATTTCCGCCGGGTTATGATAACGGATGGGCATCATCCCCACCGATCGGGCATCCACCCAGCAAGGCGCGTGACCCAGGTAGCGGCGGCAGAAGGCATCTAGAATTTTAACTACCGGCGGTACCACGCAGGAAATGATGCTTTTTTCGATATGGGTGCGTTCAATTCCGCCCGTTGCCAAAAGGCTGCTGAGCAGCACGTTCAATTCATCTTCGGTGGTGTTGCGCTCGGTTCGGATACGCCAGTCCCGAATCAGGTTCAGACCGTCGTAAATTCCCAGTACCGTGTTGGTGTTCCCGACATCAATTACCAAGAGCATCGATCATTTCCTTTGGATGAGTTCTACCGTAAAGCGCTCCGGCGTGACGGCCACCACGGTGACGGTTACCGGCAGCGAAATGGTGGCCCGTTCGCGGTAAACACCTGGTTTAAGCCCCTTCAAATCCACGTAGGCCTTGATCCCGTTTTCAGACTGGAGCTTATCCAAAACCCTGGCAGGCCCCTTGAGGGTCAGATCCAGGGTCGGTGGTGCGATCCGATAAGTGTGCGTGGTGCTGGTCCCCGTAATGGGGAGGCCTGCCATAACGCGAGTCTCGATCCGTTCCGCGATGACAATCCCGGCCGTCACGAGTTTCGAGGCGCTATCGACCCCGACCAGCTCGGGCAGATCCAGCGGAACCTTGCGCTGGAAGCTTTCCGCGGCCCCGTCAATTTCGATCGGTTGGGTCCGTATGGCGGTGAGCGGGGCCAGCAGACTTTCAGCGCCGGAGAGGACAGCCGTCGGGGGAATGGCTTCTGAGCCGGCAAGGTAGAACCCCGCTGTCGGCTTGCCCACCAGATCGAGCACCACTGGCAGCCGTTTTTCCATGCGCAGGTCTATCTGGACCGTGATATAGGAGGGGTTGAGGGCATCCACGGAAACGTTTGCGGGCAGGCAAACGGCCTCTTTTTGAAGTTGAATTGTCTGAATACCGGACTGGACGCCGGAAAGGTCCAACCTGTAGACGATTTTCTGACTGGAAAGGTCTGAAACGATCGACTTTGGGCCTTTGACACGAATCTCGACGTTTTTTCGCAGGGCGGTTGCCAGGGCCAATCCGGGCGACAGGGCGGCTGGTTCAACCGGGATCAGCAGCTCTTTTTTTGCGTTCAGGGCGCGGGGTAGCCAGACGGCCGCAGCGCCCGCCACCAGCAGAATCAGAAGGAACCACAGCCGCTTCGGCGGGGGAAATAGTGTCAAAGTTTTTTTCCGCCTTTTTTAGGGCTGCGGATCGCGGTTGGCTTCGGCCCGAAAAAACCGGCGACAGGTCTCTCCCGCCGGCGAGGCATGCAAGACCGGCCGCAGACCTGCGTTTGTACCCTGCGGCCATCAGCCGTCCGCGTTGCGAATGGCGTCGATGACCTTGACCGTTGCCATCGTGTTGGCCACATCGTGGACGCGGATGATCTGGGCGCCTGCCAGGATGGCAGCCGTGACGGTTGCCTGGGTACCGGTCTCCACCAGTGGGTGCTCCGGGTGGATATCGGCCTGCTGGTCGCCCTTGACCAGGCGACGGATAAACGACTTGCGGGAAGTGCCGACCAGGAGTGGGTACCCCATTTCCGCCAAAGCCTGCAGGTGCTTGAGGAGCAGGAGGTTGTGGATGAAAGTCTTGCCGAAACCGATGCCGGGATCCAATATGATCCTGCGGCGGGCGACGCCCGCGGCCTGAAGCCTGTCGGCGGCCGCCAGAAGATAGGCGCAAACCTCGGCTGTCACATCGGTGTATCGCGGTTTGGCCTGCATGGTCTTGGGGGTGCCCCGCATGTGCATCAGGACCACCGGAACGTCGCATGCGCGCGCCACCGAAACCATTTCCGGGTCGTAGGTCATGGCGCTGATGTCGTTGATCATTGCCGCACCCGCCGCCAACGCCCGGCGGGCCACCGCAGCCTTCATGGTATCGATCGAAATGGGCTGGCGGATGCGGTTTGCCAGCGTTTCGATCACCGGCACCACCCTGTCAATTTCCTCTGCGGTGGTTATCGGATCCGAGAACGGCCGCGTTGATTCCCCCCCGATGTCAATGATACCCGCACCCTCGGCCGCCATTTTTTCCGCCTGGGATACGGCGGCTACCGGATCCAAAAACTGGCCGCCGTCGGAGAAGGAATCCGGCGTTACGTTGACAACCCCCATCACACAGGTCTGCGGTCCCAGCTTTAAGCGATGGCGCCCCCAGGAAAGCAGGTAGGGTTCCACGGATCAGGCCTGCGGCGTTTCGGTTTTGGTTTCGGGTTGCGCGTCTTTGGAGGTCTCTGCCGCATTTTGGGCGGCGGCGAGATTTAAGTCCGGTCGCATGGAATGGATCAGTTCATCCAATTCACGCCCTAAAACGGTTTCCTTTTCCAGCAGCAGCTCTGCGAGTTTGTGGAGGACGTCGATATTATCCTCCAGCACCCCCTTGGCCCGGGTGTAGCTATCCTTGATGATCCGGGTGATTTCCTGGTCGATCTTGCGGGCGGTTTCCTCGGAATAGTCCCGGTGCTGGGAGATTTCGCGGCCGAGAAAGATCTGCTCTTCGCCCTGGTCGTATGACAACGGACCCAGGTCCGCGCTCATCCCCCAGGCCCGGACCATCTTCTGGGCCAAGCCTGTCGCCTGTTTAATATCGTTTGAGGCGCCGGTGCTGATCCGTCCGAACACCAGTTCCTCGGCAACGCGACCGCCGAAGGCCACCGCCAGGTCGCTTTCCAGCTGATCCTTGTATTTGAAGTCGCGTTCTTCGGGGAGGAACCAGGTGATTCCGGCCGCACGCCCGCGGGGAATAATCGTGATCTTGTTGACCGCGTCGGTGCCCGGCAGGAGGCGGGCCACCAGGGCGTGGCCGCCCTCATGGTAAGCGGTTGTTTTGCGGTCCTCTTCCCGGATCACCTTGGACTTGCGTTCCAGGCCCATGTAGACCTTGTCCTTGGCGTCTTCGAAATCCGCCATCTCCAGGCGTTCCTTGCCGCGTTTGGCCGCCAGAAGCGCGGCCTCGTTGACAAGGTTTTCCAAGTCGGCGCCCGAGAAACCGGGGGTGCCCTTGGCCAGCATGAGGACTTCGACATCCGGTCCGGCCGGAGTGCGGCGCATGTGGACCTTCAAAATGGCCTCCCGGCCCCTGATGTCCGGCAGGGAAACCACGACCTGGCGGTCGAAGCGACCCGGTCGCTGCAGGGCCGGGTCCAGCACGTCCGGCCGGTTGGTGGCCGAAATCAGGATGACCCCCTCGTTGGATTCGAAACCGTCCATCTCTACCAGCAGCTGGTTCAGGGTCTGTTCGCGCTCGTCGTGGCCGCCGCCGAGCCCGGCACCGCGGTGGCGGCCGACGGCGTCGATCTCATCGATGAAAATAATGCAGGGAGCATTTTTCTTCCCCTGCACGAAAAGATCGCGCACCCGGGAAGCGCCGACGCCCACAAACATCTCCACGAAATCCGACCCGCTGATGCTGAAGAAGGGAACTCCCGCCTCACCCGCGATGGCTCTTGCCAGCAAGGTCTTGCCGGTTCCCGGCGGCCCCATCAGCAACACCCCTTTGGGTATCCGACCACCCAGCCGGGTGAACTTCTTGGGGTCCCGCAGGAATTCGACGATCTCCTCCAGTTCTTCCTTGGCCTCGTCGATGCCGGCCACATCTTCAAAGGTGACCTTGGTCTGCTGATCCGACATCAGGCGCGCTTTGCTTTTGCCAAATGAAAGGGCTTTGCCGCCGCCGGACTGCATCTGGCGCATGAAAAAAATCCATACCCCAATCAGGACGATCATTGGGAACCACGATATCAGAACCGACATGTACCACGGGGATTCGGCCGGCGGTTTGGCCTTGATCATGACTCCTTTGGCGCGCAGGATTTTGATCATGTCGGCATCCTGCGGGGCAAACACCTTGAACCGGTTGCGATTGCTGTCAGTTACAAAAAGCTCCTGGCCTTGGATGACAACTTCAGCAACCTTCCCGTTTTCCGCCATACTTAAAAACTCGGTGTAGCTGAGGGTGTTTTCTGCAAGGTGCTGCTGGTTGAAAAGGTTAAAGAGCATGATCATCATCAGCGTGATTACCAGCCACAACGCCAGATTTTTGTAGAACGGATTCAACTCAAGTCACCTCCTGAGGCTGTCGGCTTGAAGGGCGAAACCCGCCCCGGCATTCCGATCTGGGTAAAGGATTGCCGCTTTCCAGGCCTGAAAATTTAAGTCCTTGACCCGGCTCACACGGGCTTTGTTCCTTTCAAGGCATGAGATGCTCAGATAGTAAGCACGAAGCGGATTTAGGCAAGCAGGAGTTCTCCCCGGAGCACCCGCCGCGTTTCAGGGGTCAGCCGGGCGGTCTGATCCATGCGCAGGCCGGCCACCCAGATGATCTTAGTGCCGCTGAGGAGCAGCGGATAGCGTGTCCTCGACTCGCGGGGTATCTTCTGTTTGATAAAAAACCGGTGAACTTTTTGGCGGCCTGCCGTTCCAAATGGGGTGAAGCGGTCGCCCGGGCGCAAGTTTCTGACGGTCAAGGGAAAGGTCAGGGCATCCATATCAAAAAACGCGACAAACTGTCCAGCATTGCAGGCGGCCGGGACTTTTTTGGTGCTGATCCGGCGAAATTCCAATCGACCCCTGATTTCGGGCAGTGTGATCGAGACGGTTTCAGAAACCGGACCGGGAACCGGGTAATGAAAATCCATAGCCGGGGCGACAGCTAAATCCGGTTTCAGGGTGCGCAGGGGTTTCTGCGCCAACGACACCACCAAGCGGTCGGGATGGCGGTGGACCCGGATCCGGTCGGGCAGGTCGAGACTGCCATGGTGGGTGCCGCTGTTGGCGAGTGCCAAAACCGCTTCGATATGGTCGAACGCGATGCGCCGCAGGCTGCCTTTGACCATTTTCAGGGACCTGCGCAGCACCCGGCGCTGGGCGGCCGGGTGGAGGGCCAAGAGCGCAGCCACCGACAGGGTCAGGGAGGTGTCGGATTGTGCCAGGCAGACGGCTTCCAAAAGAGGGGTGGTCAGGCTTTCGAGCCAATCGTCTTCCGCTCGGGTAACCCGGGCAAAGCGTGTCAGAGCCTCTCGGATGCGGGGGTTGTAGTCTTTCGCCAGTGCCGGCAGAAGTTGAAGCCGGATGCGGTTGCGAAGGAAATCGCTGTCCTGGTTGGTGGCGTCGGAAATGCAGTCCAGTCCGTTTGCCTTGAGATAGCCCAGAATGTCCTCTCTTTTGAGGTCGATCAGCGGTCGCACGATCCGGTTTTCCCTGACAGGCGGGATGCCGCCGGCCCCTCGGGCGCCGCTGCCCCGGATGAGAAACATCAGGGTCAACTCGGCGTTGTCGTCCTGCTGATGGCCGACGGCGATTTTGCTGAAATGATGCTGCCGGGCAATTAGCGTCAAAAAATCATAGCGGGCTTGACGCGCGGCCTCTTCCAGACAAAGCCGGCGCTGTTGTTTCAGGCCCCGAACATCTGCTGCCCCTATGAAAACCGGCAAATTGCAGCGGTGGGCCAGGTCGGCGACAAATCTGGCATCCTGGTCAGCCGCCTTGCCCCGCAGGCCATGATGGAGGTGGGCCACGCCCAGCTGCAGGTCATGCTCCGGCGCCAGCGCCTGAAGAACGTGCAGCAGGCAGACGGAATCGGCCCCGCCGGAAACCGCCACCAGCACCGACTCGCCGGTCTCCAAGAGGCCATGGGTGTCGATCGTATGCCTGACATTTTGCAGAACCGTCCGGCTAAAGCCGTTTGGCGAGAGTTCCATGAAACAGCTCGAACCCCTTTTTGTCCCATCAGCCGACCACGCCGATTGGCCCCGACCCACGGGTGATATCGCTTTTTGTCATCGCACCCCTGGCCGCCACCACGGGTCGGAGGGGGCCGATGGTCTTCATACGGGTGCTCAAGCCGTCGAAAATTTGCTTGGTAATCGGAATTTCGAGGGCTTGCAATGTATCGGCAGGGGCGGAAAGGGTCCGGTCATAGGAGCTTGATAGGATCTTAGCAGTTCCCCGTTGATGTGGGTGACGTCCGTCCAGAGCAGAGCCGTTGATTCCAATGTTTTTCAATAAAATCAAAAGCTACGATACTGGTAGGAAGAAGTCAATAAAAAAGCCCTGGAAAAGCGGCGGGCAGCCCGTGCGGCCGGCCTGAAGAAAGTGGTCGGGCTTTTTCTCCTTGAAAAAGTTCGCCTGGGTGACTATAGTCTTCCCCGGTTGTGCTAGGTGGGGCGCTAGCGGTGCCCTGTACCCGAAATCCGCTTTATGCGGGGCTGAATTCCCTCTGAAGGGTTGCAGCCGGAATTTAGGACTCAGCCTGATCGGCCGCCACGCAACAGACGGTTACGAACCTCGTCAGGTCCGGAAGGAAGCAGCGATAAGTAATGCGGTCTGTGTCGTGGATCGATCCCGGTTATGGCGACGGTCCTTAGTTTTTCGGAAGTGATTCGACAGAGGGTGCACAACCACTTCCCCACCTTTTTCCCCATCGCTTTTCGCCTGCTTTCAAACCCGCCAGCGTTTCGATTGTGAAGCCCCCCGAAGTCCGTTTTTAGGTCGGCTGCTCCCATTTTTCTTTTTAATTTCAGCCTGAAATACCCTCCGGCGCGACGGCTTGACATCACTTTCTGGCGTCTTATTATGTGCCAACATCACGCCGGCCGCGACGCCAACACCCTGAGTGCTTACGGGCTCACATCCGGAAGTAACTACACTGGAAGGCTTCCACGCCGGCGGGTGTCTTCGATTGGTGTCTAAAACGGCTTACCGGGAAGTGCGTGACCCCAAAGGCAATTTTGAGGGGCTCACCAATCGGCCGCCTCGGCCACTTTCGGGGCGCAAGTGTTTGGCACCGGCACCTCCGTTCCTGTTGGGGTTTGGACGTCCTTTGGTGCTCTTTTCAAAGCCCTTATAAATGAAGGAGAACTTTGCTGCTGATGACCGAAAAAGACAAAATTCGGAAGTATGAAAAAACAGCTGAAGCCACCGCTGCAGACCCGTCGCTGGAACAACCGGAAGATCTCCAAGCAGAGTCGCCCGTGAAAGGCGGCGGCCAGACTGCCGAAAACGATGAAACTGCGGAACTCGAGGCCAAGATCGAAGCTGCCCGCCAGGAGGCGCAGGCCAATTACGAACGCCTGCTGAGGGTATCAGCGGAGTTCGACAACTACAAAAAGCGGTCGGCCCGTGAAATACAGGATTTTCGCAAATACGCCAACGAGACACTCCTCAAGGAATTGTTGCCGATGGTGGATAACCTCGAGCTGGCCATCAAGTCGGCGAGCGAGGAAAGCAACGGGCAAGAGTCCTTAGTGAACGGGATTGACCTCACGCTGAAAGAGATCCTGCGGGTTCTCAACAAATTTGGGGTTCAGGCGGTTGAGGCGCTCAACCAGCCTTTCGACCCGGTTTTTCATCAGGCGGTGGTCAGCGAAGAATCCGACACGCATCCGAAAAACACGGTTATTCAGGAGCTGCAGAAGGGCTATACCCTGCATGATCGACTGCTAAGGCCGTCCATGGTGGTTGTAGCAAAGCCAAAAGCCGATGGCGGCGCCGGTCAAACCGGCGAAAACCATTAATCTGACGCTCTCAAAGCGATTATACACAGTCACGATACTTTTAAGGAGGCATTCAAATGGGTAAGGTTATTGGAATTGACTTGGGAACGACGAACTCTTGTGTGGCGGTCATGGAAGGTGGGGATTCAAAGGTGATCACCAATCCCGAGGGGGGGCGGACAACACCCTCGGTCGTGGCCATTACCGAGAGCGGTGAGCGCCTGGTCGGGCAGATTGCCAAACGGCAGTCTATCACCAACCCTGAAAACACGGTTTTCGCCGTCAAACGTCTCATCGGCCGCAAGTTCAGTTCGCCGCATGTCCAGAGCGACATCAAAGTGCTGCCCTACAAGATCGAACAAGCTCCCAACGGGGATGTGCGCATCAATATCCGCGGGCAGCAGCACAGCCCGGCCCAGATCTCTTCCTATATTTTGGCCAACATCAAGCACACCGCCGAGGAATACTTCGGGGAAAAAGTGACCGACGCGGTGATCACCGTCCCGGCCTACTTTGACGACAGTCAGCGCCAGGCCACCAAGGACGCCGGTAAAATCGCCGGTCTGAACGTCCTGCGGATCATCAACGAGCCGACGGCGGCCTCGCTGGCCTACGGTTTGGACAAACGTAAAGAAGAGACCATAGCGGTTTTCGATCTTGGCGGCGGAACCTTCGATATCTCTGTTCTCGAGATCGGTGACGGCGTTTTCGAAGTCAAGGCCACCAACGGCGATACCCATTTAGGCGGCGAGGATTTCGATCTGCGTCTGATCGACTACCTTTCCGACGAGTTCCGCAGGGACCAGGGGATTGACCTGCGCAAGGACAAGATGGCGCTGCAGCGTCTCAAAGAGGCCGCCGAGAAAGCCAAGATGGAACTGTCGACCTCGGTTGAAACCGAAGTCAACCTGCCGTTCATCACGGCTGACGCCAGCGGTCCCAAGCACCTCAACATCAAACTGACCCGCGCCAAGCTCGAGTCACTGGTCGCAGACTTGCTGGACAAACTCGAAAGGCCGTGTCTTATGGCCCTGAAGGACGCCGGCCTGACGCCCAAAGACATTCAGGAGGTCATCCTGGTGGGGGGCATGACGCGCATGCCGGCGGTCCAGGAGCGGGTCAAGAAGCTTTTCGGCAGGGAACCCCACAAAGGGGTCAACCCGGACGAGGTCGTGGCGATGGGGGCGGCCATCCAGGGCGGTGTGCTCAAGGGCGATGTCAAGGATGTGCTGCTCCTGGATGTGACGCCGCTCTCTCTGGGCATCGAAACCTTGGGCGGCGTGATGACCAAGCTGATCGAAAAAAACACCACGATCCCGACCAAAAAGAGCCAGGTTTTCAGTACGGCCGCGGACAGTCAGCCGGCGGTGTCGATCCACGTGCTGCAGGGTGAACGTGAAATGGCGGCCGGCAACAAGACCCTCGGGCGATTTGAACTGGTCGGCATACCACCGGCACCCCGCGGCGTGCCCCAGATCGAGGTGACCTTCGACATCGACGCCAACGGGATCGTCAACGTCTCCGCCAAGGACCTGGCAACCGCCAAGGAGCAGTCCATCCAAATCACGGCTTCGAGTGGTTTGTCCAAGGAGGAGATCGACCGGCTGGTGAAAGACGCCGAAATACATGCGGATGAGGACCACAAACGCAAAGAGCTGGTCGAGGCCCGCAACCATGCCGATGCCCTGATCTATTCCACCGAGAAATCCATCAAGGATCTGGGCGCCAAGGTCGACGATGCCACCAAGGCCAAAGTCGAGGAAGCGGTTGCGGCCTTGAAAAAGGCTATGGAAGGCGAGGACATCACCGAAATCAAACGCCTCAGCGAAGAATTAACCCAGACCTCGCACAAACTCGCCGAAGCCATGTATCAGCAGGCCTCCAAGGGCGAAGGCGCGGCCGGCGCAGGCCCGGGCCCGGGTGCTGCCGGCGCGGGGGGCGGCCCCTCGGCTGCCGCCGATGACGACGTGGTCGATGCCGACTTCGAGGAGGTTCACGAAGACAAAAAGTAAGCGCCGTTCGGCGCTCTCAGCCAGCCGCTTAAACCCCAAACCCGCTGTCACATCTTGACGTGCTGCGGGTTTGGGGTTTTTTTGGGGCTGGGCGGCGCCTGGGCGCTACAGGCGAAAGCTCTCCGGCATGCCGGCATACTGTTTTCGCAGCTTGGGCTTTTCGATCTTGCCGGTCGGGTTGCGGGGGACGTCCCCGAAGATGACCTGTCGGGGGCGTTTGTAGCGCGGAAGGGTCTCACAGAAAACCATGACCGCTTCACGCGTGAGGGATCTTCCCGGTTTGAGTTGGATGATGGCTGCAGCGATCTCCCCCAGCCGCAGGCTGGGCAGGCCGATGACCGCCACATCCTGGATGGCCGGGTGGGTCTGGAGGAAATCCTCGATCTCGACCGGATAGATGTTTTCACCGCCGGTGATGATCACGTCTTTTTTGCGGTCCACCAGCCAGATAAAGCCGTCTTCGTCCTGGCGCGCCACATCTCCGGTGAGCAGCCAGCCGTCGACCAGCACCTTTGTGGTGGCATCGGGGCTGCCGAAATAGGCTTTCATCACGCCGGGGCCCTTGACCATCAGCTCTCCCGGCTGGCCCGGCGGCACCGCTGCCTGCCCGTCATCCACGATCCGGTATTCCCAGTCGAAGCCGGGGCGCCCGATGGCCCCGACCTTGTGCATATTCTCGATCCCCAAATGGACGCAGCCCGGGCCGGTGGTTTCCGTCAGACCGTAATTGGTATCGTACTGATGGTGGGGGAAAAGGCGCTTCCACTCCTTGATCAGGCTGGGTGGCACGGGCTGGGCGCCGATGTGCATCAGGCGCCACTGGTCGAGCTGGAAGTCCTTGAGTTTGATGTCCCCGCTTTCAATCGCAAACAGAATATCCAGCGCCCAGGGGACCAGCAGCCAGACCACCGTGACCTTTTCCTCGGAGATCGCCTCGAGGATCCACCGCGGCTCGATGCCCCGCAGGATAACCGCCCTGGCGCCGACGATGAAATTGCCGAACCAGTGCATCTTGGCGCCGGTGTGATAAAGAGGCGGGATGCACAGGAAGTTGTCCGCGTGAGTCTGACGGTGGTGGCAGTTTTCCTGGATGCAGGCAAACTCCAGGTTGCGGTGGGTCAGCAGGGTTGCCTTGGGGGTCCCGGTGGTGCCGGAGGTGAAGTAGAGGGCGGCTTCGTCGGTGATCTCGATGGGAACCCGCGGGTCGCTGGGTTCATGGGCCGCCAGCAGGCTGGAGCCGGATTCGGCCCAGGCCGGCCGCAGGCTTTCGGGTCCGATGAAGATGTAGAATTCCAGGGAAAATCCCGGGTCTTTGCGAAGGGTTTGCAGGCGTTCGACGAATTCCGGGCCGAAAATGACCCCCCGCGCCCCGGCCGTTTGGGTGCAGCGGCCGATGGTCTTGGCCATGAAGCGAAAGTTGAGGGGAACCGCCCAGGCGCCGGTGCGCAGGATGCCGAAATAAACCGGCAGCCATTCCAGGCTGTTCATCATCAGCTGCACGACCCGGTCGCCTTTTTGGATGCCTTTTCCTATCAGGGCCTGGGCCAGCCGGTTGGCCTGGGCGTCAAATGCGTGCCAGGTTATCTCGCGCCGGATGCCGTTGGCCGGGTCGCGCTCCACCAGAGCGGTTTCCGCGGCGTACATGCGTGCGTTGCGGGCCAGAATTTCGGTGATCAGCATGGCGGTTTCCCATTGCGGTTTGCGACGCTAACAATTCCAATATGCTCAAAAAAACACCCGGAACTTCATAACGGAAAAACCGCTGGGGGTCAAGCAGGGGGGGCGCATCGGGAAGGGGGCAAACGCGGAAGTTACCCGGAAGATGGCCGTTGCCGAACAACCGGGCGCGGGCGCCCGGCAACGGCCCTGGTGGCGAAGGTCAGTCGCCGCCATTCATGCAGCCAGCGCCGCAGCCATGCCCGTGGCCGCGCCGCTGGCTGCCGCCCCAGCCGCCGCAGTTGGGATTGATGGCCTTTATTTTCAGCAGGTGATCGATGCGGTGTTGCCCCAGTTGGGCGTGGAGTTCTGAAAGCGCCTTCTGAAGGGCTTTGGCCGCCTCCGGGTCCGGTGTTTCCTTGGCCAGCTCGCTCTTCAGCGCCAGCCTTTTGCGGTAGAGTTCGCGTCTGAGGTCGTCGGTGGCGGTGAAAAACGCCTGGCGCTCGCTTTCGATTTTGCCGCGATCCTCCTCGCTCAGGTTCTGCAGGCAGGCGGGTCCGTCACCGGCGCCCTTGTGCCACCCACGGCCGTAGCCCCCTGCGCCTTGGCCTTGGGTGTCGCCGCCGGCGGCAAACGCCGCCGCGGTCATGGCGGCCACCAGGACGACCGCCAGGGAAAAAATGGGTTGATACCGTTTTGTGTGCATGTCTTATCCTCCTCTACTTGGGAATGTGGGTTGGGTGTTTTCTGAGAATCTCAGCAAAGAGTGTGCCTATCATCTGCCCAAGATCCGGCGAGCAACCAAATCGATTGAATTTAAAGGCGAAAAAATGATGATGGCCCGCTGGGGTGAAAATGTGGTATTTCTGGTTTTGTGGATACAGGCGGGTATTTTATACCCGCTTTGGGCATGATATGGATATAAAGTATCCATATCGATCCTTCGGCTGCAATGGGTTGCGGGCTTGCTTGGCCGGTAATTGAAACCGCATCCGGGAATTGAGTGGTGGCTGTGGCTTGCAGGCGAGCCCAAAAACGGTGCAATCCGGAGGCATTATTCTCGGCGCCGATCCCACCCCAGCTAAGCCTGGCATCGCCCTTGCCTTATGGGTCAGCATGCGAAATACTCTAAAAGATGGCCGCTTCCAGCGGTTTCTGCCCTGGGGCCTGCTGGCGGTTGCGGCGCTGGGGCTTAGCGCTATTTTTGCACTGACCATCGTCAGCAATGTCCAACGCCAGAAGCAAAACAGCCTGCGGCTGCTGCTGGAGAAGGGCGCGGCCCTGATCCGCTCGTTTGAGGCCGGGACCCGGGCGGGCATGCACGGGCTGCGCCGGCAGGAGTTTAAACTGCAGCGGCTGTTGAGTGAAACCGCTCTTCAGCCGGATATTGTCTACCTGATCGTAACGGCGGCCGACGGCCGTGTTCTGGCCCACAGCGAGGTCGCAGAAATCGGCAGCCGCCACGGCGCCGATCTGGACCTTCGGGCGCTGCCGGGGCCCGAAAATCTAAACTGGCGGCGCATCACCGGATCCGACGGCGCTGAAGTCTTTGAAGTCTACCGACCCTTTGTCCCCAGCCTGCCCCCCCTGGGGCGCCACGGCATGCATCGCCTGCGCCCCTATGACCCCGCGGACCCCGTGACGCCGACGGACGATGAGAGCCTCGAAGCAACGCGGGTCATTTTTGTCGGGTTGGACCTGGGGCCGGTGGCGGCCGTGGAGCGCGCCGAAGTGCGCAATGCCGTTGTGACCGGCGCCGGGCTGCTTCTGGCGGGGGTGGGCGGCATCGTGCTGGTCTTTTTAGGTTTGCGCTACAGCCAGGCCAGAACCAGCCTGTCGCGGATTCAGGCCTTTTCCGATAAGCTGGTGGCCAGCATGCCGCTGGGGCTGCTGGCAATCGATGTCCACGAAACCGTGACCTCATTCAACCCCGTGGCGGCCGGCCTTTTGCGTCTGCCCGCCGATGAACTGGCGGATCGGCCGGTGGCGGCGGTTTTGCCGGCCGCAGTCCTGGCGGTGGTCGATCGTCTTAGAGGAGAGGGCGGTGTCGTTGAGACCGAGGTGTCCCTTTCGCAGCAAAACGGCCCGACTCGCTTTCTGGCGGTGACGGCCACCGCCTTGAAAGACGAAACCGGCCGGTGCACGGGCAGCCTGCTGCTTTTCAAGGATCTGACCGACCTTCGTGTCCTGGGGCAGGAAATCGAGCGCCACCGCCGGCTGGCCGCGGTGGGCCGCCTGGCGGCTGGGGTGGCCCACGAAATCCGCAACCCGCTCAGTTCCATCAAGGGGTTTGCGACCTATTTCCGCGACCGTTACGCGGCGGTCCCCGAAGACGACAAGATCGCGCGCATCATGATACAGGAGGTCGAGCGTCTCAACCGGGTGGTCAGCCGACTGCTGGATTTTGCGCGCCCCGTGCGTGTCTCAACCAAGCCGGTGGACTTGAGAGCCTTTCTAGAGGATTCATTGAAACTGGTGGAGCGCCAGGCCCAGGCCGGGGGGATCGCCCTGCGGCTGGATTGCCCCCCGACGGTGGCAACCGTGCACCTGGATCCCGACCGGATCAGCCAGGTGCTGTTGAATCTATATCTCAATGCGGTGGACGCGATGGTCGGCGGGGGCCAGTTGACGGTCACCGCCGGGCTGGCAGAGGGGCGCCGGCCGCTGCGCATCAGCGTCGGGGATACCGGCGACGGCATCAAGCCATCGCATCTCGGGCAGGTGTTCGACCCTTTTTTCACCACCAAGGGGTCCGGCACGGGCCTTGGGCTGGCCGTCGCCCACAATATCATCGAGGCGCATGGCGGCGAGATCCGGGTTGACAGCCACACCGGCCGGGGAACCTGCATTTCGCTTTTTCTCCCTCAGGAAAGAGCACTTCACGATGAGAAAAATCCCGGGTAGCATTCTGGTTGTCGATGACGACTTGGCCCACCGCACCATGCTGGTCACCCTTCTGGGCGGCTGGGGGTACAAAACGGCCGAGGCCGATGACGGGACCCTGGCGGTCAGCGCGGTCGCTGAAACCCCCTATGACCTGGTCCTGATGGATGTCCGGATGGTAAAAATGTCGGGAATCGAGGCCCTGGAGAACCTCAAATCCATCAACCCGGCCGTCCCGGTGATCATCATGACCGCCTATTCCTCGGTGGAATCCGCGGTGGAGGCCCTCAAAAAAGGCGCTTATGACTATCTCACCAAGCCCCTCGATTTCGACACCCTGCGTCTGACCCTGGAGCGGGCCATGGAGCACGTGCGGCTGAAGGATGAAAACCGCCGTCTGCGCGAGAAGCTCGGCCAGCGGTTTGACCGGCGTCGGATCATCGGGCGCAGCGCGGCCATGCTGAATCTGTTGGAAACCGTGGAGCGGGTGGCGGGCTCAGAGGCCACCGTTCTCTTGTGGGGCGAATCCGGGACGGGCAAGGAGCTGATTGCCGGCGCCATTCACCACAACAGCCCTCGACACCGGAACCCCTTTATCCGGATCAACTGCGCCGCAATTCCCGAAACACTGTTCGAATCCGAGGTCTTCGGGCACGAAAAAGGGGCCTTTACCGGCGCCGAGCGCCGCAAGCATGGGTTTTTCGCCCAGGCCGACGGGGGGACGCTTTTCCTGGACGAGATCAGTGAGATGCCGTTGACGATGCAGGTCAAGCTGCTGCGGGCGCTTCAGGAGCGAGAGTTTATGCGGGTGGGCGGCGAGCAGCTGATCAAGGTCGATGTGCGCGTCATTGCGGCCACCAACCAGGGCCTGGTCGAGAGGGTCCGCACCGGCCGGTTCCGGGAGGACCTCTTCTACCGGCTCAATGTGGTGAGTCTCTCGATACCGCCGCTGCGCGACCGGCGTGAGGATATCGCACTGCTGGCACAGTATTTTCTGGCTGATTTTGCCGGCAAAAACAGCAAAGACATCAAGGGCTTCACCCCCCAGGCAATGGATCTGGCGATGAAGTACGGCTGGCCGGGCAACGTGCGCGAGCTGATGAATGCCGTTGAAAGGGGCGTGGTGCTGGCGCGCGGGGCCTATTTGGAAGTCGAGGACCTGCAGCTGCCGGTGGCCTCCGTTGAAGACTGGCGGGCGCCCTCGTCAGCGGCCGCGATGCCACTTGACCAGGTTGAAAAGGCGACTATTTTAAAGACGCTTGCGGCGGCCGACAATAACAAGAGCGAAGCCGCGCGCCGGCTTGGCATCACCCGCAAAACCCTTCACAAGAAGCTTAAACTCTACGGTGTGATGCCCTGAGCGCCCGGCGTCGAGACCAACCCCCCTTGGAAAGAGAGGACCCTCCCATGACCCCTCCCGCAGCGCACGTCGTGCAGTGTCCGGCATGTGGTGCCAAAAACAAGATTCCGGCTGAAAAGGCCGGCCAGGCGGCCAGGTGCGGCCGCTGCAGGGCCGCGCTGGCGACGGCCGCCGCCGAAAGCGGCGGCGTCATTGTCCGCTGCACCCACTGCCGCACCAAGAACCGGCTGCCCGCCCGGGTCTCGGACGGCGGCCGCTGCGGCAAATGCGGCACCCCCCTGGCCACCACCGGGGTTTTTGATGGCCGGCCGCTGGAGGTCGGCGATGGGGATTTTGATACCCAGGTGATACATTCGCCGTTGCCGGTGCTGCTGGAGGTGTGGGCGCCCTGGTGCGGTCCCTGCCAGATGGTGGCCCCCGTCATGGACGAATTGGCGGCAGGCTGGCGGGGCCGCGGGCGGGTCTGCAAGCTCAACATGGACGCCAATCCCACCACCGCAGCGCGCTTTCAGGTGCGCAGTGTGCCGTCGTTTCTGATCTTCGACAACGGGCAGCTCAAGGAAAACCTGGTGGGGGCTTTGCCCAAGCAGCATCTGGTCCAAAAAATGACGCCCTATTTTTATTAGCCTGCACCCCCGCGGTGGTCTGCCGCAAGCGGCGGCGGCCCGTGGATTGCTTGAACGCGGGGCGCGATGACTGGCGGTTGGCGGGTTGATGAAAGCCGATCACGGCCGTCTGCGGGCCAAGCTGCGCAACGCGCGTATCCCGTTTTCCACCCCCCAAGCTGTCCTTGAAAATTGTAGCGGGCCGAACAGATGGCCGACCTAATCCAGGGCCGCAACATGGAAACCCGGATGCTCCAGGGGGTCGGCATGATCTACAGGGACAAAAACGACACGTTTTGCAAAACGGGTTTGGCTGACCGGATCTGTATTGCGCTTTTCAGCCGCTACGTGTATTGCGGACAAATCTGCGGCAAGTCGGATGAGGAGGGCTTTCATCGACAAAAGCAACGTCGTGCATCTGTCCCGGCTGTTGTCCTGAAAGCCGCCGGCGGCGATGGCGGTCGGAAAAAAGCAAGCCAGATGTAGATTTATTTTTTTCCGGGGCCCTTAAAATAGCCCCTCACCCTGCTGGGTTTTGGGCCCGCCTAACGCGCCATACCAAGCGGCACACACGCGCAAGCTGCACCGTCCGATAGGGCTTGCAGAGGGACCCGATACTGATTGATTTTTTTCCGCCGCGACCTTAGCGGGCGAAACCTGCAACCAAGCGAGAGGCGAGATGATGTTTTTACCTGTAAAGATTTTCATGGGTCTACTGTTGTTGTGCCTGTCCACGGGTGTGGCGGCCTTGGGTGCCGAGGCGGTCACAAAAGCGCCGGCATCCGGTCAGGAGGCGCTCCTGCAGCGGGTTATCGAAGGGATCGAAAACCGTTATGCTGTCCCCGGTTTCAGCGCCGATTTCACCCAGTCCTCGACCATCAAGGCCCTGGATCTGACCGATACGGCCTCCGGCAGGGCGGTGTTCATGCATCCTGCCAAGATGCGCTGGGAATACGATCAGCCGGAGAAGAAGATCTACATCTCCGACGGCACCACCCTGTGGGTCCACAGCCCGGATCAAAACCAGGTGATGGTCGGGCATGCGCCGGAGTTTTTCAAAGGGGGCCAGGGGGCCAGTTTTCTGGCCGACATGCAGAGCATGCGCAAGCAGTTTGTCATTGCACTTGCCCCCGAGCAGGCGGAAGGCTCCTATACCCTCAAGCTGCTTCCGCGGGAGAAAAACATCGACCTGGCGAGCATCTATCTGACGGTGGATGCCGAAACCTTCATCGTCTCGCGCGTGGATACGGTCAACGCCTACGATGATAGAACCCGGATTGTGCTGAGCGGCGTGCGCTTCGCGCAACACCCGGATCCCGACCAATTCCATTTTACTGTCCCGCCTGGGGCCGACGTGCTGGAACTGAACGAGTAGCCGGCGCCGGTGTCTGGCTTCAAGCTTCATCCAAATCGTGAAAAGCCGTGTTCACGGCCGCTTGCCGGCCGGTGCGGCATTCCCTTGAAAACCCCGCCGTTTTTTTGATCGGCAAAGCCGCCAAAGCGCTCCGCATCTTTCTCCGGCGCGCCGCGCCAAGGTCTGTCCTGCGCCGTGGAGGTGGTGTTTAGCGCGGCCCTTCAGCGGTGACAGAATGAGAAACGGCGGCCATCCCCGCCCTGTAAGAGGGGATCGACCGCCGCGGGGGTGTGGCAAAACCAGGCGGGGAAAGGCGGTTTGCGGCAGGCTACATGGCGTCTATGACGTCTTCGGCAATATCCGCATTGGTGTAAACTTTCTGCACATCGTCGCAGTCTTCCAGCATTTCCATCAGGCGGATCATCTTTTCCGCATCCTTGCCGGTCAGACTGGCGTTGGTCTGGGGCAGCATCGTCACCTCGGCTTCCACGTAGGGGACCTGGGCCTTCTCAACCGCTTCTTTAACGGCCTCGAAATCATCGGGGGCCGTGATGATTTCAAAGTTGTCGCCGTCGTCGCGGACGTCCTCGGCCCCCGCTTCCAGGACGGTTTCCATCAGGGTGTTCTCGTCGACGGCCGTCTTTTCGACGTTGATGTAGCCTTTCTTGTCGAACATCCAGGCCACGCAGCCGTTCTCACCGAGGTTGCCGCCGTTTTTGGCGAAAATGTGTCGGATGTCGGCCACTGCCCGGTTCTTGTTGTCCGTCAGAGACTCCAGCAGGACGGCGGCTCCACCGGGGCCGTAGCCTTCATAGGTGGACTCCTCGTAGCTGACCCCTTCCAACTCGCCGGTGCCTTTTTTGACGGCGCGATCAATGTTGTCCTTGGGCATGTTTTCGGTTTTGGCAGCCGCGATGGCCGCCCGCAGTCGGGGATTGGCGTTGGCGTCGCCGCCGCCCATGCGGGCCGCCACGGTGATTTCCTTGATCAGGCGGGTAAAAATTTTCCCCCGTTTGGCGTCCGCGGCCCCCTTTTTATGTTTTATGGTTGACCACTTGCTATGTCCGGACATAAATCCTCCTGTTTTTTACCGATTCCGATGATAAAGACCTCTTTGCTGGCCTTGCGGCTGCTTTGGGGTTTGAGGACTTTCAGCTGTGTGAAAGCGGATTTGACCACCTCCGCAAAAGGCTTGAACTCTTGCCCTTGAAAGATCTTGCAGACAAAGTTGCCGCCCGGCGCAAGCACCTCGCGCGCCACGGCCAGCGCCGCTTCGCAGAGGGCCGCAGAGCGCGCCGCGTCGGTGGCCTTGTCGCCGGTGGTGGCCGGCGCCATGTCGCTCGTGACGACGTCGAAGACTTCCTGGGAAAGCGCCTGCAGCGGTGAGGGCGTGGCCAGAATGTCGCCGGTGACCACGCTGACGTGGGGCGGCAGCGAAACGCTGACCGGTTTGAGGTCAATGCCCACCACTTTTCCGCCGCTGCCGGTAAGTTGAGCGGCGTATTGCAGCCAAGAGCCGGGGGCGCAACCCAGATCCAGAACCCTTGCCCCTCTGCGGATAACCCGGTAGCGACGTTGAATTTCCTGCAGTTTGTAAACCGAACGGGCGGCAAAGTTGTCTTTTTTGGCCTGGCGGGTGTAGTGATCCGCCCACTGGTTGGGCCTATCGCCCCGTCTGGGCATCGGGTTCAATCCTTGCGACAAGGGGCCGCTCCAAAGATGCCGCGGCCCGCGGGAATGTTTGGGATCCCCATACAATTTAGTGCTTTTTAAGTCAACCGGGATCTGGTCAGAAGAGGGTTTCGACCGCTTCGGAAATGGTCCTGACGCCAACGGCCTGGAGCCCGGCGGGCACCTTCATGCGCTTGAGGCTGCCGACCGGAACAATGCACCGGTTGAACCCCATTTTTTGGGTCTCGGCCACCCGGCTTTCAACATGGCTGATGGCGCGCACCTCGCCGGTGAGTCCCACCTCTCCGAGAACGGTGGTGCCTTCGGGCAGGGCTTTGTCAAGAAAACTGGACGCCAGCGCCGCCACAATGCCCATGTCCACGGCCGGCTCGCCGACCTTGATGCCGCCAGCCACGTTCATGAAGATGTCGTGGCCCATGAGGTGCATGCCGAGTTTTTTCTCCATCACCGCGGCCAGCAGGGCGACCCGGTTCTGATCCAGGCCGAGAATGGTGCGCCGCGGCGTGCCAAAGCTGGTGCTGCTGGTCAGCGCCTGGAGTTCCACCAGGATCGGCCGGGAGCCTTCCATGCTGGCCGTCACCACCGAGCCTGGGGCGTTTTCGGGGCGTTCGGAGAGAAAAACGGCCGAGGGGTTGGGAACCTCATCGAGCCCCTTTTCCTTCATTTCAAACACCCCGATCTCGTTGGTGGAGCCGAAGCGGTTTTTCACCGCCCGCAGAATGCGGAACATGTGATTGCGGTCGCCCTCGAAGTAGAGCACCGTATCCACCATGTGCTCTAGCAGCCGCGGGCCCGCAATGGCGCCTTCTTTGGTGACGTGGCCCACCAGGAAGGTTGGAATGCCGCTTTTTTTGGCCATCAACATCAGCCGCATGGCCGATTCCCGCACCTGGCTGACACTGCCGGGGGCGGAAGCCAACGCCGGGCTGAACATGGTCTGGATGGAATCCACCACCAGGACGTCGGGGGCGCATGCCGCCACCATGGACAAGATGGCGTCCAGGTCGGTTTCCGATACCACCAGCATGTTGCCCGCGATAGTGCCCAGCCGTTGGCTGCGGAGGCGGATCTGCTTGACGGATTCTTCACCGGACACATACAAAACTTTATGGTTGTCGCCGGCCAGTCCGAAAAGGACCTGGAGCATCAGGGTGGATTTACCGATGCCCGGATCGCCCCCGATCAGCACCAGCGAACCGCCCACCAGGCCGCCGCCCAAAACCCGGTCAAACTCCTGCAGGTTGGTTAGCAGGCGTTTTTCGTTGTCGATGTTGACGGCGTCGATGGCAACCGGTTGAGCACCTGTGCCCGTCAGCTGTGCCGCCATACCGGTAACGGGGGTTTCCCGTTGGAACTCTTCCACAAGACTGTCCCATTGGCCGCAATCCGGGCATTTGCCCATCCATTTCGGGGCCCGGTAGCCGCATGTCTGGCATACAAAAACGGTTTTGATACTCTTTTTGGCCATGGCCGTTTCGGATCCAAAGAAGGGGGAGGATTCAAGGAAAGCACCATAGCACGCCCCCCCGTGGCGGCACAAGATGCCCGGTTTGGGGAACGAAAATCGGCCTTTCGATCGGAAGGTCTTGAAAAATTTACCCCTTATCGTTATGATCCGCTTTCAATTTTGAGAGCCAGCGGGCCGCCTAAACCCGTCCGGCCGGGTGGCCCACCGGCGGCGCAAATCCTATTGCCGGTCGCAACGCCCCTGAGGCCACTATAGGTCTCGGTAATCCCACCGCCACCGTATTTCGGGCGCCGTCGCATGGCCCCCGGCCATCGGATCAACAGGTTACTGTCACCAGCATCTGGATAAACGCATGATGAACTTTAAGGTCGGAAAGCACGGAATCCACCGCTGTTTTACAGCCGGCGTATTTTGGGCGCTGGGCCTGATCGCCTGTCAGGAATCGGCCTGGGGAAAAGAGCAGGTGGATTATTTCGGTCCGTTGGAAGCGCGGCTGGTCACGGACGGCTTCGATGGAGAGCAGATCCGGCAAATCTACGCCCGGCCCGAGGTCACCTTTGAAACCCAGGGGCTGTCCCTGTTTTTCAGGCACCGCGAGGCCACCCTGGACTACGGCCAGTTTTCCACCCCGGATTCCATCAGCAAGTCTCGCGTGTACCTGGCGCAAAATGAACCGGCCCTCTCCCGGGCGGAAGACACCTATGGCGTGGATCGCGAGATCATTACGGCCATTTTGCTGGTGGAAAGCCGGCTCGGCACGGTCAAAGGCCGGCGATCGGTGCTGAACGTGCTGTCCTCCATGGCGGCGCTCGTCGAAGCCGACGTTCAGGAGATGCTATGGTCCCAGATTGTCGATTTCAGCACGCTGAGCCGGGCGGACTACGACAAGTGGGTGCAGCGGCGCTCCGGCTGGGCCTACCGGGAACTCAAGGCGTTCATCACCTACGCCGGTCGCGAACAGATCGACCCTGCAGCCGTGAACGGCTCCTATGCGGGGGCTTTGGGCTATGCCCAGTTCATGCCGACCAGCGTTCTTGCCTATGCCCGCGACGGCAATGCGGACGGCAGGATCGACCTGTTCGATCATCCCGATGCCATCGCCAGCATCGCCAATTACCTGAAAGCCGCCGGCTGGCATCCGGGGATCGACCGCGAAAAGGCCTCCAAGGTGATTTTCCAGTACAACCGCAGCGAGTATTATGTGAACACGATCTTCAAAGTCGCCGATCTGTTGAAAGGATAGGCATGGATTTGAATACTGTTTTTTTCTGGATTGCCGTCGGTGCGGTGTTCTTCCTCATCACCTGTATCGCGGTGATCGACATCGCTTATAAAGATTTCGGCGGGATCGAAAAAAAGGCCGTTTGGGGTTTTGTCGCGATGGTGCCCTTTCTGGGACCGCTCGTTTATTTCATCTTTGGCTTTCGCAGGGGGCGCCGCCGCACCGGGGCTGACCAAAACCCAAATTAATGTTTGACAAACAAGGGGCTTTCCGATACTCCAGCCACTGAATATTTCCATGGTCCCATCGTCTAGCGGTCTAGGACGCCGGCCTCTCACGCCGGAAACAGGGGTTCGATTCCCCTTGGGATCACCAAATAAATTCAATGGGTTACAAATTAAATATCCCATTTTGGAACACCGGATACACCATCCGGATACACCGACGCCTTCAGAGTCCCAGCTCTGAGGGCGTCACCTTTTTGGGGAATGGGAGTTCTTCTGGGCCACGGAGGTTGTTTTCCATGGCGTCCCGGGCCGA
>JAWOJK010000318.1:0-4226 GCA_046481705.1 Desulfobacterales bacterium | reverse complement strand
AGCGCTACGAGGAAACCGCCCGCTGGATCGAGAAGTTGAGCGCCAAGGTGGGCTTTCCGCTAAAGTCCAAGGGCGCCGTCATCCTCCAGATCGCGGAAATCTACGGGGTCGCGCCGGGCCCGGGCGCCGGCAAAAAACTGGCCTGAAAACACTGGAGACCTGGCGATGAAGCCGGCCGGCCTGAAGAGATTCTCCGGTCGCCGTGCCGGCTCCCAACAAACCGCCAAAAGCACCATGGCCCGCTGCGCAAAACCCGCCCGGCACGCCACTGCGGGATGACTTTTTTTTACATTCGATACGATTGAAAGGAAATGCCATGTCGTCCAAAACAAAAATCGGCATCATTATCTGTGACCGCTACCGCCGCTGTGCGGGCGGGAAATGCCTGCGCGCCATGCGCAACAAGGAAGGGGCTTTCAGCATTTACAGCGACACGGATGTGGAACTGGTGGGGTTTACTTCCTGCGATGGCTGCCCCGGGGGCAACATCGAATATGCCGGCGAGGAAATGGTCAAAAACGGAGCCACGGCAATCCACCTCGCCACCGGGCTGGTCGTTGGCTATCCCCCCTGTCCTTACATCGAAACGTTCAAGGCGTTTCTGGAAAAGCGCTTTGCAGTCCAAGTCGTTGTCGGTACGCACCCGATACCGAAAAAATACCTGGACATGCACACCCATTTAGGGACGTGGAAGGCCCCCGGGTGGCAGCCGCTTGTTGCGCCAACCATGGCGGATGAGCGTATTCGCGCAAGCTACGATTAATGGGAAAAGCGTACGAAACGGCTGGGGCCGCTTTCCCGGATTAGGTGCCAAAACCCGGGGGCGGCCCCTGCGGTTTTGAAGCAGGTTGGGCTGGGCAGCCGGCGATGATCGCCGGCGAGAGGTCAGCATCTAAAACTGGGATATCGTGCTCTGACACCGGTTATCCGGACTGATTTTCAGGCGCTCTCGCCCAGCCTGTCATTCAATGGCCTGGAATTTTCTCATAAAACGCCGGTCGATCCAATCTTTGACGATAAAGGCCGGACGCCCCCCGAAGGTCAGCCAGCGCTTGTGCAGGACACCCTTCCGGTTGCCCAGGTTGAAAATCAGCAGGTAGTCCCCGCCGGGGTTGAAGGGCTCAAGGTCCCCCCCCGCCAGGGCAGCTTTGAGGTTGTGGAAAAGCACGGGGTTTTGCCGAACCGCATAAACCCCGACCTTGTTCAGGGGCTGCTCTTCAAAATAGATACAGTCCCCTCCCCCGAATATTTCCGGGTACCGAGAGCTTTGCAAAAAGCGGTTGACGCGAAGCCCGCCGTCGGGCCCCGTGGGCAACCCAGAGGCCTTTATTATGGGGGAGGGCTTGACGCCGAGCGCCAAAAAGATAAAATCCGCCGCATGGGTCCGGCCGGATTTCAGCCGGATCTGGTCGTCCTGGATGGTCGAGACGTAATCGTTTTCGATGATGCGAATGCCGCGCCGCTGCAATTCGCGTTTGACCCGCAGGCGAACCGGCCCGGGGAATTTGTCCATCAGCCGGCTTCCGGAAAAGACCGTGACGGCGGGTCGTTGCCCACCGCTTTGGGCTGCCAGCTGCAGGATATTACCTGAAATTTCGGCCGCCGATGGCCCGCCCCCCACCACCCCCACGCGAACCGGGCCGCGGGACACCATCTCAATCAGCCGCTGCCGGGCTTCCATCAGCCGTTCGATGGGTTTGACCGGATATAAATTTTCGCTTTTTTCAACCACCAGCGCCTCGGGAACATAGCTGCCGGCGTTAAAGGACAGCACATCGTAGTTCGCGTTTTGCCCGGAATCAAGAAAAACGGTCCTGGACTCGGGGTCTACCCGCTCGGCCTTGGCGATGATGAATTCGGCCCCCTGTTTTTCCACAACCTGCCGGGTGGCAAACCGGATCTGCTCGGGGGTGTAGGTGCCGCCCAGCATTCCCGGCCCCATCCCCGAGTAATAGTGGTGCTCCGAGGGGCCAACCACCGTCACCCGATGGCCTGCAGCCGTCAATTCATGAAGCTTGGCAAGGGTCTCCATGTGAGCGTGACCACCGCCGACAAGAACCAGATGCTTTTCCATAACCCTACCCTATTCGTTTTTTCTTGTTGAGGGCATGCACTCCCTTGCTTTTTTATGGGTCAAAGCCCATAATGTCAATTGAAATCGGCCTTTTGAATATCTCCACAAGAACCCCCCGCCGGCAGCCCCCTGCTTCCGCGCAGCGCCTGTTCCCGGCGGGTCGATTTCCTGGATTGGCGCAAACAAATGACGACCAAACGGATCATCAAAACATCCGCTAAACCCGACCGCGCCAAAATCAGGCGCCTGGCTGCGCTCACACCCACCGAGGCCATTCTGGAAAGCATTTCCGATGGTGTTTTCACCGTGGACCTGGATTGGCGCGTCACGTCGTTAAACCGCGCCGCCGAGGAGATCACGGGCGTGCCGCGATCCGAAGCCCTCGGCCAGCGCTGTTCGGAGGTATTCCGCTCCAGCATGTGCGGGGCGGATTGCGCCCTGCAACAGACCCTCAAGACCAACAAACCGATCATCGGCAAATCCGGTTTCATCATCGACGCCGAGGGCGCGCGCACGCCCATCAGCGTCTCCACAGCGGTCCTGCGTGATGCCGCGGGACGGGTGATCGGTGGCGCGGAAACCTTCCGCGATCTCTCCGAGGTGGAGGCCCTGCGACGCGAACTCGAAGGCCGGTTCCGGATCGGCGATCTGGTGAGCCGCAGCCCGCTGATGCAGCGGGTCTTCGAGGTCCTGCCGGCCATCGCGGTAAGCCCCAGCATGGTTCTGATTCTCGGGGAGACCGGCACCGGCAAGGAGTTGGTGGCCCGCACCCTCCACGATCTGAGCTTGCGGTGCAAAGGACCGTTTGTGGCGGTCAATTGCGGCGCATTGCCGGATACCCTGCTCGAATCGGAGCTTTTCGGCTACAAGGCCGGGGCATTCACCGGGGCCCAGCGCGACAAACCCGGGCGGTTCGCGATCACCCGGGGCGGAACCCTTTTTCTGGACGAAATCGGCGAGATCAGCCCCGCACTGCAAGTGCGGCTGCTGCGCGTGCTGCAGGAGCGGACGTATGAACCGCTCGGTGCGACCCGCTCCGAATCCGTCGACGCCCGCATTATCGTCGCCACCAACCGCAACCTGACCGAGCAGACCCGCACGGGCGCCTTCCGCGAGGACCTCTACTACCGCATCAACGTGGTGCGCGTAGAACTCCCGCCACTGCGCCGCCGCAAGGAGGACCTTCCGTTTCTGGTCGAGGAGTTCATCCGGCGCTTCAATCGCCTGCATCTCAAATCCATCACGGGCATCACGGCCGAAGCGCTTTCCCTGCTGATGGCGCATGATTGGCCCGGCAACGTCCGCGAGCTGGAAAACGTCATCGAACGGTCCTTCATCCTTTGCAGCGCGGGAGTGATCGACATCGCCCACTTGCCCGAGGAGCTGACCGCACGGGGCGCCTCCTCCCCGGCATCCACCAGCATCCAGAGCGCCCACGACCTGCTCGACGCCCGCTGCCTGCAGTTGGCCTTGGAGCGCAACGGCTTCAACCGCTCGGCCGCAGCGCGCGACCTAGGAATCCACAAGACCACCTTTTTCCGCAAAATCAAGAAACTGGGTATCACCCTCCCGGCCTGCAACGGCCGATCCCAGCGGCCCAAATAGTCGCAGCAGAGCTCCTATGCAAACAACCAAAAGTTGCAGAATTGCTACCCAAGACTTCCCCGGCTCCGCCTCGTCATAACAAAAATAATAATAATTTCGGATAGATAAAATATAAAAGGCTGGCTTTCTAGTTTGGCACAGGCTGTGCGTAGTGTTTTGTATCGAAAGCATCCGTGCGCACCCGCTCACGCGAAGACCGGCACCGATCCCAAACGACGATCAGCTCGGCTCGAAAGGAGAAAGGAATGGCCAAAATCGGCTTGATCCGCTGCCCACTGACCGGCAGTCTCCGGCAGGTCCGCAAAACCAGGAACGCGGCCGCCCGCCTGGACTGAACCGCATCCAGCGAAAGCGGCGGATGCCCGCGTCTTTTACCACCCAGGAAGGCTTTTGCGCTCACGGATGTGAGGTCTCGGGTGCCATGATAGCGGCTTTTTCAACATGGGACAATCGGATTGCTCCGGTTTTTGACGTGGCCCGCCTCGTCTGCCTGGATCCTTGGATTAGATCCCCAAAACTTGAGCGACCAGTATGCAAACTATTGGAC
>JAWOJK010000225.1:0-8061 GCA_046481705.1 Desulfobacterales bacterium | reverse complement strand
TCGTCCGATACCGAGACTTCAATGCTTTCGACGTTCAGTCCCTGTTGCTGCAATTCGCTCTTCAGCTGGTGGGCACTGGCATCGATCAGGTCGCGCGCCGCCGGCGACTCTGTCACGATTCCCCCGGCCTGGGCCTGCTGCCGGTGACGACCCGCCTGGCGGCCCCCAAAACCACCACCCGGTCGTGCTTCCGCTGGGGGCCGGTTGCGGGCAGCGGCTACGAGATCCACATGGGCCAGACCCAGCGCGGCGGCGGCCGCCCGCTTTTGGCCGTGACCGAGCGCAACGGCAGGGCCTGCAGCGACGAGGACGGCTGCGTGGCCCCGAGCGGGCACGTGATGGGCACTTACCTGCACGGTCTTTTCGACACACCGGGCGTCACCCGCGCCTGGCTGGCCGCCATCGGCCTGGAAGGCATCGCGGTCACCGAACTCCAGGGGTTGACCGCAAGGGACCGCGCCTACGACCGCCTGGCGGCGCATTTTACGCGCTTTATCGACACCGACAGCCTGCTCGCGGCCTGCCTCGGCCGCAAGCTTGCGGTAAATTGACCCGATGACCTACTCTCCCCCCCCCCCGCCTGCGGCGACCGAATCGATCCTGGTGATCGGCGGCTGCAAAAGCGGCAAGAGCCGCCACGCCCTGGCGCTGGCGGCAGCGGCAGCGCCGTCCCGCAAGCTTTTCGTCGCCACCTGCGTGCCCCGCGACGATGAAATGCACCAGCGGGTGATGCGCCACCAGGCCGAACGCGGCCCGGGATGGCGCACCCTGGAGGAGCCACTGCATCTGGCGGAGGCGATCCGCGGTCACAGCGGCGAAACCGACCTGATCGTGGTGGACTGTCTGACCCTCTGGCTCAGCAACCTGATGCTGGCCGAGGAGGCCCTGGCCGGGCTGGACCGCCGCCTGGGCGAGCTGGTGGCGGCCCTGAGGGCCGCCCGCTGCCCCGTGATCCTGGTGTCCAACGAGGTCGGGGCCGGGATTGTGCCCGAAAACCGCTTGGCACGGCGCTTCCGGGATGCCGCCGGCATGATGAACCAGACGATTGCGGCCGGGGTGGACCGCGTGACATGGGTTGTCGCGGGCATCCCGGTCACCGTCAAGCCCCAAACCGCCAACCGCGGATAGGGGGTTTGGGCGCGCTATGATCAGACATTTTTTCCAGGATTTCCTCGCCGCCCTTCAGTTTCTCACCATTCTGCCCGTGGGCGCAGGCGAGCGTTTCAACCCCCGAGGGGTGCTGCCGTTTTTTCCGGTGGTGGGCGTCGTCGTGGGCAGCCTGCTGTCCCTGCTAGACTGGACTGCCCTGCAACTCTGGCCGCGGCCCGTGGCCGCCCTGCTGGACGTGGTGTTCCTGGCGTTTTTAACCGGCGCCCTGCATCTCGACGGCCTGGGCGATGCCGCCGACGGCCTCTACGGCCGACGCACGCGCGAAAAGGCGCTGGCCATCATGAAAGACAGTCGAATCGGGGTCATGGGGCTGGTAGCGGTGGTGTGCGGGTTGGCGATCAAGTGGGGGGGGCTCCTGGCTCTGGAGTCCCATCGCGGCCTGCTGCTGGTCGTGATTCCGGCCTTTGCCCGGGGCGGCATGCTGCTGGGGATGCGGTTTCTGCCCTATGGCCGGCCCGAGGGCGGCACCGGCCGGGCCTTTTTCGACGCGCCGCTGACGCTCTCGTCCTTTGCCGGGTTCCTGCTGCCGCTGGCGCTGTCGGTTTTCCTGGGATGGCGCGGCCTGTTTCTGCTGGCCGCCTTTGCCGCGGTCGTCGCCGCAACCCTGGCCTACTACCGCGCCAAGCTGGGCTGCATTACCGGCGATATGCTGGGCGCGATGACCGAGGTGACCGAGGCGGCGCTGTTTTTACTGATGTCCGCGGGAGGTGCGCTGTGATCGTCGGACACGGCGGCAACATCGGCGAAGTGGCCCGCCAAATCGGCTGCCGGCCGTCTGAAATCATCGACATGAGCAGCAATGTCAATCCCCTGGGGCCGCCGCCGGGGCTGCTGGCGCACCTCAGGCAGCACCTGGACGCCATCCTGGCCCTGCCCGAGGTGGATTCCCGGCAGATGGTGGAAGCCTTTGCACGGCGCCACGACCTACCCGCCGACGCCGTGCTGGCCGGCAACGGCACCACCCAGCTGATCTACGCCCTGCCCCGGGCGCTCGACACCCGCCGGGCCCTTATCCTGGGGCCAACCTACGCCGATTATGCCGATGCCTGCCGCATGCAGGGGATTGCCCCCGCATTCTGCATGGCCCGCGAGGCCGACCGCTTCCAGCCGGACCTGGAGCTGCTCGCAAAAGCGGCGGCCGATGCGGATACGGTCTTCGTCTGCAACCCCAATAACCCCACCGGCGCCCTGATCCCGTCTGTGGATCTGGAGCACTGCTGCCGCCGGCACCCCGCGGTGAGGTTCATCATCGACGAATCCTACCTGCCCTTCGCCCCGCCGGCGGCGGCCAAAAGCCTGATCGGCTGCGGTCTGCAGAACGTCGTGGTGCTCAACTCGATGTCCAAGATCTTTCGAATTCCGGGGCTTCGCATCGGTTTCGCGGTCTCGGGTCCCGCAACCATCGACCGCCTCCGCCAACTCGCGCTGCCCTGGAGCGTCAACAGCCTGGCCCAGGCGGCGGTGCAGTACCTGATGGCGCGCCCGGCGGAAACCGACGCCTTTGTCGCCGAGACCCGCCAACACCTGGAAGCCGAGAAATCAGCCTTTAACAGGGCCCTTGAGGCCGCGGCGCATCTTCAGCCCTACCCCAGCGCCACTTCCTTTATCCTGATCCGCCTGGAGGGCGGCCTGACGGCCGCGACGGTCTGGCGCCGCCTGGCCCGCCGGCGCATTCTGATCCGCGACTGCGCCAATTTCGAGGGGCTCTCGGAGCGTTTCATCCGCATCTCCCTCAAGGAACGGGAAACCAACCGGCATCTGGGCCAACTCCTCCTGGAACTGGCATGACCATCTTGACCCTGCATGGTTTTCTGCTGCCGGCGGCTTTCGCCCTGGATCTCCTGCTGGGGGACCCGCGCTGGCTGCCCCACCCCATCCGCTGGATGGGGGCCGCGATCGCGTGGGCGGAGCCACGCTTTCGCAGCCTGCCCCTCAGACTGGGCGCCGCCGGCGGTCTTTTTGCGGTGAGCCTGATCGCGGGCACCGCGCTTGCGGCCGTTCTGGTGTTGCAGGCGGCCGCCGCCTTGCACCCATTGCTGGCAGCCGGGCTGGAGATCCTGCTGGTCTTCTACTGCCTTTCCACGCGCAGCCTGGCGGATGCGGCCATGGCGGTCTACCGCCCGCTGCGGGACGCGGATCCGGCCGCGGCCAAGCGCCAGGTAGCGATGATCATCGGCCGGGACGTGGCGCCGCTGTCGGAGGCGGGGGTCGCCCGGGCATGTGTCGAAACGGTGGCCGAAAACCTGGTGGACGGCGTAGTCTCGCCCCTCTTCTACGCGGCTGTGGGAGGCGCACCGCTGGCCCTGGCCTTCAAGATGGTCAACACCCTGGATTCGATGGTGGGGTACAAAAACGAACGCTACCGGTCCTTCGGCCGGGCCGCCGCGCGGATCGACGACGCGGCCAACTATCTTCCCGCACGCCTCGCCGCGCCGCTCATCGCCCTGGCGGCGGCTCTGCTGGCCGGCAAGGGCCGGTCGGCCCTCACCCGGGCCGTGCGCGAAGGCCGGCGGCACACCAGCCCCAACGCCGGCATCCCGGAGGCCGCCTTTGCCGGCGCCATGGGGGTCCGCCTGGGCGGCCCCAACTTCTACGGCGGAGTCCTGGTCGACAAACCCTTTATCGGGACCGGGCTGGGACCGGTGGTCCCGAGCCACATCCCCCGGGCCTGCGAACTGATGCTCGTGACGGCCCTGGTCAGCCTGGGGGCTTTCTGGGCAGCGGCCGCGGCACTTCGCCTGATACTGTAGGTTCAAAAGGAAACGCGGTGCAGCAGACAAACGCATTGGGCGGCCCTTACCCGCCCCTTCCGCAATCCGCCCGGGGACGCTACCCGTTTCGGCTGGCCTGCCCCTCCTTCGTCTACCCGGACCATTACCTGCCCAACGTGCGCCTGCTCGCCCCCTTCGTGGACGAAATCGAACTGCTGGCGCTGGACAGCCGGTATCCCGGAAGCCTTCCCGGCAAGGCTGAAATCGCCGAACTGGCGCAGGTCGGCATCGATCTCGGCATCCGCTACAACGTCCATCTGCCAACGGACATTGCACCGGGGCACAGCGACCCGGCCGTCGACCGCCAGGCCGTTGACACCCTCCGGCGGGTCCTGGAGCGCGTGGCGCCCCTCGCCCCCACCACCTGCACCCTGCACCTGCCCCTGTCCGCAGAGGTTCGCAGCGCCGCAAGCGCCGGCCCCTGGCGGGAGCGGTTGGCGCTGTGCCTGCAGGCCGCCCTGGTCGACGGTCCCCCCGCCGGCTGCATCAGCGTCGAGACGCTCTCCTACCCCCTCCAGTGGCTGGCCCCGCTGATAGCCGAACTCGATCTGGCGGTCTGTTTGGACTTGGGCCACCTGCTGCTGTACAACCTCGACCTGGAAAACACCTGGCGGGCATTTGCCGCGCGTACCACCATCCTCCACCTGCACGGGGTAGCCGGCGGCCGCGACCACCTCGCCCTGGACCGCATGCCGCCGGCCGACATGACGCGGGTGCTGCCGCTGCTGCGGCGCTTCGATGGAACGGTTTCGCTCGAGGTCTTTACCTACGAGCGCTTGGCAGCCTCCATCGCCCACCTGGCGGCCTGCTGGCCGGCCTGATCGGTTCCCGTTCGGCAAGCCGAACGGGTGTTTTGGCGGTCGGCCACAGCCGTGCCGGCAGCCCGGCAGGGTTGCATTCGCGCCGCAGGGACGGTAAACATGGAAGCCTCGCTGCGGCGGCCGGCCGCAAGTCGGCGAAGCAGCTTTCGCAAAAAAGGGGGTTTACCCGTCCGATGTCTTCTTTCCGGGAGCCATTGAAGACGCGCGCAAAGGAGGATAGGCCGTGCTGCTGGTGGCCGACAACCTTCAGATCACCGATCCGACAATCGCGGCGGCCCTGGCAACCCGCAACCCAGAGCCGGTGCGCGCGCTGGTGAAAAGATGCGCGGCGGCCGGCGCCGACGCCATCGACGTCAACTCCGGCCCGCTGACGCGCGACCCGGAAGCTCAGATGACCTTTCTGGTGGAAGCGGTGCGCAGCGCCACCGATCTGCCCCTTTTGATCGACACGGCCAACCCGGCGGCCATGGAAGCCGGCCTGCGGGCAGCCGGACCGGGGACGGTCATCAACGGGTTTTCACTGGAGCCGGCCAAATTAAACCGCATCCTGCCGCTGGCGCGGGCCTATGATGCCGACATCATCGGGTTTCTGCTGACCCCCCGGAGCCACGTCGCGACAGCCAGCACCGAGCGGCTGAGCCTGGCGGTTGACCTCTTCCAGGCCTGCCAGGCGGCCGGCGTCGCACCGCAGCGGCTGATCATCGACCCGGTTGTGGTGCCGCTGGGCTGGCAGGACGGCAATCGGCAGGCCCGCGAAATGGTGGCGCTGCTGCACCAACTGCCCGAACTGCTGGGGTTTCCGGTGAGGACCATCGCCGGGCTTTCAAACCTGACCACCGGGGGCGGCCACCGCCGGCAGCGGCTGCTGCTGGAGCGCACCTATCTGCCGATGCTGGCGGCCGCCGGTCTTGACATGGCCCTGCTGAATATCTTTCACAGCGACACGGTGGCGGTGGGTCGTGCCTGCCGCTTGCTGACGACAGACTGCGTATTCACCTGGGAAGAGGTCCGGCCCTATCCTTGGCGGCCGGTGGTCTGCCGGTAGACCGCGCGTATCTAGAATCCAAGCCCCAAGCCGCGTCAGGGTTTGGCGACTTTTGCCGCGGCTTCGAATTTTCGGTTGATCTCGAGGGTCATGCCGGCGGCCTCCTCCAACAGCGCGGCTGCATCGGCCAGTCCGTTTTGCCTGGCGCGGGCCGCCCAGTCGCGATAGCCGGCGGCATGATCGTCATTGTGTTTCAACCAGTGTTCCAGGAGCGTCAGGAACTTTTGCTGAAAGCTGAGGGCGGGGTGCGCTTCGGCGTGGTCATGGTGGTGGTGATGGTCATGGTGTTGATGGTCATGGTCATGGTCATGCATGCGGGATCTCCTCGGAGGACAGGCGGCGCAAAAAAGGTTGCGGGCCCGCCGATGGCGGCAGCCCGCGGCATCTGCCGATCTGCTTCATAACACCAAGACCGGCCATGTTCAAGTTACGCTTTTCCAAAACCGGCCTGAAGTTTGCGATAGGCGCGCTCCTGGCGATAATCTGCGGCGCGCTGGGCGGCGCACTGCTGGCCCTGACCCGCGACCTTCCCCAGATTCGTTCACTGGAGGGTTTCAGCCCCTCCGCGGTCACCCGGATCTACTCGGCCGACGGGGTCCTGCTGGCCCAACTGTTCCAGGAAAACCGGGACCCCGTTGCCCTCTCGGAAATCCCGGCCGACCTGATAGCCGCGCTGCTGACCACCGAGGATCGCAATTTCTACCGCCACAGCGGGGTCGACCCCAAAGGGGTGATACGGGCGATTGGCAAAAACATCCGCGTCGGCACGTTCGCGGAGGGCGCCAGCACCATCACCCAGCAGATCGCCAAGACCCTTTTCCTGACACCCAAAAAGACCCTGGTGCGCAAACTCAGGGAGGCCATTCTGGCGTTCCAGCTGGAACGCCGCTACACCAAGGACGAAATCCTGGCCCTCTACCTGAACCAGATCTATCTGGGCAGCGGCGCATACGGCGTGGCGGCTGCGGCGCGGCGCTATTTCGATAAACCGGTGGCGGACCTGGATCTCGCCGAATGCGCGCTGGTCGCCGGGCTGCCCAAAGCGCCGTCGCGCTATTCCCCCCTGGCCAATCCGGAGCTGGCCCTGGCGCGCCGAAACCTCGTTCTGCGGCAAATGCGCGACACCGGCGCCATCAGCGCCGAACGCTACCATCTGGCGCTTTCAACCCCTCTGCAAACGACCGTCAGTTCCCGCCCGGGCACGACCGCGGCCCCCTATTTTATCGAGGCCGTCAAGGCCGAATTGGAAGCGGCCGTCGGACCGGCACGCCTCTACCGGGAAGGCTTGCGGGTCACCACCACCCTTTCAAGCCGACTGCAAGCCGCCGCCGAGCACGCCCTCCGGAAGGGACTCGAGCCCCTCAACGCAGCCAAAAGCCCAGCGGCGGCCGGGGGGGTGTTCCCGGTGGAAGGAGCCCTGGTCTGTCTGGATACCCGCACCGGAGGGATCCTGGCCCTGGTGGGCGGCTCCGACTTTGCGACCCGCCCCTACAACCGTGCCTCGGTCGCCCGGCGGCAGCCGGGGTCGGCGTTCAAGCCGGTGCTGTTTGCGTGTGCCATCGAGCAGGGGTTTACCCAGGCCTCGCTGCTTCTGGACGCACCGGTGGTATTTCGGGGGGTGGACCAGGGCCGCGATTGGAAGCCGGAAAATTTCGGCCGGACCTTCGACGGCGAAATGTCGCTGCGAAAGGCCCTGGCCCAATCGAAAAACATTCCGGCGGTCCGGCTGATGGAGAAAGTCGGCCCCCACGCGGTGGTCCGGTTTGCCCGTCGGCTGGGAATCGAATCCCCGCTGCAGCCGAACCTGACCCTGGCCCTGGGCACCGCCGAGCTGACGTTGGAGGAGTTGACCGCCGCCTATGCCGTCTTCGCCCGCCAGGGCAACCATGTCCGGCCCTTCGGCCTGGCGGAGGTACAGGATCGCGCGGGCCGGGTCATCTGGCGGACCCGCCCTCAAAAAAGCGCAGCCATGTCCCGCGAGGACGCCGGCATCACCACCGACCTGCTGGCCGCGGTGGTCCGCGAGGGCACCGGCCGCGGCGCCGGGGTTCTCGAACACCCCTTGGCCGGCAAAACCGGGACCACCAACGAATACCGCGATGCCCTGTTTGTGGGGTTCTCCCCGGAGATCGTCGCGGGGGTGTGGATCGGTCGGGACGACCAACGCCCCATCGGCCCGGAGGCCACCGGCGCCCGAACCGCACTGCCGATCTGGATCGATTTCATGCGGGCGGCGCTCGCAGGGCGACCGACG
>JAWOJK010000117.1:0-11564 GCA_046481705.1 Desulfobacterales bacterium | reverse complement strand
TTCCCGGTCAACGCCAGTCCCTTAAGCTAATGGCCGGGGTTTGTCAATGCCCGACGAGGGCTTGGCGGGCCGGCCGTCGCGGTGGTGGGCGCGGCTGGGAGAGCGGGTGCGCCCTTACAGAAAAAGGAGGTGCGATTTGACGCAAATTTTCGATAACCGCTGCAGGTCGCTGCGGGTCTGGGGCCTGTTGCTGGTGATGGGCCTCTGCGCCTGTTCGGCCGACGGTCCTAAAGTCATCGGTCCGCGCGGCGGCAAGCTGGCGCCCTGTCCGGACAGGCCCAACTGCGTCTGCAGTGATGCCGCTGATGCCGCCCGGCGCGTGGCGCCATTCGTCTTCCAGGGGTCCGCGGCGGACGCCTGGAAGACGCTTGGGGCGCACGTGGCCACCCTTCCGAGAGCCCGGGTGGTCACCGCCTCACCGGTCTATCTGCATGCGGTCGTGCGCAGCCGGGTTTTTCGCTTCGAGGACGATCTCGAGTTTTACCTGCGGCCGTCGGCGGGGGTTATCGCCGTGCGTTCGGCATCCCGCACGGGCTATTTCGACTTCGGGGTCAACCGCCGGCGAATCGAGGCCATTCGCAGCCACCTGACCGGATTGGGGACCCTCCGGGAACCGTAAAAAACCTTGCACCGTGCGGGGGCTTGGAGGCCCTCCTTTTGCTGCGGCGTGGGAAAACGACCTGCCGCGCGCGCCCTGGGCCCTGCTTCCGGCCAACACCCCGGCGGGCGCATAAAGACTAAATTTATTATAATTTTGAGCTGTTAGGTAATTAAATGGGCAGGCTGAGACCTGCTCCGGCTTCCGCTGGGCCGGCGTTTTGCACTGCGACGCGGTATCGCAAAGTGCCCGGCAGCGGGCCAACGGCGCCCCCAACTCCTCTAAAACCGTTGATTTCGTAGGGATGGCCTTCAACTAATATGTTGACATTCCGATAAACCTTATATAGAGACAGGTCAATTGAACTGTTGAGGCAATTCAGAACTTCAATTGGAGGTGGGATCGTATGACAAAAGCAGAATTGATTGAAAAAATGGCAATGGATGCCGGTATCAGCAAGGTTGCTGCCGGAGCCGCACTGGATTCCTTTGTTGACGGCGTCACCAGCGCGTTGAAGAAAAAAGAGGGGAAAGTGACCCTGGTCGGTTTCGGCACTTTTCTCAAGGTTCGCCGCAAAGCCCGTAAGGGGCGCAACCCCCAGACCGGCGAGGAAATCAAAATCAAGGCGACCAACGTCGTCAAGTTCAAGCCGGGCAAAAAACTCAAAGATTCGGTCTGATCTATACGGGCGTGGTTTGCGGCAGCCTGCGAGCGTTGCCGCAAACCGCTCTTGATTCTTTTCAATCCCGCCCCCTCCTGCGGTTTTTCTCCCCCAGCACCCCGAGGGGTGACTGCTTTTTATTCTGACCGGCAGCGCTGCAAACCAGCTGCGGCCCGGTTGCGATTTAGCATTCGACCTGCGCTCCCGACAGTGTTACAATAGCTCTGGATTTCGCAACGGTGTGTCACCGGATGGGCGTCGTGCGGTCGGGTGACGCCGGCCGCAAAAAGGGGGCGATGATGTGGGTGTTCACCATGGACGGATTTTTCGCGGCGGTCTGGGATAAGAACTGCGGTCGGGACGAGCTCATGATCCGCGCCCGCTGCCGTGAGGACCTGGTTCGACTTTCCAAAAAACTCTGGGGGTACAGCGAAGAGGTCAAGATTCTCAAAAACCCGGGAGCCGATTATGCTTTCCGGATGAAAATCCCCCGCCAAATGTGGTCCGAATACCTTGCCCAGTGCGCCCTCAAGGTGGACTATGCGGATGTCAAGGGCAACATCGTGCCCGCCGATGAGCCGCTGCGTGAAAGGGCCTACTACGAGGTGTGGGAAGCGCTTTACCGCTGGCAGTCGGACCTGGAAAAAAAAGAAGGCAAATGATTCGGGTTCCCAGCCGTGCGGGTGCCTCGGCCAACCGCTGAATTGCAGGGTTTACCGGTTGGCGGGCCGGGACCGGGTGGCCACTTAATTGGACGACGAATCTTCGTTTTGCCCGGTTTTTCGCGTGGTGCTGGCCCCAATCGCCCCCATCGGTCTGGGGGTTTTTTTGTACCCCGGCCGCAAGGCCTGATGCAGGCGTTTATGGACCGCACCAAACTTTTTGCCGCTATTCTGAGCGGTGCACTGTTGACGGCCGCTTTTCCCCGGATGGGCGTCTGGGGCGTGGCCTGGCTGGCGCTGGTGCCGCTGCTGTGGGCCCTCCGGGATCTTCCCCCCGCGCGCGCCTTCCGTCTTGGCCTGGTCGCCGGCGGGGTGCATTACCTGACCCTGATCTACTGGGTTGCTTACACCATGCGGACCTACGGTCACCTGCCCTGGTTGCTGTGTGCGTCGGTGCTGGTGTTGTTGTGCATCTACCTGGCGCTTTTCACCGGGGTTTTCGCGGCCGCACTGGCCGGTTTCAGCGCCCGACCGCTCGCGCTGCTGCTGGCGGCACCGATCTTGTGGACAGGGCTCGAGTATCTGCGGTCTTTTTTATTGTCCGGCTTCCCCTGGGGGCTGTTGGGCTACACCCAGGTCAACTGGCTGCCGGTGATCCAGCTGGCGGATCTGGTCGGGGTCTACGGGGTCTCCTTTCTCGTTGTACTGGTGAATGCCGCGGCGACCCTGGCTCTGTCGGCGGTTTTCAGCGCTGACCGGGACCGGCGGGTAACCCCCGCGGCTGGCGTGGGGGCGCTGCTGGTGGCCGCGGGTGCCGTCGCCGTCGCCTGGGGCTACGGCCACTGGCGGATTCAGGGGCTGGATGCCCGCATCCGGCAGGCGCCGGCTGTCAAGGTGGCGGTGGTCCAGGGCAACATCCCCCAGGCTGAGAAATGGGAGCCGTCGTTTCAAACGGCCACCATTGAAAAATACGCGCATCTCTCCATCGGGCTGCGGGACCAGCGGCCGGAAATAGTTGTCTGGCCCGAGACGGCCGCCCCGTTTTATTTTGGCCGCGATGCCGAACTCTCGCTGCGGGTGGCGGACGCCGTGCGCCGCACCGCAACCAGCTTCCTGATCGGGAGCCCGTCATATGCGATCACGGCCGCCGGCCCGGTGTTTTACAACAGCGCCTTTCTGCTGGGGCCGGAGGCGGTGGTGCTCGGAAAATACGACAAGGCGCACCTGGTGCCGTTCGGCGAATACGTCCCGCTGCGTCGCTGGCTGCCGTTTCTGGGGAAAATCGTCGCCCAGGTGGGGGACTTCGAGGCCGGCCCAAAAGGGCTGACCCTGCAATGGGGCCCCCATCGCCTGGGGGTCCAGATCTGCTACGAGATTATTTTTCCGGGCCTTTCGCGCGCCATGGTCTTGAACGGCGCGGACCTGATCGTCAACCTGACCAACGACGCCTGGTACGGCCGCAGCAGCGCCCCCTTCCAGCACTTCATGATCACGGTATTTCGGGCGGTGGAGAACCGGCGAACGCTGGTGCGGGCTGCCAATACCGGTATCAGTGGTTTTGTCGACCCGGTGGGGCGCGTGCAATCGGCCACCGCCCTTTTCGAAGATGCCGCCGTCGCCAGGTCGCTTCCGATTCTCAAGGAACAGTCCGTTTACACCCGCTGGGGGGATTTTTTTGCCGGGACGTGCCTGGCCGGCGCCGCGGTTCTGGTGGCCGCGGCGGGTATCCGGCGCCGGCGCTGACGTATCTTGCTCAAACCGCCATTTACAAGAGGAGAGGGAATATGACTGTCGAATACAAACAGACCATCAAGGAGCTGCGCAAGAAATTCGAACAACTGAAAGACTATCTTTGACCTGCCGGCCAAGGAAGACCGCCTGAAGGAAATTGAATTCCAGATCGCCAAGGACCGCTTCTGGGACAACCCCGAGGAAACCCGGCCGATTCTCAAGGAGCGCTCCGTGCTGGCGGCTCAGGTGGAGCGCTATCACGCGCTGATGAGGGAGCTGGAGGAAAGCGAAATTTGGATGGAACTCGGTGTCGAGGAGTCCGACGCCGACACCGTGCAGGAGGCCCATCAGCTGTTGGAGACCCTGGACCGTCGGATCGGGGCCTTCACCCTGAACCTGATGCTCGACGGCGAAGACGACAGCAACAACGCCATTGTTTCGATCAATGCCGGTGCCGGCGGCACCGAAGCCCAGGACTGGGCCGAAATGCTGTTCCGGATGTACTCCCGCTACGTGGATCGCAAGGGCTACAGCCTGGAGCTGATCGACCTGCAGCCGGGCGACGAGGCCGGCATCAAGAGCGCGACCTTTACCGCCAGCGGGGATTTCGCTTACGGGTATTTGAAGTCCGAAATCGGGGTCCACCGCCTGGTGCGGATTTCCCCGTTCAACGCCAGCGGCAAGCGGCATACCTCTTTTGCCTCCGTGTTCGTATTCCCCGAGCTGGAAAACGATATCGTCGTGGACATCGAGGATAAAGACCTGCGCATCGACGTCTTCCGGGCCAGCGGGGCCGGCGGCCAGCACGTCAATAAAACCAGCAGCGCGGTGCGCATCACCCACCTGCCGAGCGGCATCGTCGTCCAGTGCCAACAGGAAAAATCCCAGCACCGCAACAAGGATATGGCCATGAAGGTGCTCAAGTCCAGGCTCTATCAGGCGGAAAAACGGCGTCAGGAGGAAAAGCTCCAGGAAATCCATGACGGCAAGGAGGATATCGCCTGGGGCAGCCAGATCCGCTCCTATGTCCTGCAACCCTACCAGATGGTCAAGGACCACCGCATCAATCTGGATGTGGGAGACGTCAACAGCGTTCTGGACGGCGATCTGGACCCCTTCATCGAAGGGGTGCTGTTGTCGAAAAAACATCACAAATGAACCCCGTCGACCTTATCCGCGAATACTACCACCCTGCCAGCAAGGCATACGGGCTGCTGCTGCGACATGGGGAGCAGGTGGCCCGCAAGGCTCTGGACGTCGCCGTGCGGATGAAGGCGCCGGCAACCGACCTGGCGTTTATCGAGTCCGCCGCCCTGCTGCACGACATCGGCATTTTCCTGACCGACGCCCCGCTTCTCGGCTGCACCGGGACCTGGCCCTACCTCTGCCACGGGGTCCTGGGCCGGGAACTGCTGGAAAAGGCCGGTTTGCCGCGGCACGCGCTGGTTTGCGAGCGCCACGTGGGGGTGGGTCTCAGCCGGGTGGAGATTGAAAAAAACCGGCTGCCGCTGCCCAGCCGGGACATGCGGCCGGTCTCGCTGGAAGAGCAGATCGTCTGTTTCGCCGACAAATTTTTCTCCAAAAACGGTGATGGCAGCGGCGGCGAGAAGTCTCTGAGCCGGATCCGGGCGGAGCTGGCGCCCTTCGGGGCGGACAAGGTGGCGACCTTCGAGGCGTGGGTCCGGCGTTTCGGGGAGATCCCGACTTGACGGCGCCCCCAAAAACAAGCCGTCCTGCCCGGTGGGGGCAGGACGGCTTGGGTGAAAACGGCAAAAGGCGGCGGGTGTCGGGTAGGAGGCAATCAGGGAGGTTTTTCAACACCCGGGTGCCGCCTTCAGCCGGTGGTGCCTCTATGCATGACAAACACTTATCCGGCGCGCATCAGATCGTCTTCGCCGGCGGCCTTGCGGCCGGCCGCCGCGCGAAGATTAGCGGCATTGCAACCCCCTGCCAAATGCGCCGCCAGACGCTCCGTGGGTCCGGTAGCGGATTGTACTCTGATCTTTTAAGCATATACTCATAAAAAATCAACCCCAAAATGAAAATTGCTGAAATTCGTGTGTGGGAGGCCAGCGCCGGGCCCGCGGCGAACCGTGCGACGGTTATGGGGTTTCCCCAGAGGGGGTCTTCGATGCGAATATTCGACAGTCATTGCCACCTGGATGACGCCGTCTTTGATGGGGACCGGGCCGAGGTGCTCCACCGGGCCCGCGCCGCCGGTATCCGGGCCATGATGGTGGCCGGGATCAGCCGCGCAAGTTCCCTCAAAGCCGTCCGGCTGGCGGAAAAAGAAGCGGGGGTTTATGCGGCCGTCGGGGTCCACCCGCATGACGTGCAGCACTGCAGCGCCGCCCAGCTGGTGGAGTTGCGCCGGCTGGCGGGTCGGCCGGCGGTGCATGCCTGGGGCGAGATCGGCCTGGATTTCAACCGCATGTATTCCCCCCGGTTGGACCAGGAGCACTGGTTTTTGCGGCAGCTGGAGGCGGCCGATGAGCTGGACCTGCCGCTGATTTTTCACGAGCGTGATTCCGGCGGTCGGTTTTTGGAACTCCTGCACAGCCGCCCGCGGCCCGCACGCCGCGGGGTGGTGCACTGCTTCAGCGGGGGGGACCACGAACTGGACGCCTACCTCTCGCTGGGACTGCATATCGGCATCACCGGGATCCTGACCCTGCAAGGCCGTGGGGCAGCCCTGCGCCGGATGGTGACCCGCATCCCGCTGCAGCGCCTGCTGGTGGAAACAGACGCCCCCTACCTGACCCCGGCCCCGGAAAAAAACCGCACCCGCCGAAACGAGCCGGCCTTTGTCAAATCCACCCTGCTGTGCCTGGCCGAGGTCCGCGGGGAGGCCCCGGAGGCGCTGGCCGCGGCGGTTTGGGAAAACACCTGCCGGCTTTTCGGGCTCAGCGCCAGCCCGCACACGGTGGCATCCTGAAGCGGGATGGCGGCCACAAGCCGCGCGGCATGCGGCCGGGTCAGCCATCTAAACCGAATAGGATTTCCCTTTGCGGGGCCTTATTTCTGCATCAGATGGCTGATGGCCTTTTCCAGGCCGTCGAGGGAGAGGGTGAACATGGGGAAAATCCGGCCGATGGCCTTGACGGTCTGGGAGTAATCCCAGTAGCGCTCGCCCATGGGGTTGAGCCAGGCGCAGTGGCGGAAGGTGTCCGCCAGGAAGGCCAGGCGTTCGACGCTGGGCCGACCGCTGCGCTCCTCGATATGGATGGACCCCTCGGCGGCCGTCAGCTCGTAGGGCGCCATGCTGGCGTCACCCACCACGATCAGGCGCGTTTCGGGGTCGCAGCGCGCGAATTCATCGATGCGCTGGGGTTTGCGGTAGCGTGCCGGGTCCTCCCACAAAACGTCGTAGATGGTGTTATGGAAAAAATAGGTCTTGAGGTCCTTGAACTGGGCGCGGGCGTAATCGAAAACGGTCTGGACGACCGGGATGTAGGGATCCATCGACCAGCCGCCGTTGTCGATGGCCAGGATCACTTTGAGGCGGTCGCGCAGGCTGCGGTCGAAAACGATTTCGATTTCGCCGCCGTTTTTCATCGCCTGGTAGATCGTGGCCGCCACATTGACCTGGTCTTTGGGGCCGGTGGGCACAAGATTGCGCAGCCGCTTGAGGGCCTCGCCGACCATCGCCTGGGTCAGCGGCCCCTGGTGTGAGTAGTCCCGGTAGCGCCGGTCCATGGCCACCTTGACAGCCGACTTGTTGCGCGATACCCCGCCGACCCGCATGCCCCCCGGGTGGCGGCCGGAGTGGCCGACGGGCGAGGTCCCGCCCGTCCCGATCCAGCGGCTGCCGCCGGCGTGACGGCCTTTCTGGTCGGCCAGGCGGGCCTTGAAATATTCGATCAGCTCCTCGGGGGAAAGCTTGCCGATTTCGGCGGCGTCCATGCCGAGAACGTCGGCCAGCATCTGGGGGTCGCGCAGCCACTCTTCCAGCAGGGCCTGGATGGCCTCGTCCAGGTCGATCCCCTCCCGCTCCGGCATCTCGGCGCCCTCGAAATGGTGCGCGAAAACCTGGTCGAAAAGGTCGAAGTAGCGTTCACTTTTAACCAGGATCGCCCGGCTGGCGGTGTAGAAATCGTTCAGGGTGGCCACCAGGCCGGCGCTCAGGGCTTTCTGCAGGCGCAGAAACGACGTCGGGCTGACCGGGATGCCGGCTTCTTTCAGTTTGTAGAAAAACGCGATGAACATGACTGCCGCCCTGAGGGTAGGTCAGCGCAGGCTGCGGCGACCGGTGGAGGCCAGCGCCCGGGCAAAATCCTGGCTTTTTTTGAACAGCACGCCCAGGTAGGGGACCGAACCCTTTTCGATCTCACGGGGGTGAAAATCGGGGTCCGCCTTGAGGGCCCGGATCCAATTGAGCAGCTCGCGCGTGGCGGGCTTCTTTTCGACGCTGTCGAGGTCGCGCAGTTTGTAAAAAGCGGTAACGGCACCGGTCATCAGGTCGCCGTCGATGTCTGGAAAATGAACCCGGATGATCTGCCGCATGACCTTGGGCTCGGGAAATGCGATGTGATGGAAGTTGCAGCGCCCGAGAAAGGGGTCGGAGAGGTCTTTCTTGGCGTTGGAGGTGATGATGATCACCGGGCGATGGCGGGCCTTGATGGTTTTATCGATTTCGATGATGTCGAACTCCATCTGGTCGAGTACGTCGAGCATGTCGTCCTGGAAATCGGTGTCGGCTTTGTCGATTTCGTCGATCAGCAGCACGGTGCGCTCCGCGGCGCTAAACGCCTGGCCGATCTTGCCCATCTTGATATAGGCCGCGATGTCGCTCACCTCCCGCCGCGAGTCCCCGAAGCGGCTGTCGTTGAGACGGGTGAGGGTGTCGTACTGGTAGAGGGCCTCCACCAGCTTCATGCTGGATTTCACGTTCAGCACGATCAGCGGCATGCCCAGGTTTTCGGCAATCGCATGGGCCAGCATGGTTTTGCCGGTTCCCGGTTCACCCTTCAGCAGCAGGGGCATCTCCAGGGCCATGGAAATGTTGACGATGCTGGCCAGCTCGTCGTCCAGGACGTAGCGGGAAGCACCAGAGAACTTGGAGCGCTCGGCGGTCATCGGCTACCTCACGATCATTGGTCGAAGGTTGCGCGCAGTTTCAGCGAAACCGCGCGGGTCAGTTCCAGCACCCGGGTGGCATGCGTGAGGCTGAGAGAGCCTGCGCCGCAACTGGGGCTGATCAAGGACTGGGCTTTGATCGTCGCAGGAGCGACGCCCAGGGCAGCCACCTGACGGGCCTTGGCCTGCCACTGGGCCGTCAGCGAGTCGGCGGTTTCACGTTCGATGTCCTCGGCCCGCAGGGTGGGGACGATGCCCCAGGCGAGAATGCCGCCGTTTAGGAGAAACGTTTTGACCAGGCCGGGGTACAGGATGAACTTGTCAAAATAGGTATAGGCATCGAAATTGACGATATCCACCTCCGAGTCCAGGACCACCGACCAGTCGGTGTTGGCACAGACATGCACGCCGGCCAGCCCGCCCTCGGCGTGGATCGCCGCAATCACTTCGTGAAGGCAGGCCGAGACCTCTTCCTTGGAAACGCTGATAAATTCGGAGGAGCCGAAGCCGGCCAGGGCCGGTTCATCGATAAAGATGATCACCGGGCAGCCCGCGGCGCCCATCCGCCGCACCTGCCAGCGGGCCTTGAGGGCCAGCAGTTTGACGGCCGCGTCGCGGACCTGTTCGTTGTAGAAGACGGCGCGCTTGTCCTGGTCCGTGACGCCGGTCGTGAAGGTGAAGGGGCCGGTCACCTGGCCCTTGAGGGCCACCGGCGGCGGTGAAAGGCGCTTTATCTCCTGCAGCAGTGCAAAAAAACCGCCCGCCACATCGGCGGTGAGTTCAAAGCGCGAGCCGTCCAGGTTGCCGGCACCCTCGGACACGGCCAGGTAGGCCTCGTAAAAGGCCACCAGCTGATCATCGAACATCCCGTCGGCGGTGTCCACCAGCTGTCTGCCACCGACCGTCTTGACCCCCGGCAGGCCGGGCAGAAACTGGGCCAGCATGCCCTCCTGGGGGTGTACCGGCAGCTGGGCCCACACCGGGATCTCGGGGGTGTGGCGCAGCACCAGGCGCACCGCCTGGCGGTGGTCATTCAGGGGCAGGCTGCCGATGAGCACCGGCAGGCAATTGGGACGAAATGTCGGGGGCATCGTGTCGGCTCCTTTTCGTCGGGTCTTTGACGGCCCCCGCAGGGGAGTGATCTTGCTCAGCGAAGGTGTGCGCCGCCTTGAAAAGCAGGGATTGCGGTGGATTGCGAACTAAAAATATCGGGTTGCCCCCCCAAAGTCAAGCAAAGCCCCCACCGGCGGCTGTCGAAAAGATTGACACTTCATCGGGGGGGGTGGTATATGAATCATAATTTCCCTAACTTACTAAAATCAAAAGGTTGACGTGGCAGACATCATCTCCCTGAACGACAAGCTCCAACGGGCTGAGGAAAAGCGCGCCGCGCACGACCGACGGCGCAAAATCCGGGCTGTGCAGAAGGTTTTTCAGTGCTCCCGCTGCGCCTTGAAATGTGAGAAATGCGGCGCCCAGCTGGAGTGCGGCTGCCAGGCGCCCCCCTCGGCCCAATCCGGGTTGCCGTACCACTTGTGCGAGGGCTGTTCCGAAGAGTACCAGGCATATCTGAAGCACCTGCAGGGCGACGGCGACCCGACGTGCTACTGGTACAACGCCGCCTGGCTGGCCACCTGGAAACACTGGATCGACTACCAGAGCGCCAAGGAGAACTACATCAATTCACCTGAGTTCGTGCGGCTGATGCAGGAATTGCGGCAAATCGGGCCGCATGAATAGGAGGAGGCACCCATGTTTGGTATAGGAATGCCGGAATTAATCATTATCCTGGTGATCATCCTGATCATCTTTGGCGCCGGCAAACTTCCGGAAATCGGGGCCGGGATGGGCAAGGCGATCAAAAACTTCAAAAGCGCCACCAACGAAGGGGAAAAAAAGGACGCGGAGAAACTGGAAAAAAGCGACAAATCCTGACCGTCGGCAGGCCTTGCGGCGGCAAGCCGCCAGGCTGCCCCAGCCCGTAGTGCCGGGAGGTCGCGTCACATGGCGACCCACCCGGTTTTTTTTCGCCGTCGCCAATCACGCCGCGCTTGGGGAAGCCCTTGACATCCCCTGGCGGCCCCTTTACTTTTACTGAAAAAGTTCTGCTTGATGATGCACACTTCCAGTGTCCTGCCTGGGGGAATTATGGCCGATCCTGAAATTCGCCTCCAAGAGATGATTCTTAAGCTCAAAGACCGTGCCTTGCGCATCACCCCCCAGCGGCTGGCGATCCTCAGGATTCTGGCGCTCAGTGCCGGGCACCCTACCGTTGAACAGATCTATGCAAAAGTCCGGGTGGATTTTCCAACCACCAGCCTGGCCACGGTCTACAAAAACATCGCCCTGCTGAAGCAACTGGGCGAAGCCCTGGAGCTGGGGTTCACCGACGGCAGCAATCGCTACGACGGCAACCGGCCCTATCCTCACCCGCACCTGGTCTGTCTGCGGTGCAAAGAGATTATCGACCCGGATCTCTCCTCGCTGGCCGACGTGACGGCGCAGCTCAGCAAGGACACCGGTTTTCTCATCCTCAGCCACCGCCTTGATTTTTTTGGCATCTGCAGCGCGTGTCAGAAAATGGAAAAACCGGATGAACCGGCAAAAAAATAACCGTAAACCCAAAACGGTTATCACAAGCTGTTTGCCCGGCGGGCCAAAAACCCTCCCCGCCTGGCCTCTGGCCGGCTGATTTTACCGGAACCCCCTCGAACGGTCCCCGCCGGCTTATTTTTTGATCTTGCGATAGACTACTAAAATCAACAGCGCACCACCGGTGGCCAGCACTAGGCTGCCGAGATTGAACCCCGACACCTTCCCAAACCCCAGGAATGAC
>JAWOJK010000071.1:0-4739 GCA_046481705.1 Desulfobacterales bacterium | reverse complement strand
AATGGGGCATGAACAGGTGAAGGAATTTCCCTGCAGTAACAAGGCCTCTTTTTCAGCATAAACCGTCACCCGGCCGCGCGTTGGGGCTTCCTGAATTCTGGACCCTCCGCGGCCGGCTTGTGCGTCGCTGCGGGGTGATTACGTTAGGCTGGCCTGATTGCGGCCGCCTCTGTTTCCCCGCAACGCTCCGGCAAGGGGCCGGCGCCTCGGAAGACCGCCGGGGCATTTGCCGTCAGGTCTGGAAAATGTTCCATTGAGCACTGCCACCCCTCACGGAACCGCTGCACTATGCGGAGATGGCGGATGCCGAGACCCCGGCCGGAAAAAGTGGCGCCAACGAAACCGGTTGGGAAAGCCCGGACGGCGTTTGACAGGACCCACCGTCCGGGAAAAGGGGCGCGGCAGAAAACAATCCCGCGGGACTGGGACAGGCCGTAAATGGCCTGCACGGCTCCGAGGCGGGCAGCGCCAACCCCCCCGCCGGTGGGGAAAAAACAGGCCTGCGGTTATGCTGCTATCGTCCCCTGACCGACCCCACCGCCACCAGGTAGAGCAGCCCCGCATCGGCGCTCAGCCCCAGCAGACGCCGCGCTTCGTCATCGTAAAGGGCACCGATCCCGCAGCAGCCGATCCCGAGCGCGGTGGCGCCCAGGTAAAGCCGCTGCCCGATCCGGCCGGCCCCCAACATGGCGTAGCGGTAGCCGCGCGCCCCCCAGCACGCATCCAGCGCCGACAGGTTGGCCATCAAAAGAAAATGAACCGACGCCGCCGCCAGCCACATTTGATCCAGGCAGACGGCGGCCATGGCGGCGGTCGTGGCAATGCCGCGGACCCGGGCGAAACGGCGGTCACCAGGCGATAGGAGGTAAACCCCCGGCGGGTAGCCGTCGACGTTTCCGACCAGCGCCCCGATGGCCACACCGGCCCCGTAGCGGGGTTCGGCCGGGCGGTCCATGGGTGCGGCCCGGCACACCAGGTCCAGCAGGCGTTCAAAAGACGGCCGCGCCAGCGGTTCAGCCGTAAAATTGCGCCGCGAGCGGCGCTGCCGGAGCGCCCGGGAGAGCCCCAGTTGGCCTTCTGCTGCCGGAAACGCGGGCACTTCAAAGGTTTGCGTCTCCCGAAGACCCAACGCTGAAACTTGCTGCGGGTCTGCGGCATCTGCAGGATAAGCCGTTATTCCCGAGCGGTACGCCTGGGCGATCAGATCGTAGGGCACCTCACGGGCGGCCACCCGGCCGGCGGCCGGCATTGCCCCCGCCAGCGGCGCCGGCGCATCCCCGTTGGGGGCGGAGGCTGAGGTGGGGGCCATCACCAGCACTACGGCCAGGGGGGCCTCGCGCGCCAGCTCCAGCCCCAGCAGGCCGGCCACCTGGCGATCGTCGAAATCATAGCTCAGGCGGCCGTTCAGACCGCAGGCCTTGAGTGCCAGCAGCAGGTTTTCCAGCAGATGTCCGGCGTCCAGCAGGACGTAGCGCAACGCCCGCTGACGGTACTTCCAGGCACTCCTGAAAAAAATCCCGCTCACAAAAAATGAAAGTGCCGGCCGCGACCCGCTTTCAACCCCCGTGGCGGCCGCAACGGCGGCCGAGACCGGTCCCACCCGCAGCGGGGTCAGGCAGCGGCGTTCCAGGCCGAAGTGGTAAACGCCCGCGGCCAGCGACTCGCCGGCCGAGGCCGCGAGGTAAAGCTCGGTCGGGTAGAGCGCGCCCGCCGATGCCACACTGCGGAAGTCAAAGATTTCCCCGATAGCGCGTCGCCGGGCGGTGAGGGCACAGGTGCGATCCAGGATGCGGGCCACCTGCTGCAGCCCGAGTGGGGATGCCGCCGGGAGGTCCAGCCGGGCGCGCCCGTCGACCACCTCCCAAAGCGACCGATCGGCGTCGTCATCAACCATCGGCAGAGACAGCGCTGCCGCACCGGGGTAGGTCTTGTACACCCCGGGCTGGTCGGCCCAGTCCAGCCGGTGCGGGTCCATGCGCCGGCGGTCGTAGCTCGTGCGGTCGTGGTATTCTCTGGCAGTCAGCATCTCAGGCCTCCTTTCGCGCCCGGGTAAGGCGGCTTTTGTTGCGATTCCTCAAGCGGCCGAGGGTATCGGGCCGGTGGCGGCGACGGCCGCCAGGTGACGGCGCACCCCGGCAATGGTCGCTTCGGCCAGCAGGTTGCGGGCAAAATTTTCGGCGGCGGGCACCTCGAGGTCAGCCACCACCTTTCGAACGCCCGGCAAAAACTGGGGGTCCAGGCTGAAATTGCGGACGCCAATCCCCACGAGAAACAAGAAAAATGTCGGATCGTGGGCCATCTCGCCGCAGATCGCCAGGTATTTTCCGGCAGATTGCGCCGCCGCCGAAATCCGCGCAAGTCCCCTGAGAACCGACGGGTGAAAGGGCTGATAGTACTCGGCCACCTCCTCGTTGGTGCGATCCACGGCCAGCAGGTACTGCACAAAGTCATTGGAGCCGATGGAAAAAAAGTCCACCGCGCCCGCCATTTCCCGGATAATCTCGAGCACGGCGGGCAACTCCACCATGATGCCCACCTGCGGCTCCGGATGGTGGTGGGCGCCCTCGGTCGCCAACTGTCGGGCCGCTTCGGCCACGACCGCTTTGGCGGCCGCAAATTCGTCCAGGCTGGAGACCATCGGGAACATGATCCGGACGGTCTCGACGCCCTCGGCGGCCCTCAGGATGGCGCGGAGCTGCTGCAAAAAGACATCCCGATGGCGCAGCGAAAAACGAATCGAGCGCAGCCCCAGCTCGGGGTTTGCGGCCCTCCCGGTTTCGGAGTAGCTCAGCATTTTTTCGCCACCGGCATCCAGCGTCCGGATGGTCACCGGCCGGCCCGCCATTTCCTCGAAGAGCCGACGGTAAACCACGTATTGCTCTTCTTCCGAGGGATAGGCCGCCCGTATCAAAAACGGGAATTCGGTGCGGTAGAGTCCGACACCCTCGGCCGCGAGGTCCCGCGCGACGGTCAATTCACTGAGCAGGTTGATATTTGCCAGCAGGTGCACCCGCACGCCGTCGCGGGTGCAGGTCGGAGCGCCGCGGACGGCCTTTCCTGGGGCCGGGGCCGCCCGCACCGAAACCTGACGGTCGCGGAAACGGCGGATGATCTTATCGCCGGGGCGGACATAGACATTGCCGATGTCGCCGTCCAGCAGCACCGTCGTGTCCTCGGCGACCCGCATCAGCTCAGGGCGGTCGGCAATCACCAGCGGCATCTGCATCGAACGGGCCAGGATGGCCACATGGGAGGTCAGGCCCCCACCGACCTGAACAATGCCCCGTACACCTTCAATTCCGAACTTGAGCATCTCCGAGGGGTAGAGCTGGCGCGAAATGACAATCCGGTCCTCGAACAGGCCGGTCTTCTCGGGGGTTGGCTGCAAGAGGTTGTTCAGCATGCGACCGGCCAGGTCCTTGATGTCATGGGCTTTTTCCTGCAGGTAAGCGTGATGGCTGGCGGAGAAAAGCGCCATGTAGCGCCGCGCCACGGATCGCACGGCTTCCGCCGGCGCCATCCCGCCGGCGATGCGGGTGACCATCTCACCGATGAATTTTTCATCTTTCAGGATCATCACGTGGGCCGCAAAAATCAGCGAGGCGCTCTCCGGCAGACGGTTCGACAAGCGCCGCTGGTAGCGCTCCAACTGTTCGCCGGTGGCGGCCACGGCCCGATGGAAGGCCTTGAGGGTGTGCGCCGGGGCGGCGGACGGTTCGGCATCCAGCAACTGGCTGTGGCTGCGGTCAAACACCACCGCCGGCCCCCAGGCCACGCCCCGCGAAGCGGCCTTGCCTTTGAAGAACAGCGGTTGCGCGAGCGCCTGATCGCCATAGCGGCAGGTGTCAAAACGGGTCAGGCAGACCATCAGGCGGGCATTGCCGATGGCCCCTGCCAACTGGGACGCCACGGCCCGCAGGGCCTTGACGTCGACCTCGTCAAAGTAGCTGCGCTCCTCATGCTGCACCACCAACACCCCGACCCGTTCGATCCCTCTGCGGATCGGCACCGCGATGAACGAATTGAAACGGTCCTCATCGGTTTCGGGAAAATACTTGAACTGCGGGCTCTCTCCGGCCACCCCCTCGCACACCGGCCGGTCGCGCTCGAACGTGGCGCCCACCAAACCTTCGCCCGGCCGCATGCGCACCTTTTGCACCGCGCCCGGGTTGAGGCCGAGGGTGGTGGTCAGCACCAGTTCGTCGCGGTTTTCCTCGTGGAGGTAAATCGAGCAGACATCCGCCGAGAGGTGCCGTGAAATCATTTCAACGGTTTTTTGCAAAAAATGGTGAATGTCGGAGCTCTCGGTAATGAGGGCGGCCAACTCCCCGATATCGCACAAAAGGCTGAGGTGCTCGCGATCTTTGGATCTCATGGGCGCTCCATTGGTTGCAGGGAAAACAGGTTCTCGGCCGGGCTCGGGCCAAGACTTTCGGCGGCAGCCCGTTGCCGGCAGATTTCTGGTGCCCGCCGCGGCCGATTGCCGCAGCGCTTGTTTTGGCTCAATCAAATATCGTGCCGCCAAAGGCGGAAAGCAACCCGCAACAGTGGATTTCAGCGATTCTGGGCCTGACACCGGGGCTGAGGCGAATGGCGGGGCGATGTCCTTTTGTCGGGCCGGTAAAAACTGGGCCGAACATCGCCTGTGCCGATTCTATCGCAAAGCCACCCTTTCCAGCCGCTGCATGCATTTTTTGGAATCTTTCGGCGGTCACTGCGACTGTGTCAGCGCCCAGCGT
>JAWOJK010000054.1:0-19857 GCA_046481705.1 Desulfobacterales bacterium | reverse complement strand
AAACGGCGATTGAGCCCGGCGTACCTCCGGTTTTCAGCCTTGGCACCGATGTCCACCTCGATATAGTATCGGGAGTCATTGGAAACTTGATCCCGATATTCTTCCCCGATTAGATTAAGGATCTCTCCCAGATCGTTACGCATAATTCGAGACCTCCCGTCAGTGGTGATAACCGCTGTGGCTGGGCTTGGAGTTCAGGGGCAGCCGAAAGTCAATGTTGCTGCTTGGGGCAGATCCCCTGTTTGGGGCCGCGGTCGGCGCCGGCCCTATGGCCTGGTCTGCCAGAGGGCGCCTGCCCGCCGAGGCGGTGAGGATCACAGCGCCTCCCCAGAACGGCCGCCCGCCGGTGAACAGTTGACCGGTACTAAATTTCTCGTAATCCAAGATTAGACAACTGCTTGACACAGTCAATACGTGATCGACGTTTGGGACAAGCACTGTGCGTCGGCCCCCCGCCAAGGTGTGGCAGTCGGGTCAGCAGCCGGACAGCAAGAGCCCCCGATTCACGACGTCACCGAGATTGACATTTTTCAGGGATCAGGGTAAAGAGGAGCTTCATTCAGCCATTCAATTTTGTGCATTCCTCCGGAGTAAATTTTGGGGCCCGTCTAAAATTCCTTCCTTTTAGACCTTCTTTCAAAGTGACATCCTGAGCATTTGCGCAAAGCAAGGGGAAAGGAGAAACACCCAATGGAAGGTCGCATTAAATGGTACAACGAAAAAAAAGGGTACGGCTTCGTCACGACTGAGGAGTACGGGGACATTTTCCTGCACCAATCGGGTATCCGGGAGTATGGTTATTTTGGTCTTCAGCAGGATGACCCGGTCAGCTTCGAGATCAAAGAAACACAGAAGGGCAAGCAGGTGGTCAACCTCCGTCCCTTGAAATCCAGTCAGGTGGGATAGACCGTCCACCTGGCCGCCAGCCGACTCGCGATCCCCCGTTCGGCGCCGGCCGCCCTTGCCCGGCGGTTTCAGTTCAGCGCTGCTCTCAATATCACGCTTTTGCCAATATCCAGTGGTCCGGGGCAGGTTCGTCTGCTCCGGATTTTATTTTGAGGTCTTCGCGGCTGGGCGCTTCCAGCAGTTTTGCGCCCCGAGGCGGTTAATGATCGATGGCCAGGCGAATGCCCAGTGCCAGGATGATCGCACCGGTCACGCCGGCGAGAGTTCGCCGGATGCCGCTTCGCCTGAGCAGATTGCCGGCGTGCCCCACCACCGCGGCCAGCAGACACTGCCAGAGCATGGCGACCGTGAAATGCACCCCTGCCAAAAACATCGATTGGCGCAAGGCGGATCCGGCCGGGTCGACGAACTGCGGCAGAAAGGCCATGTAAAAAACAATCGCCTTGGGATTGAGGACGTTGGAGAGAAAGCCTTCCAGAAACGAGCGCACGGCACTGAAGGCGCAGGGCGGCTGCCCGCCGTTTTCCAGCCCGTAAGTCGTCCCACCCCGAAGGGCGCTTCGCAGGCTGACGATTCCCAGCCAGCAGAGGTAGCCGGCCCCGCCCAGTTTGAGCGCATTGAACCCCCAGGCGGACTGCAGCAGGATCAGCGAAATCCCCAGCGCCGAGACAATCGCGTGAACGAAAAGGCCCGAACAGATCCCCAGGCTGCTGACAGCACCGTCCAGCCAGCCGCCACGGCTGGTGTTGCGGATGACTATCATCGTGTCCACCCCCGGGGTGATGGTCAGCAGGGTGATGGGAATCAGGTAGGTCCAGATGGTGGTTTGCATTTTTCACCCCTCCTGACGGCGGCAGCACGGCGAGCCGCCCGCAGCTTTGCACTTTGAAAACCGCCCCGCGGCATCACCACCGATGTGGCCTTTCAGGCGCCCCTGCAATCAGAATGTACTGCCGAATCGCTGCAGGCATTGGCACAAACGCCAGCCAAAGGCAAGGGCAAAACCGTGTGCGGGGGCAAATGACAGCCCTGCCCCTCGTCACCGTTTTCTTGGCGCCACGACGGCCTCTTTTTTCCGGACAATCACGACCCCTGCCAAGCTTCTGTTGACAATCCCGGGGGCATCACATAAACGCTTGCTTATATATTGGTGTGATTGCCTTGACCTATGGCCCCTCAACACCTTCGGCCACACCGGCGAACCCGGTGGGAAGATGAAATCCTCCTGGAAACGCACAGGGTGCGATTCACCCATTGCAGACAAGGCCCCCAAAGGCTTGGCGGTTGAAGTTCAGCCCACGGAAACAGGGCTCAGAACGGTGCCGGCCTTTCGATTGGGGTAAGCCTCTAAATTCTCGAGATATACTGAATTATGACCAACACCGAAGAGCAAACGCTGGATGACGCTTCAGACCGGATATCGCAGACCCTGGCGGGAGGCCGCACCGGGTGTGCGGGTCAATGCCGGCTGGATGCTGGCCAGCTTCAAAGCGCCGCCTTTGTGGCCAAAAGCCTGGCTGACGGCAACCGCCTGAGGATCCTGCTGCTCCTCAGCGGCGGGAAGAAATCGGTTTCCGCAATTGTCGAGGAACTGGGTTTGTTGCAGCCACTGGTGTCGCACCATTTGAAAGAGTTGAAGCGCTCGCTTTTGGTTACGGTGGAGCGCGCGGGGCCTTTTATTTACTATGAATTGGCGGACGAGAGAATTTTGGAGGTGATCCAAACCTTGAACACGGTCGCAACGGATCTCGTCGGCAAGAAAGACCTTTTAAATACAACGGAGGCAACCCAATCCCCATGGACGAGCTTTTTGAAATCATATGGCGCATGGCCCCGGAAGATGCCCTCTCTAAAATCACACCTGTCTTGGGAAGACTACTGGCGGACCTGGACGACGACGCACGCGAGCGCTTTCTGATGCATCTGATCGGCATATCCGAGGGCGACAAGGTTTCCAGCATGGTGCATTTGTGACCGGCCGAGTGCATAGGCGAAGGTGTCGACCCAACGCAGATGTGCCAAAGCCTGGTGGACAAGGTGGCGCAGTCCGAACAGCTCCTGGCGATCGCCGATCCCGACCTGCTGGTGCTGTTCGAGGACTGGCTGGAGGAACTGGAAGCCGAGGTGCTGACGCTTCTGAAAACGCACGGACCGCTGGATGACGGAACACTTGCCGACAAACTCGGGCTGTCCCGCAGGGGGGGCGACTTTTCTGCTTTCAAAACTGGAAAGAGAGGGGAAGCGACCCGTATAGGGAGGGATCAGATAGAAGCTGGAGACCGCACATGAGACGATGGCCATCTTTTTTCCTGGCGCTGGCGGCCGCGTCGACAGCCGTCCTCTTCGTCTGGTACGCCCAGCGCCCCATCGCGCCGCAAGAGGCCAGCTGGAACGACGGCCTGGCCGAGGCCCGGGCCGGCGGGTACCGCATCATCACCACCGAAGAACTCGCCGGCCGGTATCGGAAGGACCCTTCGGCTTTGTTGCTGGTGGATACCCTCCAGGAATAGGAATTCCGCTCCGGGCACATCCTGGGGGCTGGTAATTTTCCGATGGCACCCACCTGGCGGGCGCGCTGGCGCAAGGCGGGTGACCTGAAGGACTTTTTGGGGCCGGACCAGGAACGCGTGCTTGTCTTTTACTGAGCGGGCCTGACATGATTCCGCAGCGACTCCGCGGCCCGTGAGGCCGTAAAGCTTAGCTACCAAAACGTCTACCGCGACCCCCCACGGGTTTCCGAAATGGCAGGAGCAGGGCCCCGTGGGCGAAAGTCCGGCCGGGCTTTCGGCATCCCCGGAAACCGCCTCCAGACCGGTTGGCGCGCAGTCCCTTCAGGGCTGGGCCATGCTCTGTACACTGCTGGGTGTCTTCGCGGGTGGGCTGGCCTTGAACCTGACGCCCTGCGTGTACCCCATGATCCCCATCACCGTTTCGTTTTTCGGCGGCCGCACGGCTCACGACAGACCCAGCCAGGTCACGCTGGTGATGCACGGCCGCTGTTACCTGATGGGCCTGGCCCTGACCAACGCATCTTTGGGCGTAGAGGCTGCGCTGACCGGTGGGCTGATGGGCGCCCTGCTGCAACACCCCCTCGTCCTGGCCTTTGTCGCCGGTGTCCTGATCCTTTTCGCCACCAGCCTGTTCGGGCTGTGGGAACTGCGCCTGCCCGGCGCCATGACCCGGGCGGCCGCCAAAACCCACTCCCCGTGCTGGGACAAAAGTACGAGATCACCATCGAGGTTACGTCCAAACCCAAAGCCGAATACATGACCGATGAATACTTCGAGTTGGACCTTCCGCTTTCGCCGGCCGTGATGGTCGGCGATCAGGTCGTCGTGGAAGGCGAGGATGTCTCCCAATTCGAAACCGAGGCGGCGATCTGCAAACAGTTGAACCTGCCGCCGCCGGAACCCGCAAAAAAGGGGTTTTTCAAGAAGCTGTTCAAAGGGTGACCCCTCCTGATCGTTTCATTTCGCCAAACGCCGGACAAGCGCCGCAAGCTGCGGCGTGACCGCGATTCAACCGGGGCCCGCCGTGATCGATTCGAGCAGCCCGTCCCGAATGACGGCCGCCGCAAGGGCCGCCAGTTTCGTCAAGGCGGAAATCGCCTGCTGTAAGCCATAGTCCCTCCCCTTTAAAAACATGACAGCGAAACGAAATCGTCATTTTTTGAGTTGCGACATCACCTGGGGGATGATCTGGTCCAAGACGTCGTTGTACTTGTCGGTTCCCAGACGGGCCACGACAGCGGCTTTGATTTTTCCGACCAGGTCGCCTGGGGGAGCGCCGATGCCGGCCGGGGGCCAAGAAGGCGCTGCCGCGGGCACAGGGGGCGGTTGCGTGAGCGCACCGGCAACGACCGAGGTGATGACCCTCTGGCCGGCGGAGGTCGCGCGCGGCTTGCCCCGCCCCTGGCGGCCGCCGTCGTCGGCGTCCGCCGGCCGCAGGCAGATCCCCAGGGCGATGGCTTTTTCCCGGGCCACGTCGGTGAGCACCACATCATCGTGGAGCTCGATCTCAGCCACGCCGGCCGCGTGCATGTCTTCGATATCGCGCACGGTGTAGAATGTCTTCATACCCTGCCCCCCTCTATGCAACGCCCGGCACGCCGCGAATCCAGCGGATCAGATCGACGGCGCCGGCCTATCCCTTGCGGCCTTGAATGCCCTCGATCGCGGCGATCGCCGCCATCTTGGCGGTGACCATCTCGGACTCGGAGCCGCACATCCACATGCGGCCGAAACGGCCCACCGAAGAGATGTGGATCAATTTGATATTGGCCCGCTTCTCGGCCTCGTTGGCGGCGATATTGATATAGGCCGCCGGGGCCACCTCGAGCACCAGCAGGGTTTCGCCGGCCACGAGCATGCTGCCCCGTCGGAAACGGTTGAGCAACTGCGCCTGGTAAGGATCCACATTGGTGATGAGCTGCACCGAGGCCACAAAAGGCTTGACCCGTCCGATTTCCTCCAGACCCAGCCGATCCAGCACCATGGCGCCGGCCTCGATCACGGCTTGCTGGGAGTGGGAGTGGATTTCGAACATCCCGAATTCCCGTTCCACCACCTGGGCCCCGGGACGAGCTTCGGTGGCCTTGACCGCGATGTCCACCAGGCGAAAAACCTCGTTGCCGGGGGCCACCTCGATATACAAAGACGCCATGCCTTCGACCATCAGGTCGCCCTGGGTAACGGTGCCCACGAAGGCGGCGTATTGGGGTTGGGTTCGGTCCAGGTAGCAATAAACGCGCAATTGGAATTCATCGCCCATAGTTGACCTCGTTTTTTCCCGGTAGATTGTACATGGCCGTACCCAGCGGCGTCACAAACAGGGGAAAGCCGGGGATGACCGTCCTGATGCCGGTAACCTGTTCCACCACCCCGTCGATGCCCGGAAAACAGGCCGTGCCGCCCACCAGATAAATGGCCTCCACGGCATGCGCCGCCACGTGTCGGGCCACAATGGTTCCGACCTTCTCCATCACCGGACGCACAAGCGGAAAGAGCCGTTGGTAATTCGCGCCATTTTTTTTGATGCGCTCGGCCTCTTCGAGTTCGATTCCCAGGGCTCCGGCGATCACCAGGGAAAAGTGGGTGCCGCCGGTGGGCTCGTCAGCCGTATAGACGACCTCGCCTTCCCGGAAGATGGCAATCCCGGTGGTACCCCCACCCACATCGACCACCGCACCATTGCGCACTTGCAGCACGGCATTGGCCGCCGTGGGCTCGTCGACGGTCTGCTCGCATTCAAAGCCGGCCGCCCGCACCACATGCTGGGTGGCCCTGACCTCGTGGGGTGAAACGCCGGGCGGATAGGTGGTGGCCGCCGAGGTCAGTTCAAAGCCCAGACGTTTTTCGACATTCCGCTTCAGCTGCTGCACAAGAGCGATGGCGCCGTGAAAATCCACCACCAGTCCATCGCGAACGATTTGGGCGAAACGATACTCGCCCGCCAGCGGCTGCTTCTGCTGGTCGAGCACCACCAGGACCGTGTAGGCCGTGCCCAGATCGACACCCACATGCACCCGGAGGGGCGTCGTCCGCTCCCCGTTGACCATGGGCGGTGGATCGAGATCCCGCGGGTAAACGGCGGGCAGCAAGGCGGTCTGGTCATTAATGCCGCTGCCCATCGGTGGAATGGGTTCGCCAATCATCATCGCGCTGGCTTTGGATAAAAAGGTGTGTAGCGCTGGATTCACGCGGTCTGCTCCCATGCGGCAACTTTCCTCGGCGAGCTCGCCCTCACGGTGGATCAGTATCCCCGGGCTGCGAGCGACGTCCACGGCTTCGAACGTGATGCGGTCCTCGGGAGCCAGCAGCAGCAGATATCGACAGCCTTCCTCTCTGGCAAGGCGTCGGATATCGGCCTCCTGGGAAAATTGACCCATTTCGGCTTCCCGTGTCACCTGTACTTCCGATCACTAAGCCTTCCGGCCGAAGCCGCCCTTGGTTTCCTGGGGCAGAATGATCTCCACATCGCTGTGGGGGCGCGGGATCACGTGGACTGACACCAGCTCGCCCACGCGCTTGGCCGCCGCCGCACCGGCGTCGGTGGCCGCTTTCACCGCCCCCACATCGCCGCGCACCATGACGGTGACAAATCCGCCCCCGATATACTCGCTGCCGATCAAGTGCACGTTGGCAGCCTTGACCATGGCGTCCGCGGCCTCGATGGCGCCCACCAGGCCCTTGGTTTCAACCATTCCCAGAGCGATCATTTGAATGTCAACCATCGTGAGCTTCTCCTTTAGTGTGGTGGCTTGGGTTGTATGTACCGCTTGATTCCCGCCGGCGGCGCGGGCACCGGCCGCTGCCGATGGCTTGGGGGGGCTTTTTTTGCGGACCGGCGGTACCTGTGCCCGGCGGCCGGAAGAGGAAGACGTCCCATCCCCTTTGGTTGTCATTTTTTCTGGTCCCTCCTTGACCGGTGGCGCCGTGGCCGCGGCTGCGCCGCACGCGACGCGCCCACCGGAAAATCGACTGCCGATCTGTGGCGGCAGCTTGGTGAGAGCCTATGGCGCTGGGCCCTCCGGCGTCACCATTCGGCCCGGCAGGCCCACGGGTCATGCCGACTCCCCATGACGGGCCAATTCTTCTATCACCGCCCGCACAATGGCCTTCAATTCGGCCGGGTCCAGATCATTGACCCCGGGCGGCAGCGCCGCCCCGTCCACCATCGCCTGGGCCGGCGGGGATTTAATCTGGTGGGCGATCCGCTTGATGTTGAGCAGGTGGGTGGTCGTGATGTTGTCGCCGCTGATGGCGCCGCCGATCGCCCCGGACCCCAGGGTCAGGGCCGGCATCAGGCCGCTGGTCACCCCCACCGACCCCAGGGTCCCCATGGTATTCACCAGTAGACGGAACACCGGCTTTTTGAGCCCGAAGGCCATGACCACGGCCTCGTCGGCGGCATGGATCACCAGGCTATGGCCCCGCCCCCCGAAGAGGATCATCTCCATGCAGCGGTCACAGCCCGCCTGCCAGCCATCGGCTTCGTACCAGCCGAGCACCGTGGTCAGCTTCTCCCGGGACAGCGGCTCCTCCGCACCCACCCGGCTCAAGGGGGCCACCAGAATGCGGGCGCCTTCAGGAATGTGGATGTCCGCCATGCGGGCCAAGGTTTGCGGCGTCTGACCAACGCTGCGGGGATTGATGACGCCGTTGGCGAAGAAAAGCACCCGGCCCAGGGCCCCCGCCTGGGCCGGATCGACGAAATAGGCGCCCAGGCGCTCCATGGCGGCGCGCAAGGCGGTCGCGATGGGCCTGTCGGCCACCACGGCCTGCTCCGTGGCGCAGATCACCGAATTGTCGAAGGCCTTGCTGGATACGATCAGGGAAGCCGCCGTCTGCACGTCTGCGCTGCGATCGACGTAGCAGGGAACGTTGCCGGGGCCGACCCCGTATGCCGGCTTGCCCATGCTGTGGGCCGCGCGCACCATGTCGGAACCGCCCGTGGCCAGAATGACGGCGGTTTTGGCGTGCCGCATCAGTTCCTGGGTGCCGGGGAGCGAAATGGCGGCCATGCAGCTCACCAGGCCGGAAGGCATGCCGGCCGCCTCGCCGGCCTCCGCCAGCACCCGCGTGGCCTCGCCGCAGCAGCGCCAGGCCGAAGGGTGCGGGGCGTTGACAATGCCGTTGCGGGCCTTGACGGCAATCAGGGTGTTGTGGATCAGGGTGGATGTGGGGTTGGTGCTGGGGCTCAAGGCCGCCACGACCCCCATCGGCCAGCCGATTTCGACGATGCCCTTGGCCTTGTCCTCCCGGACCACCCCCACGGTCGGAATGTCGCGGATGGAGTCCCATACGCCCCGGCTGGCCAGTTGATTTTTGAGCGTTTTGTGCCGGGGAACGCCATAGGTGGTTTCCTCGGCCGCCAGGCGCCCCAGCCGCTCGGCCGCCTGATGGGCCGCCTCGGCCATGGCCTTGCAGATGCGATCCACCTGTTCCTGGCTGAAGTCGATAAATTGCTGCTGAGCCGCGAAACAGCTTTCCACCAGCCGGCGGGCTTCCTGGATCGATGTCAGGTCCTTGTCGAAACCCTGGGTCATGCCATCTCCTTGCTCAGCGTTTGCTCGGGTTGTTGGCGACGTCCAGCACCGCTTCGCGGAAGGCCTCGCAAGCGGCTTGGCAGGCGCTCTGGCTACCGGTCAGCAACCCCCCGGAGAAGTTGGTTTCCGAAGGCGGTTCATACCAGACCCTCATTTCCACATCGGCGGCCTTCAAAGCCGCGTCGAGGCCGAAGGTGGCCTCCAGGGGGCAAGCGATCAGGTAGGCCAGGGGCGCGCCCATGGGAATGCCCGCCTGCCGGGACAGGTAGGAGCCGGTGCGCGAGATGGTGTGGGCAAAAAAGGCGTTGGTGCCCGCGTCATTGGCGGCGTAAAACCAGGCCTCGTTTTCGGCGTAGGCCTGGGTGGCTTCCAAGGCCGCACCCACTTCGGACGGGTCCGGCCCGGCAAACAGGGCGATGATCTCCCCGGACAGGGGGCCAGAGGCATGGGCGGCGCCCGCATAAAACGATTTGGCATACACGACCTCGACGTCCGCCATCTTGGTGCCCGCGTCGATGGCAGCGTAGAGCGCGTCGTCGATGCTGCAGGTGATCAATCCCAGACTCCGCTGGTCTGCACGCAGTTTCAGCTTGCCCGCCAACCCCGGGTGGACATTGGGGATCACCCGGACGGCCAATATCTGCGGTTTTATGGGATCCAGGATGGCCATAGGGCTTTCCCGCCGATCGATGGATTTTTCAAGCTGTGGACGGACATGTTCTACACCCGTTTCAAGTCGACGCCGCTGGCCTGGTCTTTGATCATTTTCTGGATGAGCTGGACGGCATGGGCGCCGGCCTCCAGGGGGTTGAGTCCGCCCGCGTAGATGTTGCAGATCGCATCGCGATTGGCATCGGTGGCGTCCGGCCGGGGACGGTATCCCAGATAGATGCTCATGCTTTCCGCCCGGGCAAGCCCCGGCCGCTCCCCGATCAGTATGGCGCACACCTTGGCGTCCACAATGGTGTTCACATCGTTGAGCAGTCCCACCCGGGCGTTTTGGACAAAAAACGGCGTCCCCATGGACAGCCCGGCACTTTGCAGGCCCTGCCGGAGCACCGGCATGATGTGCCGCAGGTTATGCTCGATGGCCGCACCGCTCAACCCGTCGCCGACAAAAACCTGCACGTCGGGATTCCGGGTGCAGCGTTCCCGGAGCAGGGCCTTGGAGGCTTCAGTGAGCCGGCGCCCCAGATCTGGCCGCTTCAGATACACCTGCCGGTCGGCGGCCTGGCTCTCGACGGTGAAGAACCCCAGCTCCTCCAGAAAGTGGGGATCGACCGCGTGCATCAGGGCGTCCTGGGTGACCCCATGGTCGGCCAGGAAAAGGAGGCGGGCGGCGGTCCGCGGGCGCGGTCCGCTGCGGCCCACGCCGATGCGCGCCGGAGTGGCCGCCATCAGGGCGGCAAGCCCCTCCGGGTTGATGGGGTCCTCAATTCCGGACCTTTGGCGGGCCGCTGGCAGGGTGGGGTCATTCAGGTCGATCCGCAGGCCGTCGTGTTCGGCGGCCGCGGCAGCCTGGGGGGATTCCGCGCTTATCCCCTGGGACGGTTGCAGCTCGGCCAGTACGGCCCGAACGATGGCCTGGATGTCCACTTCTTGCATGGCCCTTATCCCTATCGAATATCATCCGGAAGCAAGCGCCCGCCCCCGGTGGCGAGCGGCTCCCCGCGAGGCAGCACCGCCGGTTAGCGGCTCAGGAAAAACGACGGGTCCCCGGCCTTGGCGGTGAGCACACCGTCTTTCATCAGGCCCAGCTCCTCCAACCACGCCTCGAACTCCGGCAACGGTCGCAGCCCCATGGCCTGCCTCAACGAGGGGGCGTCGTGAAAGCTGGTGCACTGGTAGGCCAGCATGGCATCATCGCCCATGGGCACCCCCATGAAATAATTGCAGCCGGCCGCAGTGAGGAGCACCGCCAGGTTTTCAATGTCGTTCTGGGTCGCACGGGCGTGGTTGGTATAGCAGGCATCGCACCCCATGGGTATCCCCGTGAGCTTGCCCATGAAGTGATCCTCCAGGCCGGCCCGGGTGATCTGGATGGCGTCGTAGAGATATTCCGGTCCGATGAACCCCACAACGGTGTTGACCTGGTAGGGCTTCCAGCGTTTGGCCAATCCGTAAATCCGGGCTTCCAGGGTGAGTTGATCCCAGCCGTTGTGGGCATCGGCCGACAGCGCGGAGCCCTGCCCGGTTTCAAAATACATGTAGTTGGGGCCCGCCGGCCAGCAGTATTTTTGGGCCAGTGCGTAGGCTTCGTCCAGCATGCCCACATCCACGCCGAAGCTTTGATTGCCCAGCTGCGAACCCGACAGACTCTGAAACACCAGGCCCACCGGCGCCCCTTTTTGCATGGCCTGCATCTGGGTGGTGACGTGGGACAACAGGCAGTTCTGGGTGGGGATCTGCCAGGTGCGGATGATGTCGTGGGTCATGTCGAGCAGGCGCATCACGCTGCCCAGGCTGTCGTCCACGGGGTTGATGCCGATGACGCTGTCCCCGGAACCGTAGGAGAGCCCCTCGTAGATGGCGGCCCGAATGCCTTCGGGGTTGTCGATGGGGTGGTTGGGTTGGCAACGACTGGCCAGCGTTCCGGGCAAACCGGCGGTGTTTACGCAGTGGGAAGTGACCCGGATTTTCTTGGCGGCGTAAATCAGGTCGAGATTGGACATCAGCTTGGTGACCGCCGCCACCATTTCACCGGTCAAGGCATTGCTCACCCGGCGGATCATGTCCGCCGTGGTCTTGTCCGCGAGAAGCCATTCCCTGAATTCGCCCACCGTCCACCCCTTAATCTCGCTGTAGATCGTTTCGTTGACGGCGTCATCGATCACCCGCGTTACCTCGTCCTGGTCGTAAGGCACCGCCGGGTGGGCCCGCAACGCCTCCAGGGTGACCTCGGCCAGCACGTACTTGGCGGCCACGCGCTCGGAGATGGATGTGGCGGCCAGACCGGCCAGCTCATCACCGGATTTGGGTTCGTTAGCCTTGCCCATCAGTTCACGAATGCTATGGAATTCGAAGGATTTGCCAAACAGCTTGGTCCGCAGCAGCATGAACGCCTTCCTTTTCACCAGGCAAGACCGCCACGCGTGGCCCCCGCGCCTGACGGTCGACAGATACGGTCGGGTAACGACAGCCCCCTTCGAGGGATCAATGGTAAAAGATCAGCGTCTTGACACTCAACGGCACGGCACGGCCATCCAACACCGGCGCTCCGATATCGATATAATCGCCTTCCCTGAGGCCCACCTGGTCGATGACCAGCAATGGGCGGCCCGGAATCAGATGCTTCAATGTCTGTCCCAGAACCCGGGCATAGTCATGCTCGATGATGATAATCACCGGCCGATCGGCGGCCTGGTGGGCCGTGGCGAAATCCGCCAGGCCCCCGGCCAGCTCGGTCACAAACGCGAAATCGAGGTCCCAGGACAACTCCAGCGCGATGGCCACCTGGGTGCCGGTCGGTTCGGCGTCCCAGCGGGTGACAGCCTGGCGGACGGCCTCGGTTACCTGTGGCCTAGACGGCGGGATCCGGGGCCATTGCGGGTGAACGACCGGCACATTGCGGATGGGCAGAATCGCTTCTTCCGCCCAGATGGTGCTGCCGCTCAAGGTGACGGTTTGGGAGCTGGCCCCCATCACGGTGGCCTGCAGGGTTTCCACCGGCCGGCCAACCTGGTAGGTCTTCAGCCGGGGGTGCAGGCGGATCGATTCCGCCAGCAGGGGCCCGATATCGCCATGCACGCTCACATCGCCGGGCGACCCAAGGGGCAGCGGCGCATAGATATAGTGGCCGATGCCGCCGGAGAAGAACACGGTGGTGTCGCTCCCCGATACCGGCGACGGCTCGGTCAGCATCAGGCGCTGGGCCAGCGGGCTGCATTGTCCCTCGATCAATTCCACCGTCAGGTCGGCCATGCAATCCGTCAGTGCCCGCAACTGCCCCAGGCTGGGCTGCGACCCGATGGCCAGTGGGAGCCCCAGGTGCTCCATCAGGATGCGACCCGGTTCGGTGATGTGCCGGATCTGACCACCGGTGGGGTCCATCTCCAGAATACGCCCACCATAATTCATGGCCGCGGCGGCGATCATCTTCCCCTGGCGGAAGATGGCGCTGTTGGCCGATCCGCCGCCGATATCCACGTTGGTGACCGTGGTGAAGTGCTCCCGGGAATAGGTTTCGGCACCCGAGCCTTTTCCGGAAATCATCGATTCCAGGTGCGGTCCGGCCACGGTGACCACGAAGTCTCCGGCCAAGGCCGAGATGGCCTCCAGGATCACATCGGCGTTACGCTTTTTGGCGGTCTCACCGGTAATGATCACCGCGCCGGTCTCCACATCTTCCGGGGCGATTCCGGCCTGCCGATATTCCCGGCGCAGGATCTGCTCGAGTGCGGCGGCATCGATGACCTCCGGGCCTGCCAGGGGCGTGAAATGCATCCCACTGCGGTAGATCACTTCTTTACCGACAATGCCGGTCATGCGGGACAGGTTTATCGGCGATCGGGCCAGGGGCGTCGAACCGCCCGGCACCCCCCCGGCCAAAGTCAGGCGGGAAAATACCACCTGGGTGGTCGTGGTGCCCACGTCAATCCCCACGCTGAGCATGGTGCGGTTGGCACTGCGCATATGCGGCGGATGCCTGCCTGTTAGCGGCCCTTGCGAAAGGTGACGTGCCCGTTGGACTGCAGGGTGTCCACAATGGCCATGATGATATTGTCCACCGGCCGGTCAAGGGTGAATTCCGTCTGGCGGGCCCCGGAACCCTGCGTCACCAGCACCAGGTCCCCTTCACCGGCGTCCACTGCGTCGACGGCCACCATGGGACTGCCCACCGATTTGCCGGCCACGTCGGTTTCCTGCACAATCAGAAGCTTGCTGCCCACCAGCGAATCGTGCTTCATGGTGGCCACCACCAATCCTGTTACCCGTGCGATGAGCATAACACCGATCCTTTGTGTCGTTGACGATAAAAACCCCGAGGGTTCTCCGCCTCCACGCCTTGGATGATCGCCCGCCGCAGTGATCGGCGGCAGGCACTGCTGCCATTATCGAACTTTATTTCCCGAAATACAAATCGGGGAGCCACAGGGCGATCTGGGGGAACACAATCACAATGCCCAACCCCAGAATCATCACCAGGACAAAGGGGATGATCGAGTTGTAGATGTCCATCAGGGTCACCTCCGGCGGGGCCATGGCCTTCATGAGAAAGAGGTTGTAGCCGAAGGGGGGCGTCATGTAGGCGATCTGGCAGGTGATCGTATAGAGCACGCCATACCAGATGGGGTCGAAACCCAGGTTGATCACCAGCGGGACATACAGGGGGGCCACGATGATCAGCATGGCCGTATCATCCAGGAACATGCCCATCAGGATATAGGAAAGCTGCATCATCACCAGCACGCCCCAGGGGCTGAGCCCCCAGCGATCAAGAAACAGCGACTTGATGGCATGCACGGCGCCAAGACCGTCGAAGACAGCCCCGAAGCACAGGGCAGCCAGGATGACCCACATGAACATGCAGCTGACACTCAGGGTGTTGCGCAGAGTGTTTTCCAGCACCCGCCGGCTGAAGCGGCCCCGAGCAACGGCGGCGATGGTCGTGGCGAAAGCGCCAGCCGCGGAACATTCCACCAGGCTAGTGACCCCCATCAGGAACAGCCCCGTCATGGAGAAGATGATGACCAGGGGAATGATCCCGGCTCTGAGCAGCCGGAGCTTCTCTCCCCAGCTTATCAGCCGCCGCTCCTCCACGGCCAGGGCCGGCCCCAGCCGTGGGTTGAAGTGGCAGCGGATCATGATGTAGGCGATGAACAAGAATGCCAGCAGCAGCCCGGGGAGAACGCCGGCCAACCACAGGCGGCCGACATTCTGCCGGGCGATCATGCCGTAGAGCACCAGAACGACGCTGGGCGGGACCATGATGCCCAGGGAACTGCCCGCCTGGATGACGCCGGTGACCATGACCTTGTCGTACTTGCGCTTGAGCATTTCCGGCAGGGCAATGCTGGCGCCGATCGCCATCCCGGCGACACTCAAGCCGTTCATGGCTGCCACCGCAGTCATCAGGCCGATCGTGCCGATGGCCAACCCCCCGTTGAGGGGGCCCATCCAGACGTGGAACATGCGGTAGAGATCGCTGGCGATGCCGGACTCCGAAAACATGTACCCCATGTAAATGAACAAGGGCAGGGTCAGGAGCGGATACCAATTCAACAGCACGAAACTCGCGTTGAAGGGCATCTCCACCCCACCTTCCCCCCACAGGAGCAGGGAGAAAAGGGCTGCAACCCCCCCAATAGCCGCAAATACCCGTTGCCCAGTGAGCAGCATCAGCATCATCGAGGTGAAAATCAGCAGGGCAATCATTTCATGACTCATTTTTCCGATGCCCCTCTCGCCGCCGCCAGGTACTTGAAGAAGAAGGCGATCGCCTGCAGCAGCATTAGGGCGATCCCGATGGCCATGATGATCTTGATGGGGGCCAGGGGCGGCCCCCAGGAGGTATAGTTCACCTGATTGTAGCGCAGGGCATATTCGACGCTGGAAATGGCGCCGTAGAGAAGAATGGCCAGATAGAAGATCAGGAACACGATCGTAATCGCGTCTACCACCGCGCGGGTTCTTGTCCCCCAGCGGCCATAGAGGAGATCCATCCGCACATGCCCGTCCAAGATCATGGAGTAGCCGCCGCCCAGCAGGTAATAAGCGGCCATGATGAACTGCGCGATTTCCACGACCCATATGTGAGGCTGGTTGAAGAGCGTCCGAGAGACGGACTCGAACAGCAAAATGCCCATCATGGCCAAGACCAGGTACTGGGAGAATTTGCCCACCGCCGTGCTGGTGGCGTCAGTGTAACGCACGAACGCTTCTACTGCCTTGGGCATAATGCCCCCTTTGCTTCGGTTGGCTGCTGCAACTCACCCGATGACCTTTTTGACCAGGGCAGGCGAGGATCAAAAAAATCAGGCACATATGACCTGTGCGAGATGTTTTGGGCGAAACCGAAAAAACCTGCAGGGCGCCAGACTGGGTTAAGCCGCTTGCCGTTCCTGGGTGCTCGACTTATAGAGGTCCGCCTTCCCTATCGGGTTGGGCGTTGACAATGGAGAAGGCGACCCTCTCTGCCATAACACGGGGTTGACCCCCGCTTCCTCAATAGCGGTAGGGAGGACCGGCGGCTTCCATGGTCTTGGCGTATTCCTTGAGGATGTCGACCACTTTGGCATTCCGGGGGCTCTTGGCGGCGATCTCGTCCCAGTATTTCAGGGCGGCATCTTCCACGACCTTCCACTCCTCTTTGGGAATGGTGGTGAGTTCCAGCTTGCCGCCTTTGGTCCGGTAATGCGCCTCGCCCCACCAATACCAGTGCTGCCGGTAGTAATGGGAACTGTCCATTGACAGGCGGAACAGGGTCTTCAGGTGCTCGGGCAGGGCCTCCCATTTCTTGGTGTTGGCAAAGTAAGAGCCCGCCCAGGCGCCGGAAATGGGGTTCGTCAGGTAGTACTTGGTGACATCGGCCCATCCCACCGTATAGACCTCGGTAATGCCGGACCAGGCAACCCCGTCCAATTCGCCCGTTTGCAGGGCCATCTGAACGTCCTCGTAGGGCAGGGACATGGGAACGACGCCGAATTGCTGCATGAACTTGCCCCCGGTGGGGAACATGTACATTCTCAGCCCCTTGAAGTCTTCCATGCTCCGGATCGGCTTGCGGGTAGCGAAATTGCACGGGTCCCAGGCCCCGGCACTCAGCCAGGTGACCTCGGGCACCTCGGCGTAGGCTTCCTCCCAGATTTTGTCCAACCCATACCAATTCCACAGCACGGGCACATCCAGGGAGTAGCGGGACGCAAAGGGGAAGTAGGCCGCGAAGACGGACACATCCACGGGCGCGGCGATGGAGTCATCGTCACTCTGGACGGCGTCGATCGTGCCCTTCGATACGGCTCGGAACAATTCGCCGTGGGGCACCAACTGATCGGCATTGTAAAGTTCAATGACCATCTCGCCATTGGCCGCCTTGTTGAATGCATCGATGGACGGCTTGATGACGTGCTCGGCCAGGGCCGGGCCGGCATACGTTTGCATCCGCCACTTGATGGTCGTCTTCTTTTGCGCATGCACAAAGGGCGCGTTGATCGCTGTCACCGCCACCGCCGCGGTTCCCACCCCTGCCTTTTTAATAAAATCACGTCTTTTCATTCGATCTGACTCCTTTCATCGGTTTGGGTTGGGGCTCAGTCGCTCCGGGAAAAATCGACAGGCACATCTCCGGGCCATCTGCCTGTGGATCAACAAGGGTCAAGCCGAAAGAAAAGACGCGGCGCAACGCCCGAAACCCAGCGATCGCATCCGGTTGTGAACGCTGGTGGCACGCGGCGCGCCTCCACCCCACACATGACTGGACCGGAGGCGTCGCGGTGGATAGGTAAACAGGCGATTGGCCTGAGCGGCGACTTATTCGCAGCCGTTGCCGTAGGGGCACATTCACTCTACGGCAAACAGCATGCCGCGCACCACAAATCAATATAGATGCTGTCATATCAGTTAATTGAACAATGTTGGGCCTGGCCGTGAAGCGACAAAGGATGACAATTATGTAATTTCCACCGCTTTTAATTACATTATTGGACTTTGGCTCCTCTTGCGGCCACCCCATCGGCGATATCACTGGCATTGGGCACGCCCCATCCAGGCAACGATTTTTTCATCGAAGAGCGACCATCCAAGCCCTGAAAATGGACTAAACGACATTCATTTGTTAGAATGCTCCCTATTTCTTTCGATCACCTTCATACATTTTGTCAAGTGATTTTTAACGATCGCTGAAAAAAACCCCGATGACCCTGCCTAGTCCGAAATCGGAGGGCGGGGCTCAAATCAAAAACGAACATCGGCCTATCTACCAGCCCAGACAGGAAAATGAAGTTCTGCCTAACATTTAGCGAAAAGGTCGATTTGCGTGCGTTAAAATTTCAGATCTGTTCATTTGCCGGCTCGGTGAAGCCGGTGGATGATTGCAACAAGGGTGTCCGGGGATCCGGTTTTGTTCAGATAGGCGCTGGCCCCGGCGTCCAGCATTTTCTGGCGGGTGTGGGCATCGTTGTGCATGCTGAGCCCGATGATGCGAATATCGGGGTGGCGACGGGAGATTTGCGCCGTGGCCTCGAAACCGTCGATCTCCGGCATGCTGACATCCATGAGAATCACGTGAGGGTTGAGTTCCGCTGCCAACTGGATGACCTTGCGGCCATTTCGCTGTCATCATCGGTCTAGACCGGCGCAGCAGGCGCCGCTTGCATCAATGCCGGTTTGACCGTGTCCTCGGGCGGCGGCGCAGGGCTTGCGGTTTTGGGTGAAGCATCCTGGGGCACCGTCAGCACGACACGACAGCCCTCGCTGGGTCGGGTCTCGATTTGCATGCTGCCGCCCAGAAAGGACATCCGGTCTTCGAGGGTATAAAGGCCAAAACCGCTGCCCCGACCCTCGTTGGCCCTGACCGGCTGATAATCAAAGCCCTTTCCCGCATCATCCACCCGGATTTGAATCATCCCGTTTTTCCTGCGGACATCCACCACCGCCGCGTTCACACCGGCATGTTTGGCCACGTTCAACAGGAGCTCCCGGGCTGAACGATACAGAATCGCTGCGAGGGTCAGTGAAGCAGGTTCGGCACCGGGTTACGTGCGCAGCTTTACCGCAAGGCCGTGCCGGTTTTTCATATCCCGGGCCAGGACGGCCAGCGCCGCCAGCATCCCGCTTCGGTGCAGGGCGGGCGGAGTGATCTCGTGGGAAAGATTGCTTGATTTTTCAATGCATTCTCCGATCAGGCCCTCCAGTCGCGCCAGTGCGTTCCCGATTTTTCTGCCGGTGGTTTTCCCAAGAATGCCCAATTCTATCTTGATGTAGGCAAGCTGCTGCTGAAAGTCATCAAAAATATCCTGATTATACCGGATTTAGGGGAGCGCGATTTTATTGGGGCGGAATATGTTGAGAGCGAAACGCTTTTATTCGCAACATATTGATATTAATTAGGACTTTGGAACTACAAAACGGTTGGATCATGGAAAATCAACAAGTTAGACATGGTTTTGTGCCATACTTGATCGAATCAAACGCCTGAGCGGGAGGTATCACTGCCGTTGTGCTGTCCATGTGGTCGTATTCCAACACACTGAAATTAAACTAATATCAATGACAGAATAAATTTGCAGCCAAATGATTCGTGCTTGTAAAGTCGTTCAAATTTTGATTAAGTAATGCAACTAGACCGCCTATCAAGCAATACTTGCAATACATTATCGGGAGGGCGGCATTTCAGCTTCCACCAAGGGTATCCGACGTCTCATGGCCCTGTTTGACGAGTGCCAGGCAACCTCGCTGGGATAAAATCCAACCAAATTGTATGGCCATAGAATTAGGAAAATTTGGACTAGATTTTTTCTTAATGATTTAATAGTTAGTGCCTGAACGGAAAAGCGGTAATTTTCCTAATTGCCGAGAAGACTGAAGAATAATTAGCAAATATATGGTGCTCATTTCGGCCTTGATCATCGTTTCGGCCAGCGACTCATAGCCGCCTTCGCGCCGGTCTTCCAGGCAGGTCAACTGCGCCAAGCAAAAAATCAAACATTTCCCTTGGCTTGGTTCCGAAAAATCGTTCGGCGGCTGTGGTTCCGTCCGGGCGCCTGATAAAATAATTGTGAACAGCGGTAAGGGCCGACAGTTTCCGGTTGCTTAGCCGGTGCAAACCATGGTGGCGCAAGGAGAGTTGACCGTTTCTGCCCTCCACACACGAGGTGGAGCGCTGAAACAGGTTGGCGCACTCTGCGCCTGTCTTTTCGATCAATTTCAATTCTTCTGCGCTGAGTGCGCCAAAGACCCCGTTTTCT
>JAWOJK010000010.1:0-8979 GCA_046481705.1 Desulfobacterales bacterium | reverse complement strand
CCAGCCGATCACGCACACCATCAGAAACATCAGCAGCACCAGCAGCAGGTAAAGATACCCCGCGCCGCTCACCGGGGTGATGACCGCGGGATCGACCATGCGCCAGACGAAGAGGATGCCCATCACCGTCAGCAGGGTCAGCGAGAGCCGTTTTTTGATGGTCACGGCGCGCATGGGGGCCGCCAGATAGTTCAGCCACCAGGTGTAGAGCCCGGTGGAGATCGCCACCATGGTAAAGGGGATCCCCAGCCAGAGGCAATGCAGGGCGGTCGCCTCGAAGGAGGCCACACCGGTGAGCAGGTAGAGCAGGGTGAAAAAAGCGGTGGCGAACACGAACACGATGGGGAAATGCACCGTCATGGGGTGCGGGTGGCGCCGCAACATGGGAAACCGCTTCAGGAGGCTGGCCAGCCTTTCCGGGATTTCCTGCTCCGGCCCGGGCTCGCTCTCGGCTTTCAACACCCCGACCTGGGGAAAGCGTTCGAGCACGTCGGGCTGGTGGGGAGCGGCCTGGATATCGGTGGAAAGATCGGCCCCGGCCCGGTGGCGTTTCATGTGCAGCCCGCTGCGCCACATCTTGCTGTTGCTGACGTCGTAGACCTTGCCCTGGTAGGCGACATAGGTGGGGGCATCGTTTTCACCGTTGCAGCGGGCCAACTCCTCGGGCGTAAATTCCTTCATTGGGGCGTTCCTCCAGAATTATGCGGTTGTGATCAGCTTCAACAAAACCACCAGCAGCAGGGCCATTGGATAATAGCTGGCCCGGTTGAAGAGGGCCATGGCGCTGGCGCGGGTGGGGGTGCGGAAAAGACGGTAAGCCGGCAACAGCAGCAGGCAGCCGCCGACCAGCAGCGCCAGCCCCACAAAAGGCAGCTCGAAGCGGGCTTGGGACAGGAAGAAAAGAATCAGGCTGACCCCGACGGCAATCCCCAGGGAAACCAGGATGATGCCGTTGGAGCGTTCGGTCCCGAAGCGCACCGGGATGGTCTTGGCCTTGAAACGCCGGTCCTCCTCGATATCGGTCCAGTCGTTGGGGACATTCTGGCCACCGATTTCCCAGAAGAAGAGACACAGGAACAGCGTCACCACAAAAGCCGGCGCGGGCCGGGGATCGACGGCAAAGACCGCCGCCACGGCCCCCGAGGTTTTGACGGCGCCGCTGACAAGGGTGCGCAGATGGGTCACACGCCACAGCAGACAGTAGACCGCCTCCAGGAGGCTGCCGGCCAGGAAGATCACCACGCACACCGGGTTGAGCAGATAGGCCCCGGTCAGCGCCAGCACCGCCCAGGCCAGGGCCCAGAGCAGCCCTTCGCGGAAACTCAGGAATCCGCAGGCCATCGGGTGGCGGATCATCACCGCGTCCAGGTCCGCGCCGGCGTCGCAGAAACCGCCCTTGAGGGCCTTTTCGCGGTCCGCCCGGTAGTCGATGACGTCGTTGAGCGCATACACCGCCGTGTAGCCGGCAAACGCGGTGATCACCCCCAGAACCATGACCGAAAAGGGGGGAAAGGCGCCCAGCCACAACAGCGCAGCGAAGGCCGGGGTGGTCATGTCGATCAACCCGTGGGGGGTTCGCGAAAGGGCCAGAAAGAGTTTCAGCCGCGACCAGCCGGTGTAGGCCTGGGAGAGTGATGGGGCGTTCACGGATTTCATCCTGATCCTGCTGCGGTCACGCAAAACCACGGCGACAGGCGGCCGCGGGCCCGGCCGGACAGCCGCGGGGACCGCCATGCCGCTGTTTGCAGCGCGAGGGTGTTTATAACCCATGGGCAAAAGCCCGGGTTAAAAAGGGCAGACGGCTGCGGCGCCACGACCGCAGGTCAAGGCGCCACGCCGCTATGAATGGGTTGCGGCAAGCATCACTTCTTGAGCTTGCACTCCTTGTCCCATTCCGGGCACGCGCTCTCCATCGGGGCGCTGTACTTGAGCATGCACTCGGAGCACTCCATATCGACGTTGGGCACGTCGCCGAAGCGCTCCCGAATTTCTTCGGGGGAGAGGTGGGACACGGCGCTGCAGCCGCACTGGGGGCATGACGTCTGGATCTTGAAGGTTTTTTTGGCGCTCATGGGTTTTCTCCTTGGGTAATAAGGTTTCGAAAAATCTCGTCGATCCGTGCTTGCGGCAGAAGCTGCTCGGCACGCACCACCGCTTCGACCGTCCTGCCGCTGGCATGGGCGCGCTTGGCCACCGCTGCCGCGGCATCGTAGCCGATATCGGGCACCAGGCTGGTGGCCAGGGCCAGACTCTGGGCGATAAAGCCGGCGGCGCGTTCGCGGTTGGCCTGGATGCCGGCCACGCATTTTTCGGACAGGACCCTGGCCGCGGCCGCCAGCAACTGCAGGGACTGCAACAGGTTGTGGGCCACAACGGGCAGCATCACGTTGAGCTCGAAATTGCCGGCCTGGCCGCCGAGGGTGATGACCGTGTCGTTGCCGATGACCTGGGCCGCCACCTGCAGCACCGCCTCGGGAATCACCGGGTTGATCTTGCCGGGCATGATGGAGGAGCCCGGCTGCAGCGCCGGCAGCGTGATTTCCCCGATTCCGCAGCGGGGTCCCGAGGAGAGCCAGCGCAGGTCGTTGGCGATCTTGGTCAGGCTGACCGCCAGGGTTTTGAGCGCGCCGCTGGTTTCAACCGCGGCATCCCGGGCGGCCTGGGCTTCGAAGTGATTGACGGCCTCCCGGAAAGGCAGCCCCGTGGCGGCCGCGATTTCAGCGATCACGCGCGCGGCAAAGGCCGGATGGGTGTTGACACCGGTACCCACTGCCGTTCCCCCGAGAGCCAGCTCCGCCAGGCGACCGGTCACGCCCGCCAGGCGGTCCTGCGCCAGCGCCACCTGGCGCGCGAAACCGGAAAATACCTGCCCGAGGGTCATCGGGACCGCATCCTGCAGGTGGGTGCGCCCGATCTTGGGGACGTCGGCAAAGGCCCTGGCCTTGGCGTCCAGGGCCGCGTGAAGGCCTTCGAGAGCGGGCAGCAACTCAGCGTGCAGCATCCCCAGGGCCGCGATGTGGATCATCGAGGGAATCACGTCATTGCTCGACTGCCCCAGGTTGACGTGATCGTTGGGGTGCACCGGCTGCCGGGGGGCCCTGCGCCCGGTCAAAATTTCGTTGGCCCGGGTGGCCAACACCTCGTTCATGTTCATGTTGGTGGAGGTGCCCGAGCCGGTTTGGAACACGTCCACCACGAACTGGTCCGCCCATCGCCCGTCCCGGACCTCCTGGGCGGCGGCGGCGATGGCCCGCGCGGCATCGCCGTCCAAAAGCCCGAGCTGCAGGTTGACCTCTGCCGCGGCGCGCTTGACGAGCGCCAGGGCGTGGATCAGGGCCGGCGCAAAACGCAGGCCGCTGATGGGAAAATTTTCCACCGCCCGCTGGGTCTGGGGCCCGTAGTAGGCATCGACCGGCACGCGCACGGTGCCCATGGTGTCTTCAACATTTCGATAGGTCATGGCAAGCGTCTTTCGCAATGGGAAGGCGGCCAACCCACGCCCCCGAAACCGAAGGCCCCGGCCGACTGTCCTGTTTATTAGTCGAAATGGGTGGGAAAAACAAGCCGGCAGCGTCCCATCGGGCTTTCAGATTTCAAAGGTAACCATTACCGCCCGGAGTTTCCAGCGGCGACAGCCGGTTTATCGGGCAATTTGCCCTTGCGGGGCTGATCCGGTATAAAAGGGGCGTTGCCACCCCCACCCAAAAGGAGTTCCGATGACAGCGAGCGCCCCCCCAGCCCTGGTATCGATCCACGGCGGCCACAGCGGTGAATTCTGTCAGCATGCCGGCGACAGCCTCGAAGCCATCCTGCAGGCGTATGCCGCCCAGGGCTTCGCCTGGGTCGGCATCACCGAACATATGCCGCCGGCCGGCGACCGCTTTCGCTACCCGGACGAGGTCGCAGCCGGCCTGGACGCCCGGGCCCTGCGGGAGCGCTTTGCCCGCTACATCGTCACCGGCCGCCGCCTGCAGGCCGCCTTCGCCGACCGGCTGACGGTCTTCATCGGGATGGAAACCGAAACTTACAGCGGTGCGACCACATTTGTCCACGAGCTGGTCGCCGCCTTCGCGCCCGATTACCTGGTGGGGTCGGTTCACCATGTGGCCGATCTCAACTTCGATTTCTCCCCGGCGGCCTATGCCCTGGCCGCCCGCACAGTCGGGGGGCTGGACGCCCTTTACATCCGCTATTTCGACCTCCAGCTGGAGATGGTCGAAGCCCTAAAGCCGGCGGTGGTGGGCCACTTCGACCTGGTGCGGATCTACGACCCGGACTACCGTGCGCGCCTGGAACGGCCGGAGATCCGGGCCCGCATCCGGCGCAATCTTGCCTGCATCCGGGATCTGGGCCTGATCCTCGACTTCAACGTGCGCGCCCTGGCCAAAGGCGCGCACGAGCCCTACATTGCCGGCCCCATCCTGCAGGCCGCGCACGCGATGGGCATCGCCATCGTACCCGGCGACGACTCCCACGGGCTGGACACCGTCGGCCGCCACATCCCCCGGGGCATCCGCCTGCTCCAGGCCCTCGGGGTAAACACCGACTGGCCCCGCCCGGTGCTCAGCGTGCGCAAATCGCCGCAGATTGCTTGACAAACCGCCTCCGATCGTTTAGAGGGGGGACCAAGGTGCCGTAAGGGCTTAAAAGGGAATCCCGTGAAAATCGGGAGCGGTCCCGCTGCTGTAATCGGGTACGAAACTCGCAACATGCCACTGCTTGGCGTTTTCCAGGTGGGAAGGTGCGGGCGATCGGTTGATCCGTAAGCCAGAAGACCTGCCTTGACATTGGCCGTTTTGCTGCGTGGATACAGAACAAACGGCCGCATCGCGAGGGTCAAGTAAACGGGTGCAGCCCTTCATGCCGTAAATCGGCTTGAAGGGCTTTTTCGTTGGGCTTGGCAAACCTCACAAAGGAGTGTTCACATGGTGAAAAATCTGCTGGTGATTGCAGGGGTTTTGGGGGTACTGGGAATTCTGACGACTGCACCGGCTGAGGCATCAGACCCCGAACCGGTCGATGCCCTGAAATCCAAGACGGCGATTGTTCTGGCCAATTTCGGCACCACGGTGCCCGCGGGTGTCCAGGCGATCGTCAACATCCAGGATGAGGTCAAAAAGGCGTTTCCCGGCATCCCGGTCAAGATCACCTTCACCTCCAACATCGTGCGCGCGGTCTGGCGCGAGCGCCAGGCCGAGTCTGCCGCGTGGCTCAACCAGGGCATTCCCGCCGAGGTGATTTACGTCAAGAACATCATCACCACGCTGGGCGACCTGATGGAAGAGGGCTACCGCAGCGTCATCGTCCAGCCGACCCACATGTTTTTCATGGAGCAGTCCCATGACCTGGCCGCCTACGTCCGCGCCCTGGACGGCATCCGCACCATGAAGGCCAAGTGGCAGCCTTTCGACCGGGTCGTGATGGGCCGTCCGGCGCTCGGCATGCCCGGCGACCGCTACAGCTACCACGAGGACCTGGCCAAGGCGCTCAAAACCCTGGCCCCGGACGTGGACCTGGCCCGCCAGAAGGGCGCCATGCTGGTCTATATGGGGCACGGCAACGAACACTGGTCGACGGGGATTTACGGCGAAGCCCAGAAAAAGATGCGCGAAATGTACCCCGACGTGGTCACCTTCATCGGAGCGGTGGAAGGGTTTCCGGGCGTGGAGGATGTCGCCCGCGGCCTGTCGCACGTTGACGGGGGCAAAATCGTCTTGAAGCCCTTTATGATCGTGGCCGGGGATCACGCCGTGAACGACATGGCCGGCGACGAGGAGGATTCCTGGAAAACGATTCTCAGCCGGCAGGGGTTCAAGGTGGAGCCCGTGCTGGCGGGGCTGGGATCCAACGATGAATTTGCCCGGATCTTCGTGTCCCACATCCGGGATGCCGCCCGTGATCACGGCATCCCGTTGGAGTAAGGCGTCCTACCGGGCCGACCGCCGGCGCGACGGCGGCCATCGGGTGCCGGGCAGGCCGGGAAACCCTGGCCCCGGTGCCCGTGTCCGGCAGGTGCCCGGACGGCTGCAAAACCCCTTTGGCTCCCGATGACGGTATCGAATTTCAAAAACCGCCTGCAACAGGCCACCATCCTGCAACTGCTGCTGCTGACGCTCGTGCTGGGGGCGCTCGTCCTGGCGTCCGCCGGCCTGGGCTACATCCCGCTGGGGTTTGGCGATGTGGCCCGCATTCTGGCGGCCAAAGTGACCGGAATTCCGGGATTTGCAGACGGCCTGGACCCGCTGCTGCCCGTGGTGGTGTGGGAGGTGCGCCTGCCCCGCATCCTGACCGCGGCCATCGTCGGCGGCGGCCTGGCCGTGGCCGGGGCCGTCTACCAGGGGATCCTGCTCAACCCCCTGGCGGACCCCTACACCCTGGGGGTCTCCGCCGGCGCCGCGTTCGGCGCCGCGCTGGCCCTGCTGCTGGACATCGACCTTCTGGGGATCTACTCGCTGCCGCTGTGCGCCTTCATCGGGGCCGCGGGCACGCTGGCAACGGTCATCTATCTGTCCGCCGCGGCGGGCGGGTTCTCCTCCAACAACCTGATTCTCTCGGGGATCGTGGTGGCGGCGATCCTCTCGGCGGGCATCAGCTTTCTCAAGTATGTGGCCGACGAGCAGGTGGCCGTGATCATCTTCTGGCTGATGGGCAGCTTCGCCTCCCGCACCTGGGCGGATGTGACCCTCACCCTCGCCTGTGTCAGCCTGGGGCTGACAGTCTCTGTCTTTTTTGCGCGCGACCTCAATCTGATGGCCATGGGCGAACGGGCGGCCGGGTCTCTGGGGGTCGATACGCGCCGGCTCACGCTGGTGCTGATCGTCACCGCGTCGCTGGTGTCGGCGGTGTGCGTCTCGGTCTCCGGGATCATCGGCTTCGTGGGGCTCTTAGTGCCCCACATGATGCGGGCCCTGACCGGGCCCGACAACCGGCGTCTGATCCCGGTGTCCCTGCTGGCGGGGGCGATCCTGCTGCTGTGCGCCGACACCACCACCCGGGCCCTGCTGCCCACCGAAATCCCCATCGGGGTCTTGACCGCCCTGATCGGGGGGCCGTTTTTCTGTTACGTCTTCCGCAAACGCCAGATGATGCGAGGCAGCCGCTGATGAGCTTTGAAGTCCAATCCCTGGCGTTTGCCTACGCCCACCGGCCCGTCCTGCAGGGGGTGTCGCTCTCTCTGCCGGCGGGCCATTTTTACGGCATTCTGGGGCCCAATGGCTGCGGCAAGACCACCCTGCTGGACCTTCTCGCCGGCCACCGCCAACCGGCTGCAGGCGGCGTCCGCTACCGCGGCAGGGATCTGGGCGGCTATTCGCGCCGCGCCCTGGCCGCCGAAATCGCCCTGGTGCCGCAGGATTTTTACATCAACTTTCCCTTCACCGCCCAGGAAATCGTCATGATGGGCCGCTATCCCTTCATCCCGCGCTTTGCCGCGCCTTCAGCCGAGGATCACCAGCGGGTTCGCGACATCATGGAGGTCACCGGCACCTGGCCCCTGCGGCGCGCCTTCGTCACCGAGCTCAGCGGCGGCGAGCGCCAGCGGGTGGTCTTCGCCCGCGCCCTGGCGCAGGATACCCGGGTCCTGATGCTGGACGAGGCGACCTCCAACCTCGATATCGGCCACTGCCTGGACCTCTTGGCCCTGACCGCCCAAGCGGTGCGAACCGCGGGCAAAACCGTGATCGCGGTGTTCCAGGACATCAATCTGGCGGCCGCTTTCTGCGACCGCCTGGTGTTTATCAAGGCCGGAGCGGTTGTGGCCCACGGCGAAACCGGGGAGGTGCTGCGAGCCGATCTCCTGCGGGAGATCTTCGGGGTCAGCGCCAAGGTTTCCTACAATGCCTATTGCGACGCCCACCAGGTCGTTTTCCGAAAGTCGGCAGCATGAAACCAACCGCCATCCTGCTGCTGATCATCGCCGCCAGCGGCTGGGCCGGGGCGCTGCCCGCGGCGGCCGCTGAATTCGGTTTGGCCGACGGCAACCGGATCACCGACCAGGGCGGCCGCCGGCATGTGGTCGACCAGCCCTTCGGGCGGATCATCTCCCTTTACGGGGCCCACACCGAGAACCTGTTTGCACTCGGCCTGGAGCGCGAAATTATCGGCGTCACGCGCCACGAGTCCTACCCACCGGCGGCCGGCCGCAAACCGGTGTTCTCCTACCACGATGACCCTGAAAAGTTTCTGGCCGCCCGACCGGATCTCGTCCTGGTGCGGCCGATGATCGACCGCGGCTACCGCCCGTTGATGGACCGCCTGGAGAAAAGCGGGATCGCGGTGGTCTCGTTGCAGCCCGGAACCATCCGGGAGATGTACGCCTACTGGCAGATTCTCGGGGTGCTCGGCGGCCGGCAGGCCGAGGCCGCCGCCCTGACGGAGCGCTTCCAAAAGGCGGTGGCGGCCTTTGCCAAGCTCGCGGCCGGGGTCGAGGACCCCAAGAGGGTTTATTTTGAAGCGATCCACAGCAAGATGAAAACCTTTTCCCCCGACTCCATGCCGATCTTCGCGCTGCAAACCGCCGGCGGCATAAATCTGGCCGCAGACGCAACCCCCGTGCGGGGTACCAACATCGCGGCCTACGGCACGGAACGGATCCTGTCGCATGCCGCCGAGCTGGATGTGTACCTGGCCCAGCAGGGGGTGATGAACCGCGTCAGCAGGCAAACCATCATCGCAGCGCCAGGTTTTGCGGCCCTCAAGGCGGTGCGCGAAAATGCGGTTTTCCTGGTGGACGAAACCATCGTCGCGCGCCCCACGCCGCGGCTGCTGTTGGGCATCGCCGTGCTGGGGCGGATCCTCTACCCGTCGGTTTTCGAGCCGTCGGCAGCGGCCATTTTGCAAGCCGCAGGGCTTGACCCGCAGTGAACGCCACGCGTCAACCGCAGACCGCTTCACGGCAGCGGTTGAACCCAAGGAAAACAGAGGCAGCACCATGACCCCAGCCACAGGCCCCCTTTTCGGCATCGGCGTCGGGCCCGGCGA
>JAWOJK010000362.1:0-3634 GCA_046481705.1 Desulfobacterales bacterium | reverse complement strand
TTGATGCCACAGCTGCATACAAAAACGCCGATCCGGGGGCGCTCGCCGACCACATTGGTTTCGGGGACGATCTCCGGCACCCGGGTCAGGCTGTTGCGCGCCGCACTCAGCATCTCGCCAGCGGCGGGGGCCGCGGCACTGGCATCCACCACCGACTGGGGGATGTCCTTGGGGCCCTGGAAGGCGCCGCAGACAAAGACCCCCGGCCGCGAGGTCGCAACCGGTGCGAAGCTGCTGGTCTGACAGAAATTCCCGGGGGTCAGCTCAACGTCCAGCGATCGGGCCAACGCGACCAGTTCCGGCGGGGTTTCGAGCCCGACGGAGAGGACGATCATGTCGAAGACCTCTTCGACCATTTCGCCGCTTTCGGTCACGTAACGGATTTCGAGGTCATCGGTGCCGGCAAGCGGCCGGATGGTGTGCACCCGGGAGCGCACGAAGCGGATGCCGTGATCCTTTTTGGCCCCCTCGTAGTAGCGCTCGAAGTCCTTGCCGAAGGTCCGCATATCCATAAAGAAGATGCTGCAGTCCAGATCGTCGCCGGCATGCTCCTTGGAAATCAGGGCTTCCTTAATGGCGTACATGCAGCACACCGAGGAGCAGTAACTGTTGTTGCAGCGGTTCTGGTCGCGGGAGCCGACGCACTGGAACCAGGCGATCTTTTTGGGTTCCTTGTGGTCCGAGGGCCGCACCAGGTGCCCGCCGAAAGGACCCGAGGCCGACAGGATGCGCTCGTACTGCATCGAGGTGACGACGTTGGGCAGGCTGTCGTAGCCGTAAAAGTCCAGCTTCGACGGGTCGTAGGGCTTGAAGCCGGGGGCCAGCACGATCGCCCCCACGTCCAGACTCTCGGTCTGCCGCTGCTCGGCGTGGGTATCCAGTGTCAGGGCACCCGCGCCGCAGACCTTGACGCACTCGAAACACTCGCAGCAGACCATGCAGTTGAGGCACTTGGCGGCCTCGGCCACGGCCTGTTCCGCGCTGAAGCCTCTTTCCACCTCGTCAAAGCCCGCCAGGCGCGCCGCCATTGGCAGGCGGTCCATGTGCGCCCGGGGCTGCCACGCCAGGTGCGCGGGAATCGGGTTGAAATCCTGCTGCGGTACCTCCAGCGGCTCGCGGCCGGCCGCAAGGTCGGCACCATCGATAAAGCGGGCGATGGAAACCGCCGCCTCGCGCCCGGCGGCCACCGCACCGATGGCGATCCAGGGTCCCGACTGAGCGTCACCACCGGCAAAAACCCCCTGGCGGGTGGTTTCGCAGGTCACCGGATCGGCGACAATGGTGCCCCAGGAGGTCAGCTCGACACCGCTGGAGCCTTCCAGAAACCCCGGGTTGACCCGCTGCCCGATGGCCGGAATGATGGTATCGCAGGCCACCACGAATTCACTGCCCGCCACCGGCACCGGCCGACGCCGGCCGCTTTTGTCCGGCTCGCCCAGCGCCATGCGCAAACACTCGAGCCCGGCGACCTTCCCGTTTTCAACCACCACCGCCACCGGGGCCAGCAGAAAATCGATCTCTACGCCCTCTTCCAGCGCATCCTCGACCTCCTCGTTGCGCGCCGGCATCTCCGCGCGGGTCCGGCGGTAGAGGATGCTGACCTTCGCGGCCCCCATCCGCAGCGCCGAACGGGCCGCATCGATCGCCACATCGCCGCCGCCCACGATCACCACGTGACCCGCGACCGTCTTGCGCTCGTAAAGCGCCGCCTCCCGCAGAAAGCGCACACCGGTGACCACCCCCTCGGCGTCTTCATTGGGGATGTTGAGCTTCATGCTGGCGTGGGCCCCCACGGCGAGATAGACCGCCTGGTAGCCATCGGCCGCAAGGCCGTCCAGGGTGATATCGCGCCCGAGCGCGGTGTTGTAGCGAATCTCGACCCCCAGGCGCGTGATCGCAGCGATTTCCTTTTCAAGCACCGCGGGCGGCAGCCGGTAATCGGGGATCCCCACCCGCAGCATCCCGCCGCCCACCGGCAGGGCCTCGAAAATCGTGGTCTGAAAGCCGTCCAGGGCCAGAAAATAGGCGGCCGTCAAACCGGCCGGACCGGCGCCGATGATGGCGACCTTCGCTTGGCGGGGGCTGATCTCCGGCAGCGGGGTTTGCGCCACATCCACCTGATCGGCGACAAACCGCTTGAGGGTGCAAATGGAGATCGGGGCATCCACCTCCTGGCGGCGGCAGGCGTCTTCGCAGGGGTGCGGACACACCCGGCCGATCACCCCCGGCAGCGGCAGGGTGCGCTGGATGACCGCCAGGGCCTCGGGGTATTTCTGCTGGGCCACCAGGGACACGTAGGCGTGGGCGTTGACATGGTTGGGGCACTTGTTGGTGCAGGGGGAGCGATCTTTTTTGCTGATCGCGTAAGCACCCGGAACCGCCTGGGCGTAGGACCGGAAGGTGGCCTTGCGGCTGCCCAGCCCCTGTTCGAAGACGCTCGGCAGGCTCACCGGGCAGACCTCGGCGCAATCGCCGCACCCGGTGCATTTTTTAGGATCGATGTAGCGGGCGCCCGTGTTCAGGGTGACGTTGAAATTCCCCGCCGCGCCCGTGACTTCGGTGATTTCCGAAAGGGTGTGCAACTCGATGTTCAGATGCCGGCCGACCTCGACCAGTTTCGGGGAGATAATTCACATTGCACAGTCATTGGTGGGAAAGGTCTTGTCCAGCTGCGCCATGGCCCCGCCGATGGACGAGCTTTTTTCGACCAGGTGGACGTAATACCCGGAATCGGCGAGGTCCAGGGCCGACTGCATTCCGGCGATTCCGCCACCGACGACCATTACCGAACCGACGACATCTTTTGACATGATACCCATCTCCTGAAATAATTGAGCGCAGGCACCTGCCGCTTCAAACGGCACGTCGAAGCGAAGGGGGTTGCGACCCAGTTGGGGTTGCTGTTTTTTTTAAAACAAAGTAACCAAATATTAATTTGAACCTTTTTTGTCAAGCCAAATCCGGGCTCTAGCGGTGTGTACAAAATTTTTACAAGCCGAATTGTTTTTGAGGCTGTAAAAATTCCAGCCCGATTCTTCCCAGTGCCGTGCGCTGACCCCCGCGCGCTGCACTGGGCAGCAGAGGCCACCCCCCCATGCAGACACCTTTCCCACGACCCGCAATCGTGGTCATCTGCGGCCCGACCGGAGTCGGAAAAACCCGCGCGGCGATTGCCGCCGCGGAGCGCTTCAACGGCGAAATCATCGGTGCCGACTCGGTCCAGGTTTACCGCCGCCTCGATATCGGCACTGCCAAGCCGACCCGGGCGGAGCGGGACGCGATGCCCCACCACCTGGTGGATTTTCTGGAACCCGACGCAGCGTTTGACGCCCGCCGCTTCACGCAGATGGCCGGCGCCCTGATCCGTAAACTTTCAGCGGCGGGCAAAGTGCCCTTTGTGGTCGGCGGCACCGGTCTTTATATCAAGGCCCTGCTCCACGGGCTGTTCGATCCCCCGGTCGCATGCCGCGTGCTGCGCAGGCGCCTGCAACAGGAGGCCGCCGAGCGCGGCGGCCCGACCCTTCACGGGCGCCTGGCGGCATGCGACCCCGAGGCCGCCGGACGGATTCACCCCAACGACAGCGTTCGAATCGTGCGGGCACTGGAGATTTATGAGGCGACCGGCCGCCCCATT
>JAWOJK010000298.1:0-5951 GCA_046481705.1 Desulfobacterales bacterium | reverse complement strand
TCCCAGAGTATGGTATCGACTCAAGATTCCTAATCAATATCCTTGTGCCTTATTTCTATCTCAGTGGGGCTGTGGCCATAACGCGTGGAGTGGCATACGCGCTGACCATTCAAGCCAAGAATGACGATGTGCAGCCCGTCGTGGAACACTGGCTGGTGCACGGCGGCGGCCACGCTTGGTCGGGCGGGAGTTGCCGCGGCTCTTTTTCTGATCCCAAAGGGCCCGATGCCTCGCAGGAGATGCTCCGCTTTTTCTACGACCATCCGCAGGGCGGGGCTTCGGCAAGTGGTTCTTAGCTGCAGCGGCTGGGAATGAGATTAAACCTTCTCAATGCTCAATTCTCGCAGCAGGAGGAACGCGAGGCCGACGACTACAGGCGTTATGTTTCTGAAACAAAAGGGGCACGACATCCAACCGGCGATCACCGCTTTGATGAAACTGGCGGCCCTGTGCGGCAATCACTCCTTTTTGTCGAGTCATCCGGCACCCGCAAAACGCGCAAAACGCTTGCAAAAAAATGCTTCGGCACCGGCACAGATCGGAGACCCATCGCTCTTGAGCCGGATCGTGGGCTGGCTGAAGAGCCATTGCCGTTCAAAGAATGAGGCAGGGAAAACCATGCGTGAAAAAGGAGACAGACCGGTAAACTGGCACCAGCTTGATCAAACCGAGGCCGCAGAGAAACTGCAAACGTCCGATACGGGCCTTGCTTCCGAAGAAGCGCGTCGCCGCTATGAGAAATACGGCCCCAACGAACTGATCGAAAAGGGAAAGAAAAAGGCCTGGCGGATTCTGTTGGCCCAGGTGAAGGAAGTCATGATCTTGATTCTGCTGGCCGCCGTGGTTGTTTCGGCGGCGCTGCAGGAATATATCGATGCCATCGTGATTTTGGTCATTGTGGTGCTCAATACGATTCTGGGATTTTGGCAGGAATTCAAGGCCGAAAACGCCATGGCGGCCCTCAAGAAAATGACGGTGCCCAATGTGCGGGTGCGGCGCGATGGTGCAGAGCGGCAGATTTCGGCCAAGGAATTGGTGCCGGGAGACATCCTGCTCATCGAAGCCGGTAACATCGTCCCGGCGGATGCCCGATTGATCGCAGCCGCGAATCTCAAAGTCCAGGAAGCGGCCCTGACCGGGGAATCCGAATCGGTGGACAAGGATACCGACGCGTTGCCGGACGGCGATCTTGCCTTGGCCGACCGTAAGAACATGATTTACAGGGGCACGGTGGTGAGCTACGGGCGCGGCGAAGCCGTGGTCACCGGCACCGGCATGCATACCGAATTGGGTAAAATCGCCACCATGCTTCAGGACGTTGAGGATGAGCAAACCCCGCTGCAACGGCGGTTGGCGAAGCTTGGCAGATCGTTGGCCATGACCGCCGGGGTGTTGATCATCATCGTTGCCGGCATGATCTATCTGCGGGGAGCGGGCTTGAAGGAAATGTCAATGACCGCCATCAGCATGGCGGTGGCGGCCATTCCCGAAGGCCTGCCGGCTGTCGTAACCATCGCCCTGGCGCTGGGCGCACAGCAGATGTTGAAGAAAAATGCATTGATCCGGCGACTTCCGGCCGTGGAAACCCTGGGCGGGGTGACCGTGATTTGTTCCGACAAAACCGGCACCCTGACGCAGAATAAAATGACGGTATCGGACGTGGTGCTGCCGGATCGTCGCTATTCAATTGATGACGCAGTGGACGAACACGGCGATGATGCCGATCTCGGCCTGCTGTTGCTGGCCGGGATGCTGTGCAACGATGCCGTCGTCGACGAAAATACGCAAAACGGCATTCTCGGCGATCCCACCGAAGGCGCGCTGGTGCTTGCGGCTCAACAGGCGGGACTGGTGCAACGCGATCTGCAAGCCATGCTGCCGCGTGTTCGCGAACTGCCCTTTGACTCCGAGCGTAAACGCATGTCCACCGTTCACGCCCTGCCGTCGTCATCCCAGGGGACAACTTTGCACCCTGTTCTTCCCTCCGCGGGACACCAGGGGCACGCCGATCACCTGGTGTTGATCAAGGGGGCGACCGATGGCTTGATCGAGGTGTGCAGCCGGATTCTGATAAACGGCGTTGTTCAACCCCTCAGCGAAAAGAGAAAAGAGGAGATTTCAGCCGAAAACACCGCGATGGCGAAAAACGGCATGCGGGTGCTTGGTTTGGCCTATCGATTGATGGATGTCGATGGGCTGGACCAACCGGCGCGCTACGAGCAGGATCTGGTCTTTCTGGGTATGGTCTGCATGCTCGATCCGGTGCGTCCCGAAGCCATTGAGTCCGTTCGACTGTGCAAGCAGGCCGGGATTCGCCCGATTATGATCACCGGCGATCATCCCCTGACGGCTGTCGCCATCGCCAAGGATTTGGGGCTGACGACCTCCGATACGGTTCTGACCGGGCAGGATCTCGACAAGATGACCGTCGACGAGCTCAGCGCCCGAATCAAGGAGGTTTCAGTCTTTGCGCGCGTCTCGCCCAAGCATAAGATGGTCATCATCGACGCGCTGCAAGCACAGCATGAGATCGTCTCGATGACGGGCGACGGCGTCAACGATGCACCAGCGCTGAAATCAGCGGACATTGGTGTGGCCATGGGGATTACGGGTACCGACGTCAGCAAAGAATCCTCCGATATGGTCCTGCTGGATGATAATTTCGCCACCATCGTCGCCGCCGTCAAAGAAGGTCGCCGCATTTACGATAACATCCGCAAATTCGTCAGATACATCCTCACCGGCAATGCAGGTGAAATCGTTGTCATGCTCACCGGCCCGCTAATGGGTATGCCGCTGCCGCTGCTGCCGATTCAAATTTTGTGGATCAACCTGGTGACCGATGGGGTGCCGGCCGTTGCTTTGGGGTTCGAAGAAGCCGAGCGCGATGTGATGAACCGGCCGCCGTACAATCCGCAGGAAGGCATTTTCGCGCGCGGCCTGGGCTGGCAGATTCTCGTCATGGGCTTGATCATCGGCCTGATCTCGGTGGGGACCGGGTACTGGTTCTGGGATGGCGGAACAGGTTCGAACGCTTGGCAGACCATGGTGTTCACTATGTTGACGTTCTGTCAGATGGCCTATGCGCTGTGTGTGCGCAAACAAACGCAATCGCTGTTTGCGCAATCCTGGCTCAGCAACCCGTTGCTGTTGCTGGCCATTGGCGTCACACTGACCCTGCAGTTGATCCTTATTTACGTCCCGTTTTTTAACACGGTGTTTCGCACCACACCGCTGCGGCTGGGGGAACTAGGTATCTGCGCCGTTGGCGCGATAGTGATTATACTGATTTCAGAATCGAAAAAACTGTTCCTGCGCAGCAAGCAGCATTGAAAATCGCCCATCATTTCGTTGACAGCGGTAGGTCGCATCTTTCGTCACTGAGAATCATCGACAGCCCCCCCTCATTTGCCCGATGAAGGGGCAAGCTGAAACTCGCGGCAACCTTGCGATGCGACGTGCGACAGCAAGATTGAGCAGCGTTCTGGGTAAATCGTACCAGCCCTTTCAAGGCACTACTCATGAGCCAACCATAACCCTTTGTCGAAAAAAGTCCGATCTCGGTTATGGCCCGTGGCATGCTGGAACGTGTGGTGAATCCGGACCTGCTGGACTCGTTTATGTGCTGGGCGGGGCATTGGTGGGTTCGGCCCTGGGGTTAGTCGGCGGGCGGGTGATTAGCCGCAGCGCGCTCGAACGGATCAGCCGGTCGCGCCTCGGTCAGCTCAGCCGGCAATTGGCGAAGCGCGGTACGATCGCGGTGGCGGTTTTGTGGCTGGTTCCGATCGCCCCTTTTGCCGTCTTCAACCGGGTGGCCGGCGCATCGGACCTGGGGTTTCGGCAGATCATCGTCGGCAGCTTGCTGAGGCTGACCCCCGGCCTGAGCGCAATCACTCTCTTCTCGGGCACCCTTTGGGCGGCGGTCAGCGAACCGACCTGGGAAAACCTGGCCATCGCCGCGGCGGCGGGCTCGGGCTGACCGGTCTCGCGCTGTTCGCCAAGCGCTGGCCACGCTCCGGCTGAAGGCACGGGAGGTTGCGATGCGCGTGGCGACCTAAAATGTCCATGACTGTGTCGGCCGGGACGGCGCTTTGCCCCCGGGCGCATCGCCGAGGTACTGGCCGAGATCAATCCAGACGTGGTCGCGCTGGAGGTGGGTTGCGCTGGGCAGGGTAGGGGGGACCTGACCGGGCGCCTTTAGAAAGGCGCGGATCTGCATGCATTGACGCCAGTCTTTTCGAACGTTGGGTCGAACGTTGCCAAAACCTGCTGTAGACCCGCATGCTCGCTCTGGCGATGGCCTCGTTCCACCGCACTTTCAGACGGCCCTGAATGGGCGAAGTGCCTGATCGTTTTCCAAAAATCCGGCGTCATTTCCGTGTGAGAATCTGTGTGAGACTTTTATCCGATTTCACGGGCAAACACCTTGACGACTTCCACTTCTCCGGCACCGATGGCGTGCAGAGAAAAAGAGGGTTTCCTCGATGCGCGGCAGGTTTTGCTGGGCTGCGGCTGGCAGCAGATCGGCGGCCATATTGTTGAGCACGCGCAAATTGCTGGCGGCGTGAGCGGCCAGGGTAGCGATAAGCTCCGGGGTCATCAGATGCGGGCAACCGGCCTGATCCAAGGTGAAGACCAGATATTGTTGGAGCAGTTCGGGCGACAGACAGGTGCGATAAGGGTAGCCGGGGGCCGATACGGCTGCCCAGCGGCAGAAGTTCGGCGCTGCGAAAGCGTTCAGGCAGCCGGCCGTCGCCGCACAGTATGGTAAACAACAGGCTATGGGAGTCGAAGTGATCGCTTTGCAGGATGCGCAGTTCCGTCAGGCAATCGGCTGAGACCAGCTGGGCCTCATCGATGAGCAGCACGGGACGCAGCAGAGAGGACTGGCAGTGGGTGATCCATCGGGCTCTGCGGGCCTTGAAGCCGCCATAGCGGTTTGCCGCAGACAGCGCGACATGGAACAGTTCCCCCAGCTCCCGGTGAAAATCGCCCCATGGTGCTCTGGGGGCGTTGCGTGGCCCCGACGGTCAGATCGGGGATGTGTTCGAGCCTGTGGGCCATAAGCTGCAGGGTTTTGCTTTTTCCCAGGCCGGGGTCGCCGGTAATCATGGCGAAGCCGCCGTTTGAGGCCAAGGATTGGATGCGGCGGTAAAAGAAGCCGACCCCGGGCAGCGGGAACAGGGCTTCAGGGGGCACGGCCGGCAGGAAGGGGTTGTACTTGAGTCCATAGAGGGCGCGGATATCGGCGTTGTTCATGAGAGGATTCCTCCATGGGCAGGTAGGCCGGTGGCGGCATAATCGGCCAGCCATTTTCGCAGCAGAGCCGGCAGGGGGTCATGGGGTGGATCCACGGCATCGGAGTCTGGTTGGATGCTGCGGCGCAAACGGCAAGCGTTTTTGGCTTATCGGCGGGCAAAAGACGGGCCAGGAAGGCTTCGGTGTCGGCATCCACCAGGGTCATCTGGCTTTTGTCTCAGCCCGGGGCCTTCAGGATCACCGAGGGCAGGTGGGCAAAGCGCACGGGCAGCGCGTAGCAGATGCCGTCGACCACGACGGCGGCGTCGCTGCGTCCGGGGGTGCGCTGGATGCGGCGAGGTGCATTTTGGCCGCAGAGGATTCAGCAAATACCATCGCCCGGAAATTTTCAGATGGTTGTCGGGGCCGTGCTCGACGACAATGGCCGTCCCATCTGCTGCGAGATGTGGCCGGGCAACACCGCCGACAACATATTGCACTGCCGTTGTCTTTGAAACCCTATCACCGCCTTGGCGTAATCAGTGTTAAAAAAACATAGGTCCTATTCCTAATTCTTGATCCACTTGACAGGAGCCAGCCCGAGTGCTATTTCATCGAAAACTTTGAAATCGTTATCCTTTATGGATCAGCGGCATCGCGCAACAATCTGATAGGATACGCGATATGAAGTCGCACAAGCACCCTTTGGTGAC
>JAWOJK010000242.1:0-5409 GCA_046481705.1 Desulfobacterales bacterium | reverse complement strand
CCGGGGGAAGGCAAAAGCTATGTGCACTGCTTTGCCAACCAGGGGATTCCCACTTACATCCGCATCCAGAAGGATATCGACAGCACCCCGGCCGTGCAGACCATGACCGGCGAAGACGATGCGCGGGATACCCGCCATTTCTGCGAAACGCTCATGGCGCGGCACGGCCGCAAGGTCACCTTGAATGGCTTCTGTCAAGGCGGGTTTATCGCCACCCTGGACCTTCTCTCCGGCGAGCTTGATGGGCTGGTGGATGCCCTGATTACCTGCGTGACCCCCATGGACGGAACCCGCAGCAAGTCCCTGGTGGAATACCTGTCGCACCTGCCGCCGCGCTTCCGGGATCTGGGGTATGCCGTCAAAACCCTTCCCAACGGCAACCAGGTGGTCGACGGCTCGGTGATGAGCTGGGTCTACAAGCTCAAAAGCATGGAAAGTGAAGCCCCGCTGTTCGTGCTTTACCGCGATTTGATGATGTTCGACCGCCCGGGCGGCAAAAAGGTGACCATCAGCAAGACCGCAGCGGCCATCAACCATTGGCTGATCTATGAACGCAATGACCTGCCGGTGGCGATCACCCAACTCAGCTTCGACTCCTACACCCGCCCGGTGGAAAAGGACGGCACCCTGCCGGTCAAGCTCTTTGGCCGCCCGCTGAATTTCAAGCGGCTGGCGCAACAGGGCATCCGGGTCCTGATCTGCTACGCGGAAAAAGACAACCTCGTGGACCCGGAGTCCGTGCTGGCCCCGCTGGATTTCATCGATGCCGAAGTGACCGTATTTCCCAAAGGCCACGGCGCGATTGCCACCTCCTGGTCCCTTCCGATCGACTGTGTCACCCATGACGGCAAGGCCTCGCCCAACCTGCTGTGCTCCCGGGGGGCCAGCCAAGACTGCCGCATAAACCATTGCAGCGGCCAAAAATGCCGCGGCCCGGTGCGCTTCCAGCTCGACCTGGAGGAGGATCTATAGGTTCGTTGGGCCTTCACCCAAAAAACCTAATTGGGCTCCGGTACGAACACCCGCAGGAGGCCATGAATGTACGCCGACATCAGCGACCGAATCGAAGCCCGGCAGGGTGACATTACCTGCCTGGCGGTGGACGCCATCGTCAACGCCGCCAACCGAACCCTTCTCGGCGGCGGCGGGGTCGACGGCGCCATCCATCGCGCGGCGGGGCCCGAACTGCTGGCGGAGTGCCGCACCCTGGGCGGCTGTCCCACCGGCGAGGCCCGTTTGACCCGCGGCTACCGCCTGCCGGCGCGCTACGTGATCCACACCGTCGGGCCGGTCTACCGCGGGCACCCTCGCGACAGCCGGCTGCTGGCCGGCTGCTACGCCAGCAGCTTGCAGCTGGCTGTGGATCACGGGCTGCATTCGATCGCCTTTCCGGCCATCAGCTGCGGGGTTTACGGCTACCCCATTCGGGATGCCTGCCGGATCGCCGTGGATACCACCCTGGGCTTTGTCGACCGGCAGCGCAGTATCGAAAAAGTGATCTTCATGCTCTTTTCCGCGGGCGACCTGGCGGTCTACCGCGAGTGTCTCGCGCGCCGGGGCGTGGGGTGAGCCTTCCAGCCCCGATCGGCGCGACGGTGCTGCTTCGCGCGTTCCTGCATTGACAAACCGCGTTGATGTGACTAAGTTCCTGCTGCCCAATTGGACAAAGTCACCACTAATTTTTCAAGGAGGTTCTCATGGTCGAGGTTACCGAATCGGCGACACAGCAGATCGCCGAGTACTTCAAAGGCAAAGACGTTTCACCTATCCGGATTTTTCTCAACGAGGGCGGCTGAGGCGGCCCCTCGCTGGCCATGGCTCTGGATGAGCCTAAAGACACCGATGACGTGTATGAAATCCAAGGATTCAAATACGTGGTCGACAAGAATTTCATGGAGAAGGTGCAACCCATCAAGGTGGATTTTCAGCAGTACGGATTCAAAGTCGACTGTGCCGTCGACTTCAGTGCCGGCGGCGGCTGCTCCAGCTGCGGCACGACGGGTACCTGCTGCGCCTGATCCCGCCCTGGCAGATCTGCAAAACGGGCAATCTCCCCACGGAAGATTGCCCGTTTTGCATTTGCCGCTATCCTGTTGACTGAAAGCTGTCGGCGTGATATTTTATTTTCAATCCAATTGGTTACAATTTTTTCAAACTAGCCCGAGGCGGAGGGTCTGACATGGCGATGGTGGATTTTGCGCTGGATGAAACGGTGGCGCTGGCAACCCTCAACAGCGGTGAAAACCGCTTCAACCCCGAATTCCTGACCGCCTTTCTGGACGTCCTGGACGCGGTTGAGCGGACCACCGAAGCCCGCACCCTGGTGGTCAGTTCCGCCCACGAAAAGATCTTTTCCAACGGCATCGACCTGGAGTGGCTTGCTCCGGTGATCCGCAGCGGGGATGTCGAGGCGGCCAAGGCCTTTTTCATTCAGCTCAACACGCTCTTCAAACGGTTGGTCAGCTATCCGCTGCTTACCGTGGCAGCCATTACCGGTCATGCCTTTGCCGGGGGTGCGATTCTCGCCTGCGCGTTCGATTTCCGTTTCATGCGCTCCGATCGGGGATTTTTCTGTCTGCCCGAGGTGGATTTGGGGATTCCCTTCCTGCCTGGGATGAACGAACTGCTGAAAAAGGCCATTCCCCGCCACCAGCTGGAGGAAATGCAGTACACCGGCAAGCGCTTGACCGCCGAGGCCTGTGAAGCCCACCACATCATCCTCAAGGCCTGCCATCAGAAAGAACTGATGGGCGAGGTGATGGCATTTGCCAGGGGCCTCAACAAACAACGGGCCGTGGTGGCCGAGCTCAAAGGGCGCCTCAACCGGCCGATCCTGCACGCCATCGAGATCGAGGACGCGCCCTACATCGCGTCCGGCAACTTCAACATCGGGTGACCCGGCCCTTGCCGGAAATGAAGGGAGCTTTGATATGAACGTATTGATCACCGGCGGCCTCGGGTTTGTCGGCAGGCACCTGTCCCGTCTGCTCCTGGAAAAGGGACACCACGTCACGGCGTTGGGGCTGCGTTCGAACCCGGCGCTCATCCCGCATCCCCATTTCAGCTACCTGTCGGCGGATACCAGCCGGCCCGGCGCCTGGCAGGAGACGGTTGGCGAAATGGACGCCGTGGTCAACCTGGCCGGCAAAACCATTTTTCACCTCTGGACGGAACGCTACAAAGCCGAGATCTACGACAGCCGCATCCTCACGACGCGCAACCTGGTGGCGGCTCTTCCCCAGGGCCGGCCGGTGACCCTGGTGAGCACATCGGCGGTCGGCTACTATGGGGATTGCGGTGAGGACACCCTCACCGAAGAGGCCCCGGCGGGCCATGATTTTCTTGCCCGCCTGGGGCGTGACTGGGAAGCCGAAGCCCTCAAGGCCGCGGACCAGGGCAGCCGGGTGGTCGTGGCGCGCTTCGGCATCGTTCTCGGTGCCGACGGCGGGGCCCTGGAAAAGATGATCCCGGCGTTTCGCTCCTATCTGGGCGGGCCTCTGGGCGACGGCACGCAGTGGTTTCCCTGGATTCACATCGGGGATCTGACCGCCGCCCTGGCGTTTGCGCTGGACAGTGAGAGCGCCGCGGGGCCGATGAATTTCACCGCGCCCAACCCGGTTCGCAACCGTGAGCTTGTCCGTGAGCTGGCGCGTCTGCTCAACCGCCCCGCCCTGATGCCGGCCCCGGGATTCGTGATTCGGATGGTGCTGGGCGAGCTGGGCAAGACCCTGCTGGCCAGTCAGCGGGCGTTGCCCGAAAAACTGCTGCAGGCCGGCTTCGCGTTTCGTTTTCCCACCATCCGTGAGGCGCTTTACGACCTGGTGCGCGCCGCCGCATAGGGGTGTTCCAGCTGCTTAAAGCGGTGTGGCCGGGCGGTGGCTTCTGCGGCTTTTTCAGACCCCGGCGGTTGATCCGCCCGGGGGTGGAGGACAGGGAAATGTTGGAGGCGTTGGTTATTCTGGTGATAGGCGGCAGCCTTTTTTTTTGGGTCGTGTTTTCGCTCCGAAGGCGCTCGGCGCCCCCGCTGCGGCCGCCCACTTTTGTCTGCCCGCACTGCGGCGAAAAACACTGTGACTGCCACCCCGAAAAACAGCCGGGCGAGCGGACCTCGTGACGGGTTGCAGGCTGCGGAAGGCTTGAATTGAACCCATCGGTCATACGAACGGCCCGAGGGCGGATGGCCGCGGCTGTCGTCGTGATGCTCCTGCTGTGCGCCTGCAGCCGACCCGAACCCACCGTGGGCGAACGCCTGCTGGGTTCGTGGCGCGCCCAGGCGCGCAATATCCACACCATCCTGAACTTCCGCGCCAACGGCACCTGGACCTCCCAGGTGCGCATCGAAGGCAGTCTCTCCAAGATCATCGAAAAGAAAGGCACCGTAAGCGGCACCTGGGCGATAACCCCTGAGGGGCGCCTGGTGATGACCGCCACCGAGGCGCCGATCGCCATCGGGTGGGAGAAGGATCAGCCGCTTTCCTTCGAGATCGTGGCGTTGACCGATGCGCTGCTGCAGCTGGACAATCAGGCCGGCCGCAAGCTGGCGCTGGAGCGCGTCAAGGTCAAAAACCCGGGAGCAGGCAACCAGTTCGTGACGGTTGACTTGGACCCCATTGTGGTGAACCTTCGCACCGGCGGCACTCAGGATCCGCCCCGGTTTCTGTGCGTCCTTATCGGGCTGGTGCTCGAGACCGAGGGGCGGGTGACAGTGCCGCCCAGGGCCCGCGAAGTGATCATCTTGCACCTCAGCGCCCTCACCTATGCCGAGGTCAACTCCAACGAGGCGCTGGCGGCGCTCAGCGGCGATCTCCACCGCCTGGTGACCCCCTATCTCAAGGGGGTGGTCAGCGAACTGCACATCAAGCGCATGGTCATCACCACCCAGCAGCCGGTCGTAGACGAATTTCTGCAGAAGAGCGCACAAACCGGCAAGGCCCGGGCCGTTGAGCGGACCGCCGGCTGAGGCCGAAAACCGAAAAGGGGGAAAGACATGGCGGAGTTTATCGACGTTTTACAACAGCGGCGCAGTATCCGCCGCTACGAGGAGCGGCCCGTGTCCGGGGAGACCCTGGCGGCGGTTCTCGAAGCGGTGCGCTGGTCGCCGTCCTGGGCCAACACCCAATGCTGGGAGATTGTCGTGGTCACCGATGCGGCCATCAAAGTCAGTCTCCAGGAAACCATCGGCAAGGGCAACCCCGCCACCAAGGCGCTGGCCGCCGCGCCGGTGGTCCTGGCGATCTGCGCCCGCCTGAAAACCTCGGGCTACTACAAGGACCAGGCGACCACCAAGTTCGGCGACTGGTTTCTGTTCGATCTCGGGATTGCCACCCAGAGCCTGTGCCTGGCCGCGCACGACCTCGGGCTGGGGACGGTGGTGGTCGGACTTTTCGATCAGGACAAGGCCGCCCAAGT
>JAWOJK010000143.1:0-2512 GCA_046481705.1 Desulfobacterales bacterium | reverse complement strand
CCCTTGCTCTTTTCGGTCCCGATGCCGGCAAACCAGCCGCTGCCGTTGCGCAGGATCGGCGCGATATTGGCAAAGGTCTCGACGTTGTTGATGAGCGTCGGGCAGCCCCACAGGCCGGACTCGGCGGGGTAGGGCGGGCGCGGGCGCGGGCGGCCGAGGCGCCCCTCGATGGAGGCGATGAGAGCGGTCTCCTCGCCGCAGACAAAGGCCCCGGCCCCCAGCCGGACTTTGATATCGAAGCCGAAGGGGGTGTGAAACAGGCTGCCGCCCAACAGCCCGCTGCGCTCGGCCGCGGCTATCGCGGATTTGACCCGTTTGACGGCCAGCGGGTACTCCGCGCGCACGTAGATGAAACCGCGGGTGGCGCCCACCGCCCAGCCGGCGATGACCATGCCCTCGAGGATGCGGTGCGGGTCGCTCTCCAGGACGCTGCGGTCCATGAACGCCCCGGGGTCGCCTTCGTCGGCGTTGCAGACCACGAACTTGGGGGTGTTATCGGCCTTGGCGACGGTCGACCACTTGAGCCCGGTGGGAAACCCCGCGCCGCCGCGCCCGCGCAGGCCGCTGCGGGCCACCTCGCGGGTGACCTCGTCCGGCCTCATGCGGGTCAGGGCGGTGTGCATCGCCTGGTAGCCGTTGGCGGCGATGTAATCCTCGATGCTCTCCGGATCGATTCGGCCGCAGTTTTCCAGAACGATTTTGAGCTGGCGCTGGAAAAAGGGCGTCTCCCGCGGGCAGTGCAGGCGCGCCGGCGGGCTGCCGGGCAGCGCTTCGAGAATCTCCCCGACATCGCCGGCGGCAACCCCGCGGTAGAGGACCCCCGCCGGTTCGACGGCCACCAGGGGCCCGCCGGCGCACAGGCCCAGGCATCCGACGCCCTTGACCCGGCAGTCTTGCTCAAGGCCGCGCCGCGCGATTTCCTCCTCGAAGGCCGTGACCAGCGCGTCGCTGTGGCTGGACAGGCAGCCGGCGGCAATACAGACGTCGATGCGGTGGCGGAAGCTCTCTTCCTTTTCCCGCTGGCGCTGCGCGATCGCGTTGATTTCGTCGAGCATCATGGCTTGGCCCACCCCTCTATTTTTTCCAGAACCGCCGGCAGCGTCAGGTTGCCCTGCACCGCGCCGTCAAAAACCGCTGCCGGCGCCAGGCCGCACGCGCCCAGGCAGCGGGCGGTGAGCAGCGAGACGTTGCCGTCGGTGGTGGTTTCGCCCGGGGCGATGGTCAGGGCGCCTTGGATGCCGTCCAGGATGGCATTCGCACCGCCGATAAAGCAGGCCGTTCCCAGGCAGACCACGCAGGTGTGCCGGCCCGGCGGTTTCAGGGTGAAGAAGTGATAGAAGGTCGCCACGGCGTAAACCCGGCTGAGGGGCACGCGCAGGGAACGGGCCACGAATCTCAGCGCCTCGGGCTCGAGGTAGCCGAAGCTTTCCTGAACCGTGTGCAGGGTTTCGATCAGCGCCGTGGCGCTGAAGCCGTTGAGGCGCATGGTGCGGATCACTTTTTTCCAGCGGGGGTCTTCGCCAGGGGGGGACAGTGGGGTCCGGGGGCCTGCGGCGCTTGCTGTGAGGGGGGCCATGAGCGGTTCCTCCTCCGGGTGCGTGGTGAAACGCATGCAGTGGGCGAACGCGGGTGCTGCCAGATGGGGGAGAGACTGGTTCGGATTCCCCCAGCCGGGGGGAGATGTTAATACAACCTGAACTTTATTATGTTCAAATGCAAAGCATTGTCAACGGTCGTTTGAAATGGGGGCATTTTCAGCCCTGGAATCGAGCCGCGCGAGCGATCGGTGAGGCGCGGATATGGTGGGTTTTGATATAAAAAGTGCTTTACAGATGCCTGTCACTGTGACCATTAAGAAATTTACCGGGATCGGCCAAATCGGGATCCCCCCGGCTTCTACATTCTGTCATGGGACCCGGCGGAAAAAGCATAGAGATGGCGACAAGCGTCGGGACGGGGTTAATTTTTCGGCCCCCGCCCTGATGGCATAGGCCGGCTGCATCCACTAGAGTTCGTTCAGAGGAGGTTTAAGCAATGGCGACGGACCCCTTCGCTGGTTTGACATCCCCCGCCCGCGGCCTGATCGTCGCCGGGGCGCTCGCCCTGGTGCTGGTCGTCACACGGATGGCCGCGTCTTTTCTCACCCCCCTCCTGCTGGCGGTCTTCATCGCGATCGTCGCCACCCCGGCACTGCAGTGGATGCGGCGGCGCGGCATGCCCAAGTGGCTCGCCCTGGGCGTAATCATCTTCGTGCTGGTGGATATCGGCAGCCTGCTGGCGCTGCTGACCACGGGCGCACTGGAGGGTTTCCGGGACCGCCTGCCGACCTATCAGGAGCGCTTCCTGATGCTCAGCGACCAGCTGGGTGCCTGGATGGAGGCCCTGGGTGCCGAGGGCTCGCGCCAGGCCATTCCCGAACTTCTCGATCCGAACAAGGTGGTCGTTGTCCTGCGCTTTCTGCTGTCCAACGCCAGCGGTTTCTTCGCGGCCGGCCTGCTGGTGCTGCTCGCCG
>JAWOJK010000113.1:0-3981 GCA_046481705.1 Desulfobacterales bacterium | reverse complement strand
TTACGCAGGACCGCACGCAGACAGCGTGGATCGGGACCATGACCAACCCGAGTCACATCGAGATCAAACTGACGAAGCAGGAGCGCGAGGCGCTCGCAAGCTATCTTGTTCTGAATGCAGGCATCTCGATCGAACAAGTGCCCGAAGATTTGCGCGCGGGCGGCGCCTCCTACTAGCGCTCCGGCATTCGATGCGAAGGGTTGCTGACGCAGCCGCTTGAGGGCTGGAACACATGCTGTTCACTTCGCTCGAATTCTTTGTGTTCCTGCCGCTGGTCCTGCTCGTCTTCGCCAGGCTACCGATCGCGCAGCGCTGGATCTGGCTGCTGCTCGCAAGCTACGTCTTTTACGGCATCTGGCAGCCGTTCAATCTCGTCTATCTCGGCGCCGTCACGCTCGTCGTTTATGCCTGCGGGCTCGGCATGCAGGGAACGCCCGATGGGCGCCGGCGCACCGCCTTCCTCACGCTCGGGCTGATCGCGATTCTCGGCTCGCTCTTCGCGTTTAAGTTCTATGATTTCATCGCCGGCGAACTGGAGCGCCTGATCCCGCAGACTGCCGGCGGCGAGCCATCCTTTCCGCTCCCCAGGATCGGCGTGACCACGCCGGTTGGCTATTCCTTCTACGCCTTTTCTGCTGCGAGCTATCTCATCGACATCTTCGTGCGGCGCATACCGGAGAAACAGAGCGCCGGACATGTCGCGCTGTATGTCGCATATTTTCCGAAGATCTTCGCCGGGCCGATCGAGCGCGCGACCACTTTCCTTCCGCAGGTCTGGAACGGGATGCGCGCCGATCCCGACCGCTTCGTGCTCGGCTTGCAACTGATCGGCTGGGGCCTTTGGAAGCAAAATAAGGGTAGCGATTGCGGGCCTGGGACTCCCCGGCAAAAGCGGTCAACAGGTTTTTCTCGGTCTGGGTTCCTTTGATGGATTTCAAAACTCGACTCCGCGATCATTTAATTGATTTGAATTGGACATAGTTTAGTGCAAATCTGCAGCATAAATCAACCCCAATCCTTGCCCGGGTCCCACCACCCTTTCAGGATATGGGCTTTACGCTCTTCTTCGGCCAGTTTTTTCAACTTGAAGGCCGTATCGCGCAAAACCCCGTAAAGCACGCCACAGCCGATGTCTTCACGATCCGCGTCACCTTGATCGGCCAGACGGAGCATCTCGTCGACCAAGCGCAAGGTCTTTTGGATATTTTCGCTGCAGGGCCTCAATGAGTTGCTCCCGCTTGAAAGGTAAACCTGGGCCGCAGCGGCGGCGCCCGCTGCGCGGTTGCCGCCCCCCGACCCAGACAGCGGATATCGGGGATCATGCAAGGAAACGGCACATGGGCATCTGACCCGTTCCCATGCATCTGCTGGATCAATTTGCATGCCACAAACCCTAAAAAACGCCAGCAATCATTTTTTCTCTGTAATTTCAACTAACTGAAAACAAAAACGGGATGCGGGCGCCCCGGCATGGCCCTGTCCGATACACCGCCGGATCCCGCTGGCGGCCTGGCCGGATTTCTATACATTGAGAAAAAACCTATTTAATCCAGATGGATAAGAATATAACGACCTCCCCGGCGACCGCTCATTTTCCTTTTTGAAACACCTGTGTATCGCAGGACAGCGGGCACACCCACCGCGGCTGTTTTCCGCCGCACAGGAAGCGCCACGAAGTTTCCCCGGCGCCCTTAGCGCCTGGCGGGAAGCGCATGGTGAACGCCTCAGCCACCCGTTAGGCCCCATTGCCTCTGCTGAAGTTACAAATTTTCTTTGACAAGCCGGATGTTTTTACTTAATGTAGGCGAAAGCCAAAACGCGAAGGAGGATACCATGCACTTTAAAACTTATGATGAAATTGTTGATTTTGCTATCGGCAAGGAAAAAGAGGCCGCCGACTTCTACACCGAATGTGCCCAAAAGGAACCTTTTTCCGGATCCAAGAAAACCCTCTTGGACATGGCCGCCGAAGAGCAAAAGCACCAGAAGATGCTTGAAAACCTGGACCAAAACCGGGAGGTGCTCGAAAGCTACAACTGGAAATGGATCCCGGACATCAAGCGCAGCGATTATATGATCGACCTGAAGTATGAAAAGGGCATGCACTACACCGACCTTCTTCGGTTGGCCATGAAGCGCGAGGAGCAGGCCCTGAGGCTCTACAACGAACTCCAGGACCGGGCCAAGCACCCCGAGCACAAAAAGATCTTCAAAATGCTCTGCCAGGAGGAGGCCAAACACAAGCTGTTTCTGGAGACGCTTTACGACGACTTCATGGCCGAGCAGGGCGACTGACCCTGGCCCCGACCAGGCCAGGTGGCACCCGCGCAGTACCGGGTCCCGCCTGCCGGGCGCACACAACAAAAAAGCACTCCTGAGGAGTGCTTTTTATTTGGCGCCCTGGCCGCATCCGGTATTGCCCCCTTAGCAGGCGTCGCTTTGCCCGATGGACGGCCTCAGGTAAAAGTCACGCCAAATTTTTTCAAGTAGCCCGTCGGATTATAGGACAGCTTGGCTTTTCGCAACCCCGCGTCGCCCAAATCTTGTTCGCGGTTGACCGTGGCGTACCCACCCCCTTCATGGGCGAGAAACATCTGATTGATCGCCTGATAGACCCCTTTGACCTGTGAACAGCCTTTTTCAAAATGAACGACCAGCATCTCCTCGGTCAGCGGTTCGGCGATGGTGTAGGCCAGCATGTTCTTTTCGACCCGCACAACCCCGCCGACGATCCCCTCCAGGGACCGCCAGGCCCTTAGAACCCGTTCGATCGCGCGGTTTTCGGCGGCCAGGGTTTCCGATGATTCGCAGTCGCGCCAGACGCACCACTCTTCCTGCATGTCCAGGGCCTCCCGGACGATCTCCGGGCTGAGGGGGGCATAGACGTAATCGTAGGTTTTCAGAAACTGGTTGAGCAGGTTTTTTTTCTTGTGAAAGCGATTGCCCCGGAGCTCCACCAGTTCCTTCACCGCGTAGAGGTAATCCCAGTCCGAACGGGTTTCAACGACCTGAATGCGATCCTGCCAAACAGCCCGCCAGGCGTCCGCCAGACGTTCCGGAACCCGCCGAAAGGTCGGCGGCGAAGGCTGAAGCGCGACCGCCGCCATCCGGCTGCGCCAGTCGATGATGTCCCAGGGGCCCACGGGCGCCCAGTAAACCGGCGCCGGAAAACGCTGCCGGATCCAGACCAGCTCCGCATCCCAGGCCAGCTCTAATCCGTATTCGAGGGCCCAGCCCCAGAGATTGACGAAACTGTAGTCTGAGACCACCTGTGGACAGCGGGCGAGCCGCTCCCGATAGCGCCCCTGGTCTTCCAGCAGGATGGGATTGAAAGTCAATGGCATCAGTGCCCCCCGTGACGAATGGGCCCGGACAGTGTAGACGGCGCCGGGCAAAAAAATCGGGGGGATGGCTCCCCCCGAGGCGGACGGTCGTTTGCGGGCGCTGTCAAAAAAGCCTGCCACCCACTCCCGCGCCTGTTCAAGCGTGCGATTTTACTTTCTCCCAGTAAGGATGCATCATGTCCTCAAAGATCGACAGCGCGGCTTCCGACCCCTGACCGGCGGCGGTCACGATCTGCTTGTAGCCGCCCTCCACATCGCCTGCCGAGTAGATGCCGGGGATGTTGGTACGGTGTTTGGCGTCGCGCCGAATGTAGCCGTCCTCGGTCAGGGCCACCCCGACCTTGTGGGCCAGGTCGACCGCCGGCTCGTAGCCGATAGCCAGGAAAACGCCGTCGATCTTGAGGGTTGAGGTTTTCTTGCTGCGGGTGTCGACCAGCAGTACCTCTTTCACCCGGTCCTTGCCCCTGATCTCCTTGACCTCGGTGTTCCAGAGCACCGGGATCTGATTCTCCTCCAGGTTTTTGACGAGATACTGCTGGGCACGAAGCGTGTCGCGGCGGTGTACGAGGGTGACATCCACCCCCATATGGTGCAGGTGCAGGGCCTCGGTCACGGCGCTGTTGCCGCCACCGACCAT
>JAWOJK010000112.1:0-10523 GCA_046481705.1 Desulfobacterales bacterium | reverse complement strand
AGGACCTGCAGCGGGATCGCCTTCCCCGACTTTTCCACCGAGAGCGTCGCCTCGCCCGTCAGGATCAGGTAGGCCCGGTCAGCCTGCTGGTTCTGGCGAAAGATGAATTCCCCCTGACGGAAGCGGTGCCTGCGGGCAATGTAAGCATACAGCCGGAGGATTTCAAAGGGCGTGCGTTCAAAAGGGCTCAGCTGCCTCAGATAGTCCATGTTGCGTGCGAGTTCGCTGCGGTTTTGATGTGCCTCGGCAGTCATTTCAGGATGTCGCCCCCCTGACAAGGTCGTAGAAGCGCCCCTGTCGCTCGATCAGGTTGTCGTAAGTGCCGGCCTCCACCACCCGCCCGGCCTGCAGCACCAGGATCCGGTCGTAGGCCCGGGCGCTGTCCAGGCGATGGATGACCGCCACGACCGTCTGCCGGCCTCTGAGGCGGGTCTCGATATGGTGCTGGACCCTGGCCTGGGAGGTGTTGTCGAGACTGGCGGTGGCCTCATCCAGGATGAGAATCGGTGTTTCCTTGAGCAGCGCGCGGGCGATGGCGATCTTTTGGCGCTGGCCGCCGGAGAGGCGGTCGCCCTGGCTGCCCACGGCAAAATCCAGGCCGATTTCCATCACGGTGTCCAGCAGCCCGTTTTCCTGCAGGGCCTGGGTCACCCGTTCGCGCAGCTCGGCCTGGGCGGTGTCCTGTTCGGCTTTGAGGGTGCCGAAGACGAGGTTGTCCAGCAGACTGCGCGAGTAGAGGTACTCGGTGGGGCAGTAGATCGAAAAGTCGCGGTTGGCGCCGGCCTCGTCGGCCGGCCCGGGGTCCTCGCCGCGCATGAAGTGCTCGGTGGCCAGCTGGCAGCGCATCAGCTGAAGGTGGGCGACATTTTGGATGAACCGCTGGCGGGCGTCCACGATGGCGGCCGCCAGCGGCTTGGAGATCGTGGCCAGCTTGTGCCGGGCGGGGATAAAGCGCAGCGCCAGGAGGTAGAGGTTCATCCGGTCGGCCGCGGGCAGCGCGGCGGGGTCGGTTTTGGCGGCCCGCGCCACGATTCGGGCGTAGGTGTCGAACTCTTCCGGGGCCATCGGGCTGGAGGTGAAGAAAAAGGCATCGTCGCCGATTTTCCCGAGCAGGGCGACGGTTTCAACCGCCAGCTTGCGGCCCAGGTCCAGCAGGGCGCCGTCGAGGTCGTTGGCCTTCAGAAATTCATTGAAGGCGGGATTTCGCGGCAGGTTGGAAAGCGCCCAGGCGGGGTCGTGGACGTCGCCGAAAAAAAGATTGTCGTAGATCCGCAGGTGCTCGAGAAACCGGTTGACGTTGTAAAATTCCACCGCCTGACCGAGGTTGTCCGACAGGTGGCGGTGCAGCCGGTTGCGCAGGCGCAGCAGATCCGCCCGCAGGGGTTCGCAGCGCTCACGGTCCAGGACGGCGTTGAGGCCGAAGCGCACGATGTCCTCCGAGAGCCCCACGGCGGCGAGCATTTCCAGCTGCCGGCGGGTATCCGGCAGCGCCGGGGGCGGCCCGCCGGCTGCGGTCTCGGCGGCCAGCGCGCGGCAGCCGTAGAGCAGGTTGTCGCGCAGCGTGCCGCTGAAGATAAAGGGGTGCTGGGCCACGAACCCGATGTTGCGGCTGACGTCGAGCTTGGTCAGCTCCCGCAGTTCATGGCCGTCCATGCGGATGTGGCCCCGCCGGTAGCTGTAGAGCTGCCCCAGCAGCATGGCCAGCGTGCTCTTGCCGCTGCCGGAAAAGCCCACCAGGGCCAGCTGCTGGCCGGGGGCCAGATCCAGGCTGACCCCGTCCAGCAGTTGGATCTGTTCCTGGACCGTCAGGCTGAGGTCGCTGACCTGGATGCTGCCGCTCAGGCGGTGGGCCGGTCGGTCCACCGGAAAGAGGGCGAACTCGGGCGCCTCGTCGAAGTAGCCCATCACCCGCTCGTAGCGCACGCGCGCATCCTGAAGGTCCTGATAGTATTCGATCAGTTCCTTCCATGGCTCGTAGACTTTCTCGTAAGCCGATAGAAAGGCCACCAACGCGCCGAGGGTGAAGCGGCCCTGGATCACCAGGTAGCCGCCCAGCAGAAACAGGAGGAACGGCCCTAGATTCTGGAAGAGGTTGTTGAGGGTTTTGGTGCCGAATTTGTAGATAAAGAGTCGGTTCAAGAGGCCGAAGAGGCGGTGGGCGATGCGGCTGAACTTGGCCTTTTCCAGAGCGAAGCTGGCATTGCCCTGGATTTCGAGGATGCCCCCGACGGCTTCGCCGACGACGTTGCTCATCTCGCGCACGGCGTCCACCCGGCGGGCGTTGAGGCGGTTGTAGCGCCGCTGCAGAATCGGGATCAGAAGGATCTCCAGGGGGTAGATCGAGAGGCTGATCAGCGCCAGCAGGGGGTCCAGGTAGACCATGTAGGCCGCAAAGCTCAGCAGCATCAGGAGGCTGGTGACCGGAACGGCCAGGGCGCCGCCGATGAAGTGCCCGACGGCGTTGAGCTCCGCGCTCAGGAGACTGATGACGGTTCCCTGGGGGGTCCGGCGAAAGAACTGCAGGGGCAGCTGCAGAATGTGAGCGTAGAGCGACTCCCGCATTTCCAGCAAAATTTTCTGACCCACGTATTTCTGCAGCACGTTGATGGCGTACTTGAAGAGCGAGGCCAGCAGCACCGCCCCCAGGAAAAGCCCGCAGTAGAGCAGCAGCAGATCGACTTGCTTGAGGTCGATGGCGATGTTGATGATGCGCTTCTGGAGCTCCAGGGGCAGCACCCGCAGGCCGATGCTGACCAGAATCAGCGCCAGGATCAGCAGCTGCAGCGGTCGCTGGCGGTGCCGGATCCAGTAGAAGAGCGATCTTTGGGTGATCATGGTCGGGAAGGATCCTTGGGGGGTTGGCCGGTGTCGGGTTCGTCGTCGGGGCTGCGACGGACGGCGGCCATCTTGAACGCCAAGCGGCCTCAGTAAGCCAGGCGCCCCAGCGATTTGAGGATCAGCGCAAAGCCCATGGCGAACATGCCGGTCAGCCCCATCCCGCAGGAGAAGCCGGCCAGCAGCACCGGCGCGTACTGGCGCCACATGGCGCCGTAACGTTTCAGGAACAGGAAGCGCCCCAGAAAAGCGCCGGCCACCTCGAGGATCATGCCGTGGGGGGTGCTCTGGCCGAGACCCCGGACGACGCCGTAAATCAGCATCACCGGCAGCCCCAAAACCGAGAGGGCGGCATACACCACCAGACCGAAGCCCAACCCCGAGAGTACGTAGCTGGCCCTGAGGGCCTGGAAAAAGAGCGAATTGCCCTCCAGGGTGGAGGTCTGCATCAGCAGCGTGTTGAGCGCCTGCAGGTGCCACAGCTCCTGGGCGTAGGGGTAGTTGCCGGAGGGGATCGGTGCCAGGCGCCAGATGAACTGCGAAAACAGCAGGCTGGCCACCATGACCACCGGGAAGACCACCAGCTCGGCCTTGATGATGCCCCGGATGCTGGTGCCGGTCAGCTCGATCTCGCGGAAGTGGACGGTTGTCGCGCCGTAGTTGTGGATCGGGATCGGGGCATACCAGATCTCGATGCCGCGGTAGCCGAAAAACTTGGCGCCGGCGATGAAGCTGGCCTCGCGCACCAGCGGCAGGTTCACGAACTGCCCTGCGATGCCCTCCATGCGGGCGGTGATGTAGGAGATCACCGGCGTGTAGACGAAGCCGTAGGCCAGGAAAAAGACCCACGGGAAATTGGGCACCAGCCAGCGGCACAGCAGCACGTAGGCCAGGGTCGAAAAGACGTAGATGCCGATGGAGATCCAGAAGTTGAAATCGCCGCGCCCCGGCGGCGGCTGGAAAAGCGCTTTGAAACCGCCCTGGCGGCCGGGGCCGCTTTTGCCGAAGGAGCGCGCCACGTGCCAGATGCCCACGCAGCCGATGGCCAGGCCCAGGCCGATGCCGAAGCTCATGTAAAAGTCGAAGTTGTTGGCAAACACCGTGTCGACGGTTTCCATGCCCGGGTGCCAGCGGTTGAGGATCCCGTGGCGGTAGAGGATCGGGTTGGCCACCACGGTGATCACCAGCCCCACCAACCCGCCGATGACCGCCCAGAAGGGCAGCACCATGCCGATGAAGATCAGCCCGAGGTCCAGCTGCAGGCCGGTGGCCACCGCCGGCAGCACGCCCTCGGTGTGGCGCGTCAGTTCGATCCAGGGGATCGGGATCAGCCGGATCGGCTCGGTGAAGATCAGCCCCGATACGGTGGGCAGCAGCACATAGATGCCGCCGAAAGCCAGGCCGATCACCCCGCCGATGGAAAACACCCGCCATTTCCAGCTTTTCTGTTTATCCTCGGTGGACTCGGCCAGGGCCATGGTGCCCAGGGCGCCCACCGGCGCCATGGGAAAGGGCAGCTTTTCGACGTCCGAGGTGATCCGGAAGAGGGCATAGCCCAAGCCGAAGTGGTCGACGCGCTGGATCACCTGGGAGCCGACCAGCAGCAGGATCGGGATCAGCCAGTCGCGGTGGAAGAAGGTGCGCTCCACCAGCGAAACCGAATCGGGCCCCGGCGCCACCCAGGTCGGGATGAACTCGGTCACCCCCAGCATGCGCGCCGCATCCGACTGGACCAGGTACTGGCTCCACAGCAGCCCCTGGAAGGGCGAGGAGAGCGCCGCCCCGGCCATGTAGTAGAGCAGAAAAATCTCCTGCTGCTTCAGTTCGGTGTAGGAGCGCTTGGCAATCTCGGCAAACAGGATGATCGTCACCCAGCGGGCCGCCGGGCCGATGCCCGTGCCGATCACCAGCTGCAGGTACATGCTGCCCGGCATCATCAGAAATCCGATGAAGACCGCCCCCACGACGGTTTTCCAGTCGAAGCCTTCCTCGAAATGGGTCGGCGTTTTGAGCAGGTCCCGGTATTCGGCGAGTTCTTTGTCGATGTACATGCCTACGGATTCCCAATGCCGTTTGGTATTCGAGACGGCCGCAAGGCGACCGGCTGCCTTCAGTCGGGCAGCACCAGGTAGCTGGCACCGGCGAAAAGCCCCACCACGGCCCAGATGCCCCCCATCAGAAAATCCCCCAGGATCAGCCCCACGAAGAACAGCCGCAGGCGCTTGAAAAGAACCACACCGCCGTAGCGCATGCACAGGGTGTTGCACAGCCAGCCCACAAAAAAGCTGAACCACAGGATGCGCATGGCCGAGCTGTAGGCGGTCAGGTAGCCCAGCGGGTGGATCGGCCACCAGTAAAAGCGGTGGTAGCAGACGACCAGCACCAGCATCAGCGCCGCCCCCAGCAGGGCAAAGACCACCACCCAGTGGCCGCTGCTGATGGGGCTTTCGATCAGGGCGAAAACGTTGTCGTAAACCGACAGGGTGGTTTGGGTGGCCCAGTCGAACTGCAGCTCGCGCACGCCGAATTTGTAGCACAGCGCCAGCATGGCCACCAGCGAGACGACGATGCCGGCCAGCAGCGTGATCACGATAGCGCCCCCCACCAGGCGTCGGTTTTTGAGCGTGGCGCTGATTTTGCTGGCGTGCAGCAGGGACGGCATCAGCGACTCGCGCAGGTCCACGAACATGACCTTCTGGACCACGGCCGCCATCAACAGCCCCATATGGCCGAGGAAGCCGGGGCCAAAGAAGGTCAGCAGGCCGTCGATGGGGGCCGCCGTGAGGGTGAAGTAGGCGATGCCCCCCTGGCAGATGATCCGGCTGGCCACCAGCAGCACCATGAACGACGCCCCGATAAACAGCAGCGAAGCCGTCAGCGGGATGCCGAAGTGGTGGCACCAGGCCACGATGCCGCCCCCGCCGATCACGACCCCCCAGAAGGCCAGGCGGGTCGAGAACCATTCGGTTTCAGCCGGCGCGGCTTTTTTGAGCCAGAGGGCCTCCTGCAGGGTGTCCAGCAGGTGAAAGCGCGCCAACCACATCAGGAAGAGGAAAAAGACCCCGTAGGCGCCCAGCATCTGCATCTCCTCCGGGTGCGAGAGGGTCGGCCCGAAGGCCACCCCCAGCGCCGCCGCCGGGATGTTGTAGCCCAGGACGCCCAGCATCCCGCCCAGCAGCCCGCCCAGGATGAAAAAAAGCCAGAAGGAAAAGGAAATCTGGCGCGAGGTCAGAAAGGCGAAGCCGATAAAGGCGGGGTAGATGTAGATTTTCAGTTTGTAAAAACCGGAAAACAGGCCGGTACTGGGGAAATAGGGGCCGGCCAGGATCAGGGTGGGCAGCTGGGGTACCGCCGGCAGGTAGAAATGCAGGCCGTTTAGCAGGTGCAGCGCCACCGGCAGCAGCATCCCGCAGAGCAGGAAGCGGTCGGTCAGAAAACCGCCCAGGCGCCCCTCGTCGAGGGCGTCCTCCATCAACTGGGGCACCCGCAGCAGGGGGAAGTTCATGCGCTCGTTGGCCAGGGCCTGACGGCTGAGGATGTTCACCAGGCAGAACATCACCATGTAGCACAGCAGAATGAAGCCGCCCCAGGTGGCCAGCGGCACGGCCCAGGCGTGCCAGGGAATCTGGCGGACCACCGCCGGCCAGCCCATCTGGCGCCCGCCGACCAACCCGTTGTAGAGGGTGACCACCGCCTCCCGGTCCTGGGGGAAGAGCGCTTTTGGCAGCAGCGGCTGCAGCACCGTTTCCCAGCGGTTTTCGACGTTGGCAAAATGGTACGGGGCGGTCAGGTTGATGAAAAAGGTGCGCGCCAGCCCGGTGTAGGCGATGCCGGAAACCAGGACCATCAGGATCCAGACGACCAGCAGCTCCCGGCCGCTCAGCCATACCCGGCGGCCCGCCAGCCGGCCGGCGGCGGCGACCAGCAGCGTCAGCCAGAAGAGGATGAAAAACGGCGCCAGCGGAAAATGGCTGCCCCCCAGCGGGGTGGCCTGGCGGTAGACGTTGTTGAAGGGGGTCAGGGCGCAGATCGCCATTGCCAACACCAGGCCGATCAGGACGGCTCTGGGGCGGATGGCGGTGCCGACGGCCGCCTGCGGGCGGGCGCGCTCCTCGGCCGGGGGGATGGCGGTCACGGGTGCTGCGCTCATCTGCCGGTCGCGCTGGCTAAGGTTGATGAAAGACCCATATCCGGGGTTCCCTTCGTCTTGGGGTTGCTGTTTGCACCGGTCAGAGGGCCGGGGCGGGGTGGTCGTGGCTGCCGGAGAGGGCGGCATCCCCGTCGGGTCCGGCGGTTTGCAGCCGCTGCCGGTAAAATTCCTGGGTCTCGGCCGGCAGCGATCGCCAGACCAGCAGCTGCTTGCGCAGGTCATTGACAAACACCCGATTCACCCGGCCCCAGACGTTGGCCTCCCCGGTCTGGCGCACCAGCCGCAGCTGGATTTCGTAAAGGTCCGGCTTCTCCTCCGACGGACAGAATTCCACCGAGACCGTCTGCATGATGCCGAAGTCAAACGGCGCCAACCAGACCTTGGCTTTCAGGAACAGGCAGGTTGTCCCAGGCGGGGCCGTGGGGTGGCCTTGAAACCCGAAATCGATGTCGCCGCTGGAGAACAGCCCGTGGGAGACATCCTGGTGGCCTCGGAAGTGATCGATCACGAAACCGCCGATACTGAGGTGTTCCTGGTACTTCATCAGGAAGGGCAGGGTGATCTCGATGGTGTTGCTGTGGGCGTCCGGCAGGCGCCAGGAGCGGTTGACATCCGGGATGGCGATCTCGGCGGCCACCCGCGCCGGGTAGATGACCGAAACCAGCACCACCAGGATCACCAGCAGCATCGCGGCGACCCCCGCCAGCGAGGAGTAGTTCACCGTGATGCCGGCCCACAGGGCCGTTCCGGCAAAGAGCTTGGCGGAGCTCTGGGCGAGCAGGTAGCCCAGCACGACGCTCAGCACGGCGAAGGCCATGGCCTCGGCGACGAACAGAAACCCCACGTGGGAGGGCGCCAGCCCCACCGAGGTGTAGATCCCGATTTCGCGCTTGCGTTCGTACACGCTGCCGATCATCGTGTTGAGGACGATGAAAACCGAGATCACCAGCGGGATCAGGATGTTGGGCACCCCGCTGTAGCGGATCGTTTCGCTGGCGTGGTACATGAAAGTGCCGTCCGGCTCCCCGCTGAAGAGCGTCAGCCCGAAGCGATCGGCCAGCTGGGCGGCCAGCGTCGGCAGGTCCTCGGAGGCGGCGGGGCGCAGGGCGGCGGCTTTCAGGCGGCCGCCGAGGGCCAGGAGGGTGCCGGCGGGCACGATCACGGTCAGGTCGGCGGGGATGTGCTGGTAGGCCCCCTGCAGCTCGCGGACCTCGTCGCCGGACTCCAGCGCGTCCATCTCCACCTCGGTCATCTCCAGGGCGATGTCGCTGGGAAAGGTGACCGGGGTCAGGATCTCACCGTCCAGGTCGGGGCGTCCTTGGAAGCGCTCGCCGGAGAAAACGCCGGTGACCTCGAAGGGCAGCCCCCAGAGCAGCACCCGGGTGCCGGCCGGGGGGCTCGTCCCAATTCCCAGTTCCTGGGCCATGCGCTCCGAGATCAGGACGGCTTTTTCCTCGTCCTGGCGGAACCAGCGCCCGCCGACCAGCGCCTCGTCCAGGCCCGTCAGCGCCGGCTCGGTGCTGGCAAGCCCGATCATCCCCTGTGCCTCGTAGCGCTTGTCCCCGTAGCGCAAAGGAATTCGCGTGGACCGCGTGCGGTCGGCATCTTCCAGCCAGACCCGCGGCGCCACCAGGCCGCTGTTTTGAAACTGGTTGGCGATGACCCCCAGGGCCTCGGGCGGCAGGTCCTGCCAGTTGACGTTTTTCATCAGGATGCCCGGGTAGAGGGCGCGATCCTGGTAGAGCATGCGGGTGTGTTGGCGGTTGGTCTTGACCGAGGTGAAACTCATGATGGTGAAGGTCAGGATGATCAGGGTCAGGCAGGTCAGCACGGTTCGCAGCCGCCGTCGGCGAAGGTTGTTGACCCCCAGGAAAAAAGCGGCCACAAAGGCTTTCCAGCGGCTGATCTCCCCGGCCGGAAGGCGGCTGGCGCGCTTCTGGAGGCGAACCATCTCGTTTTCGAAGCGGAAGAAGATGATCAGGGTCACCACCAGGGAAAGCCCCATGATGAAGAAGGCCAGAATCACCACCAGCGGGCTGTAGGCCAGCTGAAAGGCCGGGTGGACCTGAAAAATGATGGTGATCAGGACCGCCAGGATCGCCACGAAGGCCACGATCCGCTTGTGGATGTTGGCATACGAGAACAGCAGCCGCTCCATGCAGAAGGCAAAGGGGACGAACAGGGCGATGTAGAACAGCACGCCGAAGAGAACGTCCTTCTGGGTCTTCTGGACATGGTTGTAGACCCGGCTCGCCAGGGCCCAGGAGCGGGAGGCGGCCGCGGCTGCGCGGTCGTAAATGCGGCCATCCAGGTCGGTTCGGGCCTGCTCCAGGGCGGCCACACCCTCCTCCTGGAGCTGGCGGATGCGCTCGTCGTGAATACCGTGGGTCTCCATGGCCTCGATCCGGGGGACGAGCAGCGTCCACATGTCGCGGGCGACGTGGAAGGCCGTCTGGGGAATGGTCGGGTAGTCGTCCACCGGGAAGCCGGTGCCCTCGGGATAGCGCGGGGAGGCGTTCAGCAGAAGCATCTTGTTGCGCAGGACGGTGTCCGAGAGGGTCAGCTTCATGCGGGTGCCCGGCTCCAGGAAGATCGACGCGATCACCGAGCTGCGGGTATCGATCCGGCTGTACCAGTAGCGCAGCGGCAGGGCCTCGCGGCGGCCGTCGAGGACCTGGATCTTGGTGAGGTGGCGGAAGCTGCGCGGCTCGAGCAGGTCGAAGATGGTGGTCTGGCGGCAGGTAAACATCACCAGGTCGGTTTCTATGTTGCGGCGCTGCATTCTGAGCCGGTAAGCTTCCTTGCCGGTCTGGTTCTTGTCGATGGCCCAGATCGTCTCCCCGGTTTCGGGTAGGCACTCAACGAGGCGGTCGACGCCGTGCGCAAGGAGGAGTGGCACAAACTCCAAGGCGACGAACGCAAGGCCATCAAAGGCCTGCGCTGGTTGCTCGGAATGCACTCCCGCAATCGCACCAAGGGGCATACGCGGATGCTCCACAAACTCCGCGTCTCCAATCGCCGGATCCACCGCGCATGGGTACTCAAGGACGAGTTCGAGCACTTCTGGAATTACAAATACCTCGGCTCGGCACGGCAGTTTCTGAAACACTGGATGACGACCGCGCTGAGGAGCCGAATCCCCTCCCTGCGAAAATTTGTGGGGACCCTCAAGCATCATCAGGAAAACATCCTGGCCTTCATAGAAAGACCGGTCACCAATGCAGTCGGCGAAGGGCTTAATCGAATTATCAAGATCGTGAAGAATCGCGCTTCAGGATTCCGTTCACTCAAGAGCTTCGCCGATCTAATTTACTTAACCGTCGGCGACCTCGATATCCTTGCGCAGATTCCCAGCAGACTTCGCAGCTTATGAAACAAGCCACACACGCTTATGAAATGGCCTCATCCTTGAATTCTACTGTGGGGAATGTCGGATATAGCCACAAAATCAGAAGCCCTGCAATAACGCATATTATTTTAGCCATTTTTTTGGCTCTATCCGGATTTCCCCACAGCTTTTTGATCGCGAACGATAAAC
>JAWOJK010000021.1:0-4369 GCA_046481705.1 Desulfobacterales bacterium | reverse complement strand
CCGACGGTCAACTCAAAAAAGCCGACCACCATCAGAATGCCGATCTTTTCTGGGCCGCCAGAGGCGGTGGCGGCAATTTCGGGGTGGTGACGTCATTCGAGTTCCAACTTCACCCGGTCGGTCCGCAGGTCTGGATGTCCGCCCCGATCTATCCGCTGGAGCGCGCCCCCGAGGTGATGTCCATCTTTCACGATTACATGGCCCGGGCACCCGATGAGCTCATGGCGCTGGGGGTTTTCTGGAGCGCCCCCGAAGTGCCTGAGGTCCCGCAGCGATGGCACGCGGCGCCGGTAGTGATTCTGCTGAGCTGCTACACCGGCCCTTTTGACCGCGGCGAGGAGGTCACCGCCCCGCTGCGCCGCATCGGGGGCGCCGTCGCGGACCTGAGCGGGCCCATGCGCTGGACCGACATGCAGAAATTTCTGGATGCCGACTACCCGGATGGGGCATTTTACTACTGGAAGTCGATCTATCTGGATCGTTTGGACGATGAGGTCATCCAGGTGCTCTCCAACCACACCGCCGCACGCCCGTCGCACCTGTCTTCCATCGATGTCTGGACCCTGGGCCGTGCCATGGGGCGGGTCAAACCAAGCGAAACCCCGTTTTACAAGCGGGATGCCCCCTATCTGATCGGAATCGAAGCCAATTGGCAAAACCGTGCGGATACGGATGCGAACATCGCGTGGGCACGGACCGTCTTCGAGGATATGAAACCTTTTACCCGAGGCGGCGATTATCTCAACTTCCCGGGTTTTTTCGAAGACCAGGAGCGCCTGCTGCGAGGGGCGTACGGCCCCAACCTGAAACGCTTGCGTGAAGTCAAAGCGCAATACGACCCCGGCAACCTCTTCCCCGGGGCGCTCACGATCGCTCTGGCGAGTTGAGCGGTCGCAGCCGGAAATACCGCGCCGGTAAGGGAGTTGGGATGGGAGGCTGGGCGCGGTGCTTGGGGCTCACTTGCGGGTGGCCCCAAGAACGGTCTGGTCAAGCGCAAGCGGGGCGTGAGAAGGCGTGCGCTGCGCGACACTTTAGCGCATGCCGGAAGGACCAGGGAGGCTGTTGCCCACGGCGGCCTGGCGCCGCCTGATGAGGTCGGTCTGCCCGCTCTGTTGCGCCCCTGTCGTTATGGGGCCAGCCAAGCTTTGACATCGTCTTTGGTGGGAATTTTGCCCACGCATTTGACCTCGCCGTCGACCACCACCGCCGGCGTGCCGAACACCCCGTAGCCGGCGATTTTCATGAGGTCCGTCACCTTTTCGACCGTGGCGGCCACACCTGCCTCGGCCACGGCTTCCTTCACGATTTTCTCGGTCTGCTGGCACTTGGGGCAGCCGGGTCCCAGTACTTTTATGTCCATGGGATAGTCTCCTTATCTTTTCGGGGTATGGGGGGACGAGGCGGGGTACGGCCTCCAGAATGCCTGCGCGCGCAATGGCGCTATCGGTCTGAGCCTGACAAAAGGGTCTCCCACAGGCTGTCGGGCACCCAACGAACCGCTTAATCCCGCTTTCATTGACCGTAACGGGCGCTCCACGCGGTGGTCGCTGTTGGGGGTACTTATAAATTAAAACATGAAAATATAGCGATATATTGGGTCCCAAAAAAATCAGCCGCCGCAGATGGTTTCACGCCGGATTTCGGGCAGCCGGGCAAACATCGCCGCCACTTCGGGGTCTTCCTCGAGCCAGTGCCGAAGGTTCCCCAAGATGGTGGCGACATAGGGGTTTTGGGCACCGTCGGCCAACTGGTAGTTTACCCACAGGCCGTCCTTGGTGAAGCGCACCAATCCGGCTTCCTCGAGGATTTTAAGGTGTTTGCTGGCCGTCGACTGGGCAAGCCCGAGCGCCGCCTGTATTTCGCAAACGCACAGCACGCGCCGCTGAAGGAGTTTGACCATCTTGACCCGATTGGGATCGGACAGGGCTTTCATGACTTTGATGAAGTGTCGCATAACCCTCCAAAATATTCACTAAATGGAATTTTACGGATAGGCTGGGGTTTGTCAACAGAAAAATTCACGCCCGATGCCGCCATTTCCGCCCGGAAGGGTGCCGCTGCGCCCTGGGTGACCTGAAAAAAAAATCGATCGCTGCTTCCGGCAGGTTTTGGCCTGGTTGCGGAAGCCGGGCAAGGCGCTTTCGTCCGGCAACGATGGCACCCGGCGGAAGAGCCATGTCTGGGTCCGCACCTCCCGATTTCAAAATTCTCGCGTGCGGAAAATTGAGCCCTCGGGGCAGAGCGGTCGGCGTTTTTAGTGGTTTATTTTTCAGGCAATCTCGGTTATGGCTAAATCAAAGGCCACACAACGGGCGTGCCATCTCTTTGATGCCGGGATGAATCGAAATCCCACGTTTCAGGGGCCTGCCCTCAACCGCCGGCTTTACGTGCCGGCCTTCGGCGTCGCCAAGCGGATGGCGCCTGGTGTCATCCAGGTGGTGCGCAAATTCGCCCCCAATGGCGAGGAAATCCGCGGCAAATTCATGATCTTACCGATGGCTGGCGCCCGCCCTCGGGACCTCAGAGAAATTATTGATGGACCGCTAAAAGTCCAGTGATAAAAACCTCAAGATTCAAGGACCGAAAAAATGGATTTGACGACCACTTATTTAGGCCTGAAGCTCGACAGCCCCATTATTGCCGGCAGTTCGGGTTTGACCAATTCGGTTGAAAAAGTTGAAAAACTCGCAAGCAACGGTGCCGGTGCGGTTGTCTTAAAATCGATTTTCGAGGAGGAAATCGCCTTCGAGCTTGAGGATATATTGAAGGAAGCCGAAGCGGCCGGCGTCAATCTGGATCAGTTCGACTACTATGATTTCCATCTAAAAGGGAAGAAGTTGGACCACTATATCAGCCTGATACAGGAGTCCAAAAAAAGAGTTTCGATTCCGGTGATCGCCAGCATCAACTGCGTCTACTCCCATGAGTGGACCGCGTTTGCCCGGCGGATCGAGCAAGCCGGCGCCGATGCCATCGAATTGAACATGTTTTTCCTGCCGTCGGATTTTACCCGATCCAGCCAAGAGCAGGAAAGCGCCTACTTTTCGGTCATCGACAGGATTCTGAAGTCCGTCTCAGTCCCGGTGGCCCTCAAAATCAGTTACTACTTTTCGAACCTCGGGCCGATGATCCAAAAACTGTCCCGCTCGGGTGTTGCCGGCCTGGTGCTGTTCAATCGCTTCTTCAGCCCGGACATCGACATTGAAAATTTGACAATCAAACCCTCATTTGTATTCAGCACCCCGGCCGAGTTGGCGATTTCGCTGCGCTGGATCGCCATCATGGCCCAAAAAGTCGATTGCGACCTGGCCGCCTCCACCGGCGTTCATGACGGCGCGGCGGTCGTCAAACAGCTCCTGGCCGGCGCCACGGCGGTTCAGACGGTATCCAGCCTGTACCGCAAAGGCCCGGAGCATATCAAGACCTTGACCGACAGCCTTAAAAGCTGGATGCAAGCCCACAGTTTCGAAAAGATCGCGGATTTTCGAGGCAAGATGAGCCAGGATGCGGCGGCCAATCCCGCGGTCTACGAGCGGGTTCAGTTCATGCGCTATTTCGGCGGCGAAGGCGAAAAAGATATTGCGTAGTGAAGATCCCGGGCTGCCACATCAAGGCGCCTGGACAGTCTGATCAGCCGGGGCGAGTTGCCCTTGTCGACGATCCACGGCAGTTCGGTTTGGGTATTTTCAACCAAGTAATAACCGCTTTTATCGCAGGAGGGAAGTCAAGATGGGTAAGAAAGTCTATATCGACACGGAAGAATGTATCGGGTGCGAAAGCTGTGTTGAACTTTGTCCGGAGGTGTTCGGTTTTGATGAGGACGCTGAAAAGGCGCACGTTATCATGCCCGAGGGGGGCTCCGAGGAGTGCATCGATGAAGCCATCGAAACCTGTCCGGTGGAATGCATTCACTGGGAATAAACAGGCTTAAGGGAACTGAAAAAAACAAGACCGGGCGGTTCCGCTGCAGCTTCTTTCAGACTTGCTCATAGCGCTGCGGGTGTGACCCGCTTTTCACAGAACCGTCGAAATGGCGCCGGCATGCCGTGCTTCAAATGCCGGCGCCGTTTTGCTGCCGGTCTTGCGTGTCCGGGCGATCCGGATGTCGTTTTGGAGCATCAACAAGAGCAGCGCGGGCCCTGTGAGCGGCACCTTCAACGGCCTGGCCGAAGGCGCGTTCTTCGTGCAGGACGGCGTGCTTTTCTCCATCACCTACTTGGGCGGGGACGGCAACGATGTGGTCCTGACCGTCCATCCGGACACCACGGCGGACATCGACGTCGATGGGAATCTCGTCATCACCGACGCCACCACGGACTCGACCGATGACCTGACCATCACCGACGACGGGACCTTCTACATCATCACC
>JAWOJK010000049.1:0-13357 GCA_046481705.1 Desulfobacterales bacterium | reverse complement strand
GAACTGGAGAGCGCCGAAGCCGAACTCGAGCGGGCCCGCGCGGAGGAGGCCATCGCCAAGGCCGCGATTCAGCAAGCCGAGGCCACCCTGATTGCAGATGAAACCGATCTGGCGAAGACCGTCATCTACTCGCCGGTCGACGGCATCGTTCTCACCCGCAGCGTCGACCCCGGCCAGACCGTGGCGGCCTCCCTGCAGGCGCCGGTGCTCTTCACCCTGGCCGAGGACCTTGCCGAGATGGAATTGCTGGTGGATGTGGACGAGGCCGACGTGGGGCTGGTACAGGAGGGGCAGGCCGCCACCTTCACCGTCGACGCCTACCCCGAGCGGACCTTCCAGGCCGTGATCACCCAGGTGCGCTACGGCTCGCAAACCACCGACGGGGTGGTTACCTACAAGGCGGTGCTCCAGGTCGACAACCCGGATCTGGCCCTCCGGCCGGGGATGACCGCCACGGCGGACATCACCGTCCAAAAAATCGAAAATGTCCTGCTGGCGCCCAATGCCGCCCTGCGTTTCACGCCGCCACAGCCGAAAGAAAGGGACGCCGGGCGGGGGCTCTACGAGGTGCTGATACCCCGCCCGCCACGCCGGGGCGTCCGCCCCGAGGCCGAGGCCAAAGGCGACGGGAAACGGCAGCGAATCTGGGTTCTCAAGGATGGTCAACCGGTGCCGACGGTCGTGACAGTCGGTGCTACCGACGGCGTTTTCACCGCGGTTAGCGGCGGCGACCTGGCGCCTGGTGCGGTGCTGGTGGTCGGCACGGTCAGTGGGGTCAAATGAACGCGGCCGCAGCCAGCAGCGAAACCCCGCCGGTCCTGATCGAACTCCAGGCGGTGACCAAGGTCTACGGGCGGGGCCAGGCCGCCATGCGCGCCCTGGACGGCATCGATCTCAGCATCCAGCGCGGCGAGTTCGTGGCGGTGATGGGGGCCAGCGGTTCCGGCAAGTCCACCTGCATGAATATCCTGGGATGCCTGGACACCCCCACCAGCGGTGTCTACCGCTTCGAGGGCGTGAATGTCGGGGGCCTCAGCCGGGATCAGCGGGCGCTGCTGCGGCGCCACTATTTGGGGTTTGTTTTTCAGGGCTTCAACCTCCTCAACCGGACCTCCGCCCTTGAAAACGTGGAGCTGCCCCTGATCTACCGCGGGCTGCCCGCGCGTCAGCGGCAGACCCAGGCCCGCGCGGCGCTGGCCGCGGTGGGCCTGGAAGGCTGGGAGACCCACACCCCCGGCGAGCTTTCCGGCGGACAGCAGCAGCGTGTGGCCATTGCGCGCGCGATTGTCAGCGAGCCCGAGGTCCTGTTGGCCGATGAACCGACCGGGAACCTGGACTCGGCGCGCAGCCAGGAAATCATGAACCTGCTCGCCGCGTTCAACCGCGAACGCGGTATCACCATCATCATGGTGACCCACGAGCACGACATGGCGGCTTTCGCCCGCCGCCGGATTCACTTCCTGGATGGCCGCATCACCAGCGGCTGCGAATAGAAAGGGGACCTGCGATGCTCTGGGAAACCTACCGCCTGGCCCAGCGCGAAATCCTGCGCAACGGGCTGCGCTCCTCCCTGACGGTGCTGGGTATCGTGATCGGGGTGGCAGCCGTCATCACCATGGTGACCCTGGGCGGCGGGGCCACGGCCCAGGTCACCAGCGATATAGCCAAGCTGGGCAGCAACATGCTCCAGGTTCGCCCCGGTCAGGGGTTTCGCACACCGGGCGGCGCGCGTACGAGCGCCAAACCTTTCAAGGCGGCCGACGCGGCGGCCATCGAACGCGATGTCTTCGGGCTCAAGGCCGTGGCCCCGGCGGCCTCCTACACCCGTCAAGCGATCTTCCGCAATGTCAACTGGTTCACCACCGTGACCGGCAGCACCAATGAATTCCTTGTCGTTCGCGACTGGGCCGTGGCCGCCGGGCGGATGTTCAACGACGGCGAGCTGCGGGCCGGAAAGGCGGTCTGCCTGCTGGGCGCCACAGTCGAAAAACAGCTCTTTGGCGGCGAGGATCCCCTCGGCGCAACCATCCGCCTGGCAAAGATTTCCTTTGAAGTCATCGGGGTGCTGGAAGCCAAGGGGCAGTCGAGCTTTGGCACCGACCAGGACGATATGGTCCTGATCCCCCTGAAGACCTTGCAGCGGCGTTTCACCGGCAAAACCGATGTCGCCATCATCTACCTTGCGGCCATGGACGGTGTACCCACCGAAAAGGTCCAGGCCGACACCGAAAACCTGATGCGCGAACGGCGCCGCATCAAGATCGGTGCGGAGGATGATTTCCATATCCGCGACATGAAGGAGATCGTCACCACCCTGACCGGCACCACGCGGGTGCTGACCACCCTGCTGGCGGCCGTGGCTGCCGTGAGCCTGCTGGTGGGGGGAATCGGGATCATGAACATCATGCTGGTCTCGGTCACCGAGCGCACCCGCGAGATCGGCACTCGGCTGGCCATCGGTGCGCTGGAGCGCGAGGTGTTGCTCCAGTTTCTGGTGGAGGCGGTGGTGCTGGCGGTTTTCGGCGGGGTGGTGGGGATTGCGCTGGGGCTCGCGGCAGCCTGGTTGGGCGCCCGCGCGATGGCGATGCCCTTCGTGTTCAACCCCGGGATCGTCGCGGCGGCCTTTGTTTTTTCCGGAGCCGTGGGGGTGGTCTTCGGCTTTTTCCCGGCCCGCAAGGCCGCGCGCCTGGACCCGATCGAGGCCTTGCGGCATGAGTAGGCTGAAGTCAGCCCCTTTGTTCAGGGGGATGGCGATGAAATGCGCCATTGAAGGACCGCGGGCCTGCAAACCCCTTGACGGCGCAGCCTGCGACGCATAATAAAAAAAAGAAACTGAAACGGCCCCGGCTTTCGCGGCAGCCACCGCAGAAACTGCCGGATCCCCTTTTGCCGCATAAAAATCGAGGACGCTATGGAGATCAAAGCTACCGCCCGGCAGGCCAAGCAGGCCTGCCTGCAGCTGGCCGCCGTCAAAAGCGACGCCAAAAACCGGGCCTTGACCGCAATCGCGCGGGCGCTGGAAACGCGCCGGGCCGACATCGTGGCAGCCAACCGCGTCGATCTGGCGCGCGCCGAGAAGGAAAAACTGGCCGCACCGCTCTTAAAACGCCTGCGCTTTGACGAGGCCAAAATCAAGGAGGCCGTCGAGGGCCTCAACAGTCTGGTCGCGCTGCCCGATCCGGTGGGGGCGACCCTCAGCGCCACCGAACTGGACGAGGGGCTCGAGCTCTACAAGGTCAGCTGCCCCATCGGGGTGATCGGCGTGATCTTCGAGTCGCGGCCCGACGCCCTCGTGCAGATCTCCTGCCTGTGCCTGAAGAGCGGCAACGCCGTCCTGCTCAAGGGCGGCCGCGAGGCGGCGGCGACCAACCGCGTCCTGGCCGAAACGATCACCACCGCCAGCATCGCCGCCGACATCCCCGCGGGGTGGCTGGCGTTGCTCGAGACCCGCGCGGATGTCGCGGCCATCCTGGGGCTGGACGAGGATATCGATCTTGTCATCCCGCGGGGCAGCAACGAATTTGTCCGCCACATCATGGACAACACCCACATCCCGGTTCTGGGGCACGCCGACGGCATCTGCCACGTCTACATCGATCGCCGCGCCGACCTCGAGATGGCCGTGCGCATCGCGCTGGACAGCAAAACCCAGTACGTCGCGGTCTGCAATGCCGCCGAAACGATTCTGGTGCACCGGGCGGTGGCGGCCGAGGCGCTGCCCAAGCTCAAAGCCGCCCTGGAAGAACGGGGCGTCGCGATCCGCGGCTGCGAGCGCACCTGCGCGCTGATCGACGTGGCAGCCGCCGTCGCGCAGGACTGGCGCACCGAATACCTCGACCTGATCGTGTCGGTCAAGGTGGTGGACGATCTGGATGCGGCCGTGGCCCACATCAACCGCTACGGCTCGGGCCACACCGATGTGATCGTCACTGCGGATCGCGCGCGGGCGCTGCGCTTCATGGACTATGTGGATGCGGCGGACGTCTTCTGGAATTGCAGCAGCCGGTTTTCCGACGGTTTTCGCTTCGGACTGGGGGCCGAGGTGGGCATCAGCACAAGCAAGATCCACGCCCGCGGCCCGGTGGGGCTGGAGGGCCTGGTGATCTACAAGTGGCGGCTGATGGGCGCCGGCCAGATCGTGGCCGACTACAGCGGCCCGGGCGCCAAACCCTTCACCCACCGGCGGCTGACGAAAACATTTGACGACGCTGTGCAGGCCGACGGCTGATGGGGGTTGGCCGCGGTGAGCGCCGGCAGGCGGGGCGCCATCGCCGTTTGGTTCGCCTGGCGGGATATGATTATTCCCAAACCGGGGCCTGTTTCGTGACCGTGTGCACCCAGGATCGGGCCTGCCTTTTCGGCGTGGTGACTGAGGACGGCGCCATGTGCTGGAACGACGCCGGGCAAATGGTGGTTGCGGAGTGGGAGGCGCTGGCCGATCGGTTCCCAGCGGTAGAAATCGACGCGTTGGTCGTCATGCCGAATCATCTGCACGGGATCGTTTGGATTTGTGATTCCAAACCCGCCCACAGGGCGAATGCGAATAGGGCAACCACAAGGGTTACCCCTACGGGTGTTCAATACGGAGGTGCCGTAGGGGCAGGCCTTGTGCCTGCCCGGCCTACCGGCCGGCCGGCTTAAGGGCGTGGTTTGGCATCGGCCTGGATCGTGGCGTCCATCAGGACGGGCGGCACCGCAAAGCCGGCCTCCGATGCCTTGCGGTACCAGAAGGCCGCCAGCTCCGGGTTGCGGTCCCCCCCGGATCCTGTCTGATGGAGATAGCCCAACATCATCATCGCAAAACCGTCCTCCTGGGCGGCCGCCTGTTCGAACAGGGCCCGGCTGCGGGCGGGGTCCTGGGCAACGCCGAAATCGCCGCTGTAGCAGTATGTGCCCAGCGCCCGCAGGGCCTCCAGGTGGCCCTGGTCAGCGGAATTTTCCAGCCAGGCCAGGCCTTCGCTGCGGTCGCTGGGTACGCCGTCGCCGAAGAGCAGCATATGGCCGGCGATGTACTGGGCCTCGGCGTGGCCGTCGTCGGCGCACCGGAGGTAAAGGGCCAGCGCCGCCGGCTGCTGGCCCGCGTCGTAGAGCCGGTCGGCCTCCTCCCAGCAGGCGGCGGCACCGGGGCGTTCAGTACTCCTGCCATCCGCTTGGCTCATCATCGAATTCTTGCAGCCGCTCAACAGCAGCAGACCCAGGCAAATCCATAACAGCGGTTTTTTCAATTTCACGCGCACCAGTCTATCCTCCGGGGAATCGATGGGCCGCGCCCGTGGGTGGAACACCCCGCTTGTCGCGCAAGTCGAACACGTCGCCCATTTGTGATGGGGATAATGTAATTTATATCGGGATCTTGGCCCGGAAGCTTGACCGCCGATGCGCAAAAAAGGACGTTGCCGGGGCCGTCGCCGTCGACTGTGGGGGGGAACACGGCGCTTTTCCTGATGGGGCCCCAAGGCATTAGCTTTTGCCCCGTGGGGCGTCAGGTTGGCGCCGCTTCATCGTCAAACGGCGCTTTCAGGGCGTAAACCCCCTGGAACAATCTGGCCTCCATGGTGCGGCTTTCTTTTTCCATGATTCTCAGCATGGCCTTGTTGGAGGCCAGGATTTCGGCTGTGAACCCGCGGATGCCGCGCTCCCGTGCCAGCCGCAGGAGCATCCGGTAGAGAAAAGTAGCGATGCCATAGCCCTGGAAGCGCTCGTCGACCACGAACGCGACCTCGGCAAAGTTGGTGGACGGCTCTTGGATGAAACGGCCCTCGGCGATGATCTGCTCTTCTTCGGGGTCGCCCATCAGCCCGACGATGGACAGGATTTTGCGGTAGTCCACGTTCACATAGGCCTGCATTCTGGCGTGGGGCATGCTTTTGACCGGTGCGAAATACCGGTAGTAAACGGCCCTTTCGGAAAAGCGGTAAAACAGGCGCCGCATTTCCCCCTCGTCCGAAGGCTTGATTGCCCGGAAGCGGACCTCCAGACCGTCCTTGAAGGTGTGCCGCACGGCGATTTCGGCCGGGTAGAGGTGCGCGCTTTCTTTCAAGAAAATCTGGTCCTGGTAGAGGATCTTGGCCGCCTTGGCCTCCCGGAAGAGCTGTTCGCGGTCGTCAGGGTGGGCGATTTCGATCAGGGCCTGGGCCCGCTCGCGCAGGCTGCGCCACTTCAGTGGGGCAACGCCGTACTCGGTGGCGACCATGTTGACCGATTCGCGCAGGTTGAGCTGGCTGGGGTAGTCCTTGATCGACAGCAGAATGTTGGGCTGGCCTTCGCGGTTGCGGCTGGGAAGGCCGCAAACCGAACGGCCGCCGGGAGAGATCTCGGCGCCCACCACAAAATCGATGGTCTCGCCCGGGCCGACCGCCACCCGTGTGCTTCCCTCATGTAAGGCGATCAGGCCGGAGAGGTCCACCTTGCGGACGTGAAAAATCCCGAAAAAGTGCGGGTTGCGGCCGATCTGGACCGGATCGCAGACCGAATCGATGCACTGAAACTCGACGATCGGGTTGCGGTCCAGCCACTGCATCAGCTCGGCCGTGCCCACTGCGTAGGAGGTCAGCGACTTTCCATGGAAACCCGCTTTGCGGCGGTTGGTGACGATCCCTTTTTTGACCAGGTCCATCTGGGCGTCGGTGAAAAAGGGCGAGTGCAGCCCCAGATCGCGCTTGCCGTCCAGCCGGCGGCTGAGGGCTTCGAACAGCGACCCGATCGAAAAGGTCAGACAGTCGCCGTCTTCGATCAGAGCGGCGATGTTGGCCGCCACCCTCTCCATGATCGCGTCCACGGGCCAGCGTTCGAAATAGACCGGCGGGTCGACCGCCTCCACCAGCAGGTCGAAATCCTCGACCGAGACGATCGTGTCGCCCAGGGTAAACGGGGCCTGCGGGTTGATTTCACCCACCACCAGGTCGGCCTTGGCCATGGCCTCGCGGGCCACGTCGACCGCCGCCCCCAGGCTGCTGTAGCCCAGTTCGTTGGGCGGCGTGATCTGCACAAAGGCGACATCGATGGGCATCTGCCCCGATGCGATCACCCGCCGGATCTGCGAATAGCGGCTGGGGATCAGGTCCACCAGCCCCTCGCTCAGGGCCTCGCGCGAGACCCACCCCGGAAAAAAGGTTTTCAGCCGGCACTTGTGGGCCCGCAGCGCGTCCATGGAAATGTCGCTGCCATGGCTGGCGATCTGAACCAGCTCCAGGTCTTTCAGGTTGTTGTCCTCCGAGGCCATCAGCCGGCGCACCAGGGTGCGCGGCTCCGCCACCCCGGTGCCGAGAAAAATGGACATGCCGGGGCGGATGCGGGACAGGACCTCCTCCACCGGGACGAGGCGCGAGAGCCACTTGGGCTGCGGGTGTAATTGTAACTGCATGCGATTTTTCCTCTGACGGTAGGTGGGCGCCGTGGTTTGGGCGGGATTAAGCGCCCGGGATTGCTGTGGGCGGCACGCGGGCCGATGTGAACCGCAGTTTAGCGCAGGCGCGTCGGGATTGTAAACCCCATTTGACGGCGGCCGCGAAGCGCCGCAAAGCGGCGTGGCATGCTACGATCCGGCGCAGCGGCGGCTGGCGCTGAAACCCCTTGTTCCCCCAAAGCTGGCGTGTTATTGGCTGGGCCAATTTGATCTTTTTGTGATTGCCCCAATCAATTGAACGGATATCCGTTGTTGGGCAAGGCCGCCTGAGCGTTCCAGAGGCCCGACCCCGCCGCCTGCGCCGGGGGCCGCCGACGGAAGTGAAAACCGCTGAGGCCCCGTCGACAATTGCGACACCCACAGAAAAAGGAAGCAGTGCAATGGTCTCAGTTCTGGTAATGTATGCCGCAGTCGGTGCGGTCGCCGGCGTTCTGGCGGGCCTGCTGGGCATCGGCGGGGGGTTGGTGATCGTGCCGATGCTGGTCTATTGCCTGACCCTCCAGGGAATCTCGGGCCAGATCATCATGCACCTGGCGTTGGGCACCTCCATGGCCAGCATCATGTTCACCGCGGTCTCGAGTTTCTGGTCGCACCACCGGCGCGGGGCCGTGAAGTGGATCGTGGTGCAGCGGATTGTCATGGGGATATTGGTGGGCACCTTTCTGGGCGCCTGCTTCGCCGCTCAGCTTTCGACGGGCTTTCTCAAGGTGTTTTTCGTGGTGTTTCTCTACTATGTGGCCCTCCAGATGCTGCTGGGCAAAAAACCCAAGCCCAGTCGCCAGCTGCCGGGGCGGGTCGGCATGTTCGCCGTGGGCAACGTCATCGGCGTCTTCTCGAGCCTGGTGGGGATCGGCGGCGGGACGCTTTCGGTGCCCTTCATGGTCTGGTGCAATATCCCGCTGCACCAGGCCATCGGCACCTCGGCGGCCATCGGTTTTCCCATCGCCGTGGCCGGCACCCTCGGCTACATCACCGGCGGCTGGGCGGCGGATGTGCCCCACGGGTCGCTGGGTTACGTCTACCTGCCGGCCCTGGTGGGCATCATCGTCACCAGCGTGCTGACCGCCCCCTTGGGGGTTCGCCTGGCGCACAGCCTGCCCGTGGACAGGCTCAAACGGGTCTTTGCCGTGCTGCTGCTGCTGGTGGCCACGCGCATGCTGATCAGCGTGCTGTGAGCGGCGGCCTGCGTTTGAGGAGGGTGGCATGAAATTCAGGTTCAATCAAAAAAGGGAGTGGTCCAGCGCCGCCCAGCGCTCCGTCAGCATGGCCTGCGGGGCCATGGTGGCGAGCAGTCAGCCCCTGGCCAGCCTGAGTGGCTGCCGGGTGCTGGCTGCCGGCGGCAACGCGGTGGATGCCGCCGTTGCCATGGCCGCGACCCTGTGCGCGGTGGAACCCTACTCGGTGGGCATCGGCGGGGACAGCTTCGCGCTTTTTGCCTTCGACCACGGCCGGCGGGTGGTGGGCATGAACGGCAGCGGGCGTGCGCCGCGCAAGGCCACCCTGGAAGGCATGCGGGCCGGCGGCCACACCCGCATGCCGCAGGTCGGCATGCTGTCCGTGACAGTCCCCGGTGCGCTCAAGGCGTGGTCGGATGCCCTCGAACGCTATGGCCGCCTGACGCTGGGTGATGTGCTGCAGGACGCCATCCGCTACGCCGAAGAGGGGGTGCCGGTAAGCGAGGTGATCGCCGGCGAGTGGCGCGAGGCGACGGCGTTGCTGGCCGCCCACGAGAGTTCGGCGCGGACCTTCCTGCCGGCGGGCCAGGCGCCGCACCCCGGCCAGGTGTTCAAAAACCCGGATCTGGCGGCCAGCCTGCGCAAGATCGCCGCCGGCGGGGCGCAGGTTTTCTACGGGGGCGAGATCGGGCGCGCGATTGCCGCCTTTTCCGCGAAAAACGGCGGGCTTCTCGACCTGGCCGACTTGACCGACCACAGCACCACCTGGGTGGACCCCATTGCGCTGGACTACCGCGGCTACACCGTCTGCGAACTGCCGCCCAACGGTCAGGGGATCACGGCGCTGGAGATCCTCAACATCCTCCAGGGTTACGATCTGGCCGCCCTGGGCCACAACAGCGCCGACTGCCTGCACCTGCTGATCGAGGCCGTCAAGATCGCCTTCAGCAACCGGGACCATTTCGTGACCGATCCCCGCTTCCAAAGCGTGCCGATCGACCGCCTGCTCTCCGTCGCCTACGCCGAGCGCTGCCGCCGGGAGATCCGCGCGGATGCGGCCATGGCCCCGCCGCCGCCTGGTTTTGCTTTTGAGGCCTCCGAAACGGTTTACCTCGCCGCCATGGATGCCGACGGCAATGCGGCCTCCTTTGTCAGCAGCATTTTCACCCCGTTCGGGTCCGGGATGGTGGTGACCGATACCGGGATCGCGCTTCAGAACCGGGCCAGCGCCTTTTCTCTGGACCCCGCGCACCCCAACCACCTGGCCCCCGGTAAGCGCCCGCTGCACACCATCATCCCGGGGTTGCTCCTTAAGGGCGCAACCTGCCTGATGGCCTTCGGGGTCATGGGCGGGGACATGCAGCCCCAGGGGCATGTGCAGCTGCTCTGCAACCTGATCGATTTCGGCCTGAACCCCCAGGAGGCTGTGGATGCGCCCCGGGTTCGGCGCCTGCAGGGCCGCACGGTCTACTGCGAGGACGGCATCGCCCCGGCGGCCGTTGAAAAGCTGGCGCGCCTGGGGCACGTCATCGACCGCAGCCCAACCCCGGTCAACAAGGTCGGCGGGGCCCAGCTGGTCTACCGCAACCCGCAGGACGGCGTCCTGTGGGGGGCTTCCGACCGCCGCAAGGACGGGTGTGCCATCGGGTTTTGACGGCTTGGGCGTACATGCCCACCGCCGCCGCAGGGGCAATGGGCCCGCAAACAGCGGGCGGGAGGTCCAGATGCAAGGCAATGATCAGGATAGATCGGAGACGGAAGCGCGCGCGGGCGGGCGACGGCAGACGCTGCGGGCCCATGCCCACGCCATTTTCCAGGCGGGCCTGGCGGCGGTAAACCCGGAAACCTGTATCCGGCGGGTCCTTCGCCTGGAGGGCGAGCGCCTGCTGGCGGGGGATCAGGCCGTGACGCTGCCCCAGGCGGGGCGCGTACTCGTCATCGGTGCGGGCAAGGCCTCGGCCCTCATGGCGCGGGCCGTCGAAGGGCTTTTGGGGGCTCGGATTGCGGGCGGGGTGGTGGTGGTCAAGTACGGCCATGGGGTTGCCTTAAAGCGCGTCCAGATCCGGGAAGCCGCCCACCCGGTGCCCGACGATGCCGGGCGGGGAGGGGCGTCCGCCATTTTCGATCTGGCCCGGCAGGCCGGCGCCGAAGACCTGATCCTGTGCCTGATCTCCGGCGGCGGCTCGGCGCTCTTGCCCCTGCCGGTGGAGGGCATCGATCTGAAAGACAAACAGGCGGCCACGGGGCTGCTGCTGGCCTCGGGGGCCACGATTCACGAGGTCAACACCGTCCGCAAACACCTCTCGCGCATCAAGGGCGGCGGTCTGGCGCGGGCGGCCGCACCCGCGCAGGTGTTGGCGCTGATGCTCTCCGACGTGGTGGGCGACGACCTGGACGTGATCGCTTCGGGCCCCACCGCGGCGGACCCCACCACCTTCGACGACGGCCTGCGGATCCTGAGGCGCTACGGTCTCCTGGAGAAGGTGCCGTCTGCGGTCCGGCGGCATTTCGAGCACGGCGCAAGCGGCGAGGCGGCCGAAACCCCCAAGCCGGGGGACCCGCTATTTGAAAAAGTCCGCAACGTGCTGGTCGGCGGCAACCGCGATGCGCTGCTGGCCGCGGCCAAACAGGCCCGGGCGCTGGGCTACAACACGGTCGTGCTCTCTTCGATGCTGGAGGGCGAAGCCCGTGAGGCGGGGCGCTTCATCAGCCGCATCGCGCGCGAGGCCCGCCGCTCCGGCAACCCGGCGCCGCTGCCGGCCTGCATTCTGTGCGGCGGTGAGACCACTGTCACGGTTACGGGCGGCGGCCGCGGGGGCCGCAACACGGAGCTGGCCCTGGCCGCGGCCCTGGATATCGCCGGGGAAGACGGCATCCTGGTGCTCAGCGCGGGCACCGACGGCAGCGACGGGCCGACCGACGCCGCCGGGGCCTTTGCCGACTGGAAAACCCTGGCGCGCGCCCGGGCCGCCGGTTTGGATGCCGCCCGGTTCCTGGAACAAAACGACTCCTACCGTTTTTTTGACCGGCTCGGCGATCTGCTCAAGACCGGCCCCACGCGCACCAACGTGATGGATCTGCAGATCGTGCTGGTGGTCCCCTGAACGCTGCCCTCGGTCTCATGCACGTGACGTGCGGCTACGGGGCCGGATCGCTTTGGGTCGCGGGGTAACCCAATTCCGCCAAGGCTTTTTCCAGGGTGTCCGCTCGGGTTTGAAAACTGTCCACCGCCGCGTTGGAGAACACGTAGAAGGGGCCTTTGCCGGCGAAGCTCTCTCTGGTGATCACGGCGTCGACGGCGTGCTGGATCAAAAATTCCGCCACCCGGATGCCCTTGCCGTGTTTGACATGGGTGAAGGGGTTGACCAGGATCTCCTGGGCGACGGGTTTGGGGTCCTTGATGCCGACCGTGATCAGCGCGAAACAGGGGGCCTCGCCAAAGTGATCGGAAATCCGCTGCTCTTGGTCATCCTGCAGGGGTACCGCATACACCAGGGTTTCTTTGCGGATGGGCTCGAAGTGGATCAGCACCCGGTCCACGTTTTTGATCTGGCCTGAAATACTGGCCGCGATCCGGTTGGCGATAAACGCCGCTTTGTCGAGCTCGTGGGCCTTCAGCAGGATATTGGCTTCGATAAATTTGTAGCGGCCGGAATTGCGCCCGGTGAGGCGTTCGATCGCCATTACCCGCGGTTCGGCCAGAATCAGTTTCTCGGCCAGGCTCAGGGTGGGGTAGTCCAGAGAGGCGTCCAGGAGCACGCGGATGCCGTCGCTGAGGATTTTGCCGCCGGACCAGACGATAATCGCCACGACGACAAACGCGCTGACGTGGTCCAGCGCGAGGCCCGCCAGGCTGCCCGCAAGCCCGGCGAGCACCGCTGCGCCGGCGAAGATGTCGACGCCGATGTGTTTGGCGTCCGCGACCAGGCTCGGCGAGTTGATCTCTCGGCCCACGCGGGCGGCATAGGTCGAGTAGGCAAACGCCACCCCCATGGCGCACAGCACGCTGGCCATCGTCGCCCCGACGTTCTGCAGCGTTACGGCGCCCCCATGGATGGCTTCCACCGCGATTTCGTAGCCGGCGTAAAGAATCGCCAGGGCCACCCCGACCGAGGCCAGGTTTTCGACCTTGTAGAGGCCGTAGGGGAATGACCGGGTCTTACGCTTGGCGATCACCAGCCCGCCCAAAACCGTCGAAGACGCCACGACGTCCGACAGCGAATGAAACGCATCGGCCTTCAGCGCGATACTCCCGGAGAGCCCCGAAAAGAAATATTTGATGGCGAACAGCAGCAGGTTGACCCCGATTGCCAGCAGCGCCACTTTTTCACCTTTTTCCATGGCGTCTCCCCCCTTACGGCCGGTCCGCGAGATTGCGGGCAATCCCTTTGAGGGTTTTCAGGGCCTCGTCGTAATCATAGGCGGCAATCTGGTTGGCTATATTTTGAAACCGGGTGCTGTCGAGGTGGTGTCCGAGGGCTTTCAAATGGGGTTCAATCTGCTCCGGGTCGGCCAGTTCGAGGGCCGTGGCAAGCTGCGTGAGCAGCGCCTGGAGCCGCTGCCGGTCGGGCGGTGAGGTCGGCCGCTCTGTGGGTGCGGTCCGGGTCTGGTCAGCGAGGCGCTGAAGGGAGTCCAGCACCTGCTGCAATGCGCTTTCCAGCCGATGGATGACCGCTGCGTCAGGGGCTTGCGCCCGGCACTGGGTTTCAAGCGCCTGGGCGGCGGCCTTGAGTTCCGTCGCGCCGATGTTGGCGGCGCTGCCGTTGAGGCGGTGCGC
>JAWOJK010000355.1:0-10094 GCA_046481705.1 Desulfobacterales bacterium | reverse complement strand
TTCGAACTGGCCCGCGGCTACCAGGAAGAGGGCATGCTGGCCTACTCGCGCTTCCAGCAGCAGGAATTCGCGCGCGAGAAGGAGGGCGGCTACATGGCCACCACCCATCAGAAGTTTGTCGGAACCGGCTATTTCGACCAGGTCATAAACTGCATCACCGCGGGCAAGACCTCGGTGGGGGCGGTGTCGGGTTCCACCGAGGAGGCGCAGTTCTGAAGTCGGCCTGAAGGCAAAGCGCTTGCGGTGCTGTGTTTAAGCTTGAAGCGACGCCTTGCACGCGGGCCGTCTTCTCGCGAGCCGTCAGGACGGTTCCTCAGCGCCGGCCACCCTGAAGAGCTGAATGAAGCGCGGGTCGAGGTCCGACGGCGCCACGGGGCCCAGTTCCTGCTCGATTTCGCTGAAAAGGGCTTCCAGACGGCTTCCCAAACGGGCCGAAATCTCGTCGGGGCGCAGCGCGCTGCCGGCCGCCAGCCAATCGAGGAAGTCCGTCCGGCGTTCCGGTGGGATGCGCCGGGGGGCGCGGTCTTCGGTTGCACCCGGTGTGCGGGGGGCGAAGAGGCTTTCGCAAAAGCGCCTAAAGTCGGCCAACGCCAGCGGCGCGAAATTCTCGGCGGCCGTCAGGTCTAACCACTCATAGGCCCAGAGGGTCAGCAGCAGGTTTTTGTAGGTCAAAAAGCGCCGCTTGCCCCGGGGCAGCGCCGGGTTCAGCAGCGAGAGCAGCTGGTCCAGCCACATCAGGGTTTCCAGTTCGCGCTCCGTCTCGTGGATCTCGGCCATGGCAGCGAAATCGCGATACAGACGCCCGCTGCGGTAGCCCTCGAAGTAAAGCGGGCGCTTGAGCAGCAGTCCGCCCAGAAGCCCCAGCCCCTCTTCCCCCCAGAACCCCAGTGGTAGCTCGCGCTCCCCGAACCAACTCTCCCGCTGCCAGCGCTGCGCTCGGCGCTTCAGTCTCGCCGCCTGTCCGAAGCCCACTCTGAAAAGCGGCTCCAGCAAGTGGCGCTGCAGCACATCGGCGGCGAGGGCGTCTGCTTCGCGATCCTCGCGGAGCACGGGCGCCACCAGCTGCTCCAGCCCGATACTGAGGTAGCCGCAGGCCTTGCGGACCACCGCCCGCAGTTCCTCGCGCTGTCGGACGGGGGTTGGATCGGCGGCGATCAGACGGTTGCAGAGGGCCGCAAATTCCTCCTGCAGGCGGTCGCCGTGGCCCTCGGCGGCAATGCGGCCCAGGGCGCGCTCGAAGAGACTGTCGGTGCCCAGAAGCCCTGCGCTGTAAAGGGGCACCGGCAGGTGCAGCGCCTCCGCCGGGGCGGATCGGGGGGCCTTGCGGCGAAAGCCTGCGAGGTCCTCGGGGTTTAGCGGCTGGTAGATCCCCACGGCTTCCTCCAGGGGCAGAAAACCGTTTTCGGCCAGGCGCACGCTGCGCAGGCGGTAGGCTTCCTCCTCGACTTCGGCCGCAATCAAGCTGGCCGCTTCCAGCAGCAGGCGGTTGCAGGTTTTCAGGTCGCGCTCCGCTACGAGCGCCAGCAGCCGGGTGATGACGGCCTCGCGGTCCTCTTTTGGGTGCCCTGAAACCTCAGTTCCGGCCGGCGGTTCACGAAACCGGAAGTAGAAGACGTCGTCGAGGGTCTCGAAGCCCTCGCCCAGCTCCGAGGGATCCTGGTCGTGTTCCCGCACGCGCAATTCGATGTTGCGGAAGAGGTAAAATTCCACCTCCTCGATTTTTTCAGCCAGCACCCAGTCCACCACCCGCTGCGGGTCGGCCTGGAGGAGCAGCCCCAGCCAACGGGTCAGGGGTTCGTCGACCCAGCGGTCGCCGCGCCAGATTTCGCGGTCCAGCAAAAACTCCCACTGTCTGGTGGTGGCCATCTTGAGCAGGGGCAGGGCGTCTTCGGGGCCGATGTCCTGCACCAGGAAGTAGAAGTCCTGCTCCGGGAGGGAATGGACCAGGGGCAGGGCCTCCCGGCTTGCGAGGATCGCCTCGAGGGCCTTTGCGGGCGGCAGCGCCAGAATTTCGCGGCGCCGGCGGCGCAGGGCGCGCAGCTTGCCTTCAATATCGGAGAGGGCGTGGGGTGCAGCCATGTTCACCTCCTGGGGGGTTGACCATCGTCGCCAGCCTCGGGGTGGGTGCCGGTCCGTCGATCGCAGCGCTCCTCGGGGCACGGCCCCGATTTGAGATCGCGCACCGGATTGGACAGCCGCGGAAACCCCGTGATGCGGGCTTCCACCACATCCCCGTCGCGGATCACGGCCGCGCCCGGCGTTCCGGTTGAAATGATGTCCCCCGGCAGCAGGGTCATGATGCGCGAGTGGTAGGCCACCAGAAAATCCGGCGCAAAGGTCATGTTGGCCACCGAGTTGGCGGCGTGCACCTGGCCGTTGAGCACCGTGGCGACCTCCAGCCGGCTGATGTCCGGGATCTCTTCGGGCGTCAGGACCGCCGGACCGAAGCTGAAAAACGTGTCGAAACTCTTGGCGAGGGTCAGGTAACGGGGGTTTTGGCGCAGAATGTCCTCGGCCGTCATGTCGATCACCGCGGTGAAGCCGGCCACCACTTTCAGCCAGTCGGCGCACGCCACGTGGCGGCACTTGCGGCCGATGATGATCCCGAGTTCGGCTTCGGCCGTGGTGCGCTGGGATGCGGTGGGGATTTCGATGGTGTCGCCGTGCCCGATCAGAGCCGTGTCGGGCTTCATGAAACTGGCCGGAATGCCCTGGGGCGCGCTTTCGGCCAGGTCGGCGGCATGCTCGCGGTAATTGAGGCCGATGCCCCAGATCTTGTGGGGATGGCGGTAAGGGGGCCGCCAGCGCACCTCCGAGGCGGGCAGCATTTCCGTCCGGGGCAGGGCCGCCAGCGCGCCTTGGCCCGCGGCGCAGTACCAGGCCTGCAGCCGCTCCAGGGCCCCGGTTGCCAGCAGGCCGGCCATGCCGGTGGGCCAGTTGCAGTTGCAGCGGCGGTTGACGGCCGCTATCGGGACGAGCCCCCACGGCGACAGGATGCAGACCCCTTCGCGGTTGTGATAGGCGGGTGTGGCGAGTTTCATCGGATTTTCCTCATGATTGTCAATATCTCGGGGCGGGTCGCCGTAACCGGCGGCTTGCCCGTCCTTATGGCAGAAAAACCCCTTTTGGGGCAGCTCCAAACAGCCCCTCCGGGGGTTTCGCACGGTTTCCGCTCTTCGGTCGCTGCCGTGGGCTAGACCTGGACGGCCGGCAGTCCCAGCTTGGCCCGCCGGTTTTCGATATGCCGCCGGATCAGGACGGCGGCCTTTTCGGGGTCGGGCTCCACGGCGAATGTGGCGCCCAGGAGTTCCGCCAGCCCGTCGGTGAGCAGCTTGACCACGTTGATGCTGCCCGTGATGGGGGGCATGGGGCCCAGGACCGTGGTGACCCCCGAGGCCACGAAGTAGGCGCCGATGGAGACCGCCTTTTCGGAGTACCACTCCGGCGCCGCGCCGGCGATCGGCAGGTCGCTGATGTCGACGCCCAGGGTGTCGGCCAGGGCCGCGGCCAGCACCAGGATGCGCACATTGTCGACGCAGCTGCCCATGTGCAGCACCGGCGGGATGCCCAGCGCCCCGCAGACTTCGCGCAGGCCGGGCCCCGCATAGCGGATCGCCTCGGCCACCTTGAAGCCCGCCTTGGCGTTGGCGATGGCGGCGCAGCCGGTGTCGACCACCAGAATATCGTTTTCGATCAACCGGCGGGTGAGGGTCACGTGGCCGAAGTCGTGCCGGATCTTGGGGTTGTTGCAGCCCACCACGCCCACGGCCCCCCGGATCTGGCCGGTTTTCAAGGCCGCGATCAGCGGGGCCGGGGAGCCCCCGAGGGCCTCGATGATGGTTTCCACCGAAAAACCGCCCAGGGACGCCACCGGCGCCACCGGGATATAGATCTCGCCGCGGCGGCTGAAGTTCTCGATGGCCTCGCCCACCAGGGTCCTGGCCAGTTCCCGGGCGTTGTCCGGGTGAAACTCGCGGTGCGTCATGCCCGGGAAGCGCGCCTTGTCGCTGGTGCTGATCATGCGGGTGTGGTAGCAGGCGGCGATCGCCCCGAGGGCCGGCATGATGCACTGGTAGTCCACCAGCATCATCTCCACCGCGCCGGTGGCGATCACCAGCTCGGTCATCAGGTGGTTGCCGGCCATGGGGATGCCGTGGCGCATGAGGAGTTCGTTGCCCGTGCAGCACAGGCCGGCCAGGTTGATCCCCTGGGCGCCGCGCGCGCGCGCCAGGTCGATCAGCTCCGGCGCCTGGCAGGCCTGCAAGAGCATTTCGGATACCACCGGGTTGTGCCCATGGACGATGATGTTGACCTGGTCGGCTTTCAGGACCCCGACGTTGACGCTGGTGGGGGTCACCTTGGGGGTGCCGAAGAGGATGTCCGAGACCTCGGTGGCAATCATCGAGCCGCCCCAGCCGTCGGAGAGCGCGTTGCGCAGCCCGTGCAGCAGCAGGCTCTGCCAGCCGTTGTCGACCCCCATGTGGGTGCGGTGCATCATCTCCGAGGTTTCGCGGTCGATGCCTCGCGGGGTGATGCCCAATCGCGCCCAGAGCTCGCGGCGTTTGCGGGGCGCCCGGGCCAGCAGGGTGAGTGACTTGCGGCGCGTGCCGTAATCCTCCTGCATCGCCTGGGCCAGATCGGCGGCAATCTCCGCGGTTGCCCGCTCCTGGGTGGCGATGCCGAACTCGGCGGCCACCCGCCGCAGTTTTTGCTCATCGCCGATGCCGTAGCCCGGTGCCTGGCCCTCGGCCACGGCGGCCAGCACTTCCACCAGGTCGCGGCCGTGGTCCGAGTGCGCCGCCGCCCCCGCCGCGATCATGCGGCCGAGGTTGCGGGCCACGATAATGTCGGCATCCGCGCCGCAGACCCCCTGCTGGGGGCCTTCGCCAAAGGGGTCCACCCGGCAGGGCCCCATGTTGCAGACCCGGCAGCTCAGCCCCATTTCACAGAAGCCGCACTGCGGCTGTTGGGCGCCGAACCGCTCCCAGACGGTTTCGACCTGGTCTTTCGCCATCTTTCTGAGCATCAGTTGACCATCTTCGGTGATGGTATTTTCACTGAATGGGTGTTTCATCTCGGCCTCCATGGGGTCATGCGTTTTTAAGGGCCAGTTGGGCCTTGCGGGCGGCGGTGAGCAGGGCGAATCCGGGGGCCGGCGGGGCGCTCTCGGCGTCGCGCGAAACGCTGCGGGCGACTGCGTCGGTCTGGCGCTTCAGCGCCGCGGCGGCCTCTTCAAAGGTCAGGGCGCCGGTTTTGCACGCTTCTGTGCAGGCCGGAATCCGCCCCTGGCGAAGCCGCGCCAAACAGTTGTCGCACTTGACGGCCACGGTCTTGCCCAGGGGCGCGTGGTGCTCGGGGTGGTAGCGGATAACCCCGAAGGGGCATGCCATGGCGCAGGAGGCGCAGTTGATGCAGCGCTCCGGGTCGATCAGGACCGTGCCGGTTCCGCTGTCGCGCGAGATGGCGCCCGGCAGGCACGCCAACTGGCAGGGGGCCGGGTCACAGTGCCGGCAGCGGTTGGGGAACCCCTCGCCGTAAAGGCCGACGCCCACGTGGACCCGCGGCCGGGGCGGCGGGCTTTCGCGCACGGCTGTGAAAAGGGTCTCGCTCTGGGAGTGGGCGGTTGCGCAGGCCAGCATGCACTGCATGCAGCCGACGCACCTCTCGGGGTGAACGACGACGCGCTTCATGGGGCCTCCTTTCGTTTGCGGTCAGCAGCGTGCGGGATGCGGCCCACCGCCGGGGTCAAGCCGTCGCCGGCAGCAGCTGGCGGAAATTAAACGTCGGCGCCATCAGGGCCTCCCGCGGGATCCGGACCGGTATCTCGCCCTGGATCAGGGACAGCAGGATTCCCCCCTGTTCGATGGCGTTGACCAGTACCATGCCCACCAGGCGGTCGTAGCGGAAGACGAGCTTGCGGTAGCGCTGCCGGCCGCGGTCATGGTGCTGCAGCACCGTGTAACGCGCGTCCGGCGGCGGATTGACCACACCGCCGGTCATGACGTCCAGGTCGAAAATACGGATCACGTTGCGGCTCAGGCTGCCCTTGTAGGGGGTCGGGCGGCCGGCCATGTTCATCCCGGCCAGTCGCCCCTGGATCACCGCTTCGGGCCAGATGGCATTCACCCAGCGGGTTTTGCGGGCGATGTCATAGGCTTCGGCGGCATCCCCGGCGGCGAAGATGCCCGCCGCGCTGGTTTCCAGGTGCCGGTCCACCACGACGCCCAGGTCGACGTCGATGGACTTCCGGGGGACAAAATCCAGCGCCGGCAGGACGCCCTTGCCGATCACCACCAGGTCGCAGGGGATTTCGCGGCCGTCGGAGAGCTGTGCGCACCTCACCGCTGTGGCGCCCTCAAAGGCCGTCACTTCGGCTTGCACGCGCACCGTGAGGCCTTGTTTTTTGAGCGCTGCGAGGATCATCGCGCCGGCCTCGCGGTCGACCTGCATCGAAAGGGGGTGCCCCGAGCGGATCAGCAGGGTGACCGCCAGGCCGCGGCGCAGCAAGGCGTAAGCCGCCTTGAAGCCCACCAGCCCACCCCCCAGCACCAGGGCGCGGCGGCACGCCGGCAGCACCCGCAGCATGGTCCTGACGTGCGCCGCGCTGCGCATGAAAAAAAGGTTTTCCAGATGCAGCCCCCGGGCCTTGATGGGGCGGGGGTCGGCCCCGCTGGCGATCAGCAGACGGTCGAAGGAGAAGCGCCGCCCCCCGGCGGTGGTGACGGAGCGGGCGGCCACGTCGATGGCACTCACCCGGTCGCCGCTGAGCAGGTCAATCTTGAGGGTGTCATAAAAATCGGGGCCGCGGATGGGCAGCTGATCCGCGCCGGCCGAGCCCTCGAGCAGCATGCTGATCATCGGGCGGCAATAGGGGGCGTCTTTTTCGGCGGCGATCAGGGTGATGACCCCTTGCGGGTCCAGGCGGCGGATGCTCTCGGCGGCATGCGTGCCGGCCACACCGTTGCCGATGATGACATACTGCATCGGGGCCTCCTTTTGCCGGGGGCGGGCGGGAGTGGGACTTTAGGGACCCGGCGCCGCTACTTGGCGCCGGTCGCCGGTCGGCCTTCCAGCAGCTGGATGATGCGCTCCTGCTGGCGCAGCAGCTGCAGGTTGGTTTCCACCATGAAGCGCGTCGAAACCGCGATCTGACGCAGGTATTCATCGGCCATGGCGCTGCCCGTGCCGTAAACCTTTTCGCCGCCGGCGTTGGTTTCCAGGGCACGGTAGAAGGCCTCGCTGATGTCCAGGAAGACCGCCGGGGAGCGGCCGCCTTGGGGCGGTCGGTCGCCGGCCGGGGCCGAGGACCCGATCGACAGCAGCAGGGCGCTCAGCAGCAGCAGGCCCGGCAGGGGCAGACGCTTGCGGGGGGTGGCGGTCGGCATGCGATCACCTCTCGGGTAGACGGGCGGCGGCCCTCAGGGGGTGATTTTCTCGAGGATCCGGCCGTTGCCGTCCATGATGAAGATCATGAAGCCGTTGGCGCCGGCGCTGCCGGTCAACTGGCTCAGGCGGATGGCCTGGGGCTGATAGGTCAAGGTCTGGTCGCGGTTCAGGCTGTTGAGGCACAGGAGGGCCTCCTCTTTCTGGTGGAATGCCGGGATGAAGGAAATATCGTCCTCCGGGTAGTACTGACCCAGAAACTGCTCGTCGCCGCCGGGGTCCTGGACGACCACCCAAACCCACGGCGCTTCCTTTTCAGGTTTTTCCATGAAACGGCTCCTTTGGCAGGCATGTTGACTGTCCTACGATATAGAAGATCGGCCCGTGGTCTGTCAATACGCAATGCCTGCGGCTTGTCAGGCGGCCGGCGGCTGTGGTATCCGCTGAAAGACGCCGGCGGTGCAGGGCAGCCAAGTCGGAACCCCGCCCGAAGGTGCCCGCGGGCTGCAAGGGGATGGCGCCGAGGCGCCGGCTGTTATGCCAAAATCGTGAACGAGGCCATCATGGCGCAAAAAAACGCGGCGATCCCGAAGCGTGTCGGCGCCCACGTCAGCATCAGCGGCGGCGTGCAAAATGCACCGCTGAATGCGGCCGCCATCGGGGCCCGGGCGTTTGCGATGTTCACCAAGAACCAGCGCCGGTGGCAGGCCAAGCCGCTGAGCGCCGAGAACGTCCGGCGCTTCCGCGACAACTGCCGCGACACGGGCTACCGGCCGGCGGATATCCTGCCCCACGCGGGCTACCTCATCAATTTGGGACACCCCGAGGCCGCCGGATTGGCCAAGTCGCGGGAGGGGTTTCTGGTGGAGATGCAGCGCTGTCGGCAGCTGGGGCTGACCACCCTCAATTTCCACCCCGGCAGCCACCTGAAGAAAATCTCCGAGCGGCAGTGTATCGAGCGGATCGCCGAATCCATCAACCTCGCCCTGGAGCGCACCGACGGGGTCACGGCGGTCATCGAAAACACCGCCGGGCAGGGAACCCATCTCGGCTATCGCTTCGAACAGCTGGCCGAGATCATCGAGCGGGTGGCCGACAAAAGCCGGGTCGGGGTCTGCCTCGACACTTGCCACACGCATGCCGCCGGGTATGATCTGGCCACTGAGGCCGGCTGCCGGGCGGCCTTTGCGGCCTTTGAGGCGGTGGTCGGCTTTCGCTTCCTGCGGGGGGTGCACCTCAACGACGCCCAAAAAGGCGCAGGCAGCCGGGTGGATCGCCACGCCGGTCTCGGTGAGGGCGTCCTGGGATGGGCGGTTTTCCGGTTTATCATGAATGACCCGCGCTTTGACTGCCCGCTGATTCTGGAAACCCCGGACGACGGCCGCTGGGCCCGCGAAATCCGGCTGCTCGACGCGCTGCAGGCGGCCTGATGGCCTCACGCCGCCGCGCCGGCGGAGCGTTGCAGCCGGTATGTGGCATTAACCCCGCTCTGACGACAGGGACGCTCTCTCAGCATGAATCCAGAAAAAGGAAAAGTTCGCGCTCTGGGGCTGACCTCCGGCGGCCTGGACAGTATTCTGGCCGCCCTGGTGCTGCGCCGTCAGAGGATCGCGGTGGAATGGGTGGCTTTCGAGACCCCTTTTTTTTCGGCCGACAAGGCCCGCAAGGCGGCCCGCATGATCGCCGTGCCGCTGACGGTTCGCCCGATTACCGAGGTCTATCTCAAAATGCTCAAAAACCCGCCCGTCGGCTACGGTCGCTGCATGAATCCCTGCATGGACTGCCACGCCCTGATGTTTCGGCTGGCCGGCGAACTGATGCGGGAAAAAGGCGCCGATTTTCTTTTCAGCGGCGAAGTCGTCGGGCAGCGGCCCATGTCGCAGACCCGTCAGTCGCTGCGCTACGTGGAGAAACATTCCGGCTTTGACGGCTATATTCTGCGGCCCCTGAGCGCCCAAAGGCTGCCCGAGACCATCCCGGAAAAGGAAGGCTGGGTGGAGCGCACCCAACTGCTGGGCATTTCGGGCCGGGGCCGCAAGGAACAGATTCAGCTGGCGCGCGCCTACGGGGTGACCGACTACCCGGCGCCCGCCGGCGGCTGCCTGCTGACCGACAAGCACTACGCCCGCCGGCTGCGGGATCTTTTCGCCCACCGGGACCAGCCTGCCGAAAGAGAGCTGGAACTGCTCAAATACGGGCGCCACTTTCGCCTCAGTCCCGACACCAAGGTCGTCGTGGGGCGGTCCCAGGCGGAAAACGAGGCCATGCTGCGCTGGTGCGACCCGGCCGTCGACTTTCAGGTCAAGATTCGGGACTATGCCAGCCCGCTGGCCCTGATGCCCCACGGCGGGAAACCGGAGGCCGTTTTGTTGGCCGCCACGATCTGCGCCAGTTACAGCAAGGCGCCCAAGATCGTCAGGATGGTCGAGGCCGAGGTGACGCGCCCCGGCGGCCGGGAGGTGCTGTCGGTTATCGCGCTGCCGCCGTCGGATTTCAGGCGTCTGCTGATTTTGGGGTCGCGGTAATACATGATTCCACAAGATGGCGCCGGATTTCAGTTCGTCTGCAAGGCACATCCGTCGGCGCATATCGAGATATGTGCCGGTGGATGATCGAGCGTGACGGCGGCGTCGCGCTTCTGACCATCAATCGTCCGGAGAAGCGCAACGCGCTGAACACCGCCACGGTCGACGAGCTGCGGCGCGCCGTGC
>JAWOJK010000309.1:0-10600 GCA_046481705.1 Desulfobacterales bacterium | reverse complement strand
CCGAAAGGATCTGGCCATTGACCGAATCTTCGTACCGTTGAAACAATGACAGATAATCGCCGTGGATCGCCGATTCGACACCGCCTGTGAATAGTGTGCCATTCAGCTCGCCCGAAAAGCCGAGCACCGTTGTGTCGCCGGAAATCAAATGCAGCCTGCCCACAGACAAGACCCTCGGCCCCCCGGCTTGACACCTGTCCGCCGCATGCGGATAGTCTGGTGACCGCGGCGTGTCGGCGCCCAGAAAAACGCCCCATCTCCCGTCCGGAGCTCGGACGATTAAGGCCGCGCGCCGGAAATTTTAATCTCCAGACTGTATCTTAACCTTAAAGGAGAGTGCTATGGACCTGAAAAACTACTTCGAGAACACCACGGGCGTCGGGGTCCTTTCGACCGCCGACAGCGCCGGCAAGGTCGATGCCGCGATCTATGCCCGGCCCCATATTCTAGACGACGGCTCATGGGCCTTTATCATGCGGGATCGTCTCACCCATCACAACCTGCAGACCAACCCCCACGCCGCGTTTCTCTTCAAGGAGGACAGCCCCGGCTACCGGGGAAAGCGCTTTTTTCTGACCAAAACGCGCGAAGAGGAAGACAGCGAGCTGTTGCAGACGCTGCGCAGACGCCAGTACCCGGGTGACGAAAACGCGACCCGCTTTCTGGTGATATTCAAGGTCGAGCAGGAACTGCCCTTGGTCGGCGCCCCTAAATGAGCCCCGGGGGTGCCCCCGTTTCCAACCCCAGAAGTCATACCACGGGATAGCGGCATGCAGGACAGCTCAGAAATCCGCGCCCTGCTGAGGGCGCTTTTCGACGATCAGCGTCTGGCGGTGCTGGCCACCCACCAGGACGGTCAGCCCTATGCCACCCTGGTGGCCTTCGGCGCCGACGACGATCTCGCCACCCTTTATTTCGCCACCCCCCGGGCCACCCGCAAATTCGCCAACCTGAGCGCCGACCCGCGGGTGGCCCTGCTGATCAACAACAGCGTCAATCAGGCCGAAGACATCCACCGCGCCATGGCTGCCACCGCCACCGGCCGGGCGGTCGAGCTTGAAGGGCCCCAGCGCACGGCCTATGAGGCGCGCTACATTGCCCGCCACCCGCACCTCGAGGAATTCGTGCGCTCACCGTCCTGCGCTTTGATTGCGGTCACGGTGGAGCGCTACGTGCTGGTGCGCAGCTTTCAAACGGTCCTGGAGTTACGGATAAGGCCATGAAATGGATCGTCCCCCTGGAAGCGGCAAGCCCCGAAGACCGTCCGCGCATCGGCGGCAAAGGCTATGCCCTTTACCGGCTGCAGGCGGGCGGCTTCGCGGTCCCGCCGGCGGTTTGCGTCACCACGGCGCTGTACCGGGCTTACCTGCGCCGAACCGGCGTCGGGGAGCGCATCCTGATGGAGCTCAACCGCAAGAGTTTCAAAGACTTGCGCTGGGAGGAAATCTGGGACAGCGCCCTGCGGATCCGCAACCTGTTCCTGCGTAAAGCCCTGCCGCCGGCGTTGGGCAAGCCGGTGAGAGCGGCCCTTGGCGAGCGGTTTGGGGATTCGCCGGTAGCGGTTCGCTCGTCCGCGCCGGAAGAGGACGCGGCGGCGGTTTCGTTTGCCGGCCTGCACGAGTCGTATGTGAACATACGCGGCCCCGAAGCCATTCTCGAGAGCATCCGCAAGGTGTGGGCCTCCCTGTGGTCGGACGCGGCCCTGCTCTACCGTCAGGAACTCAAGCTCGGTGTGGACAAAAGCGCCATGGCCGTCGTGGTGCAGCAAATGGTGAACGGGCGCGTTTCGGGAGTGGCTTTCAGCCACAACCCGGTCAACGCCGCCCAGGGGGTGGTGGAGGCGGTCCACGGCCTGAACCAGGGGCTGGTGGACGGCGCGATCGCGCCGGACCGTTGGCTGATCGACCGCCAGCGGCGCCAGATCGCCGGTCACACACCGGCCGAACGGCGTGAATGGACGGTCGCCGACCCGGGGGGTGTGCGCCTGGAGACGCTGCCGGCGACCCTGCAGCCAAAAGCGCCCCTGACCCCGGCTGAAGTGCTGCAGGTCTTCGACTTGGCGCTGACGTCGTTGGCCTATTTCCAGACTCCCCAGGATGTGGAGTGGACGTTTGCGAAACGCGACCTCTACCTGCTGCAGTCGCGGCCGATCACCAGCAGCCGGGAGGCCGCCGAGGGCGACCAGCGCGGCTGGTACCTCAGCCTGAAGCGCAGCTTCGAGAATCTCAAACAGCTGCGTGGCCACATCGAAAATGAGCTCATTCCCGCCATGGTGGCCGCCGCCGATGAGCTGGGGGCCGTGGATCTGGAGCAGCTCGACGCCCCGGCCCTGGCCGCCGAAATCCGACGCCGCAGCGCGATCAACACCCACTGGGTCAGCGTTTACTGGGCGGAGTTCATCCCCTACGCCCACGGCGTGCGCCTTTTCGGGCAGGTTTACAACGACAGCGTGCACCCCGAAGACCCGTACGAGTTTCTGAGGCTGCTGGGCCAGACGCCCATGGCCGGCCTGGAGCGCAACCGGCTCATAGCCGAAATGGCCGCGCTGGTGCGCGCGACCCCCGGCATGGCCGCCGCCCTGGAGGCCGGCGAGTCGCCGGCAGCAGCCCTGGCCGCACAACTGGCGGCCTTTATCGACCGTTTCGGCGACCTTTCCTGCCCCGCCAGCGGGGCGCGCCACTGTACCGAGCGGCCCGAAACCCTGATCAACGTCATCCTGCAGCTGGCCGCCCATCCCCCCAGCCGCCCCCAGGCCGCCGCAGGGGCCCGCGCCGAGGACCTCAAAGCCGCGTTTCTGGCGCTTTTCAGCGGCGAAGCGCGCAGCCGCGCCGAAGAGATGCTGGATCTGGCGCGCTCCAGCTACCAGCTGCGCGACGACGACAACATCCACCTGGGCCGGATCGAGGCCCGGCTGACCGCCGCCTTGCAGGAAGCCCGGCGCCGGCTGCAGGACCGCATCCCGGAGCGCGCCGCCGAGATCGACCCGTCGGAGCTCCTCCTGGCCCTGGAAAACCCCGCGCACGCGCTGCGGACGCAAACGTCCGGACCCAAAACGGCGGCTCCCCCCGCGGTGCGCGCCCTGCGCGCCCGCCAGCTGGTCGGCCAGCCGGCCGGACCGGGGGTTGCGCGCGGCCCCGCGCGGGTGATCCACACCCCCGCAGACCTGGCCTCCTTTAAAAACGGCGAGATCCTGGTCTGCGACGCGGTGGACCCCAACATGACATTTTTCGCGCCGCTTTCCGCCGGCGTGGTGGAGCGCCGCGGCGGCATGTTGATCCACGGCGCCATCATCGCCCGGGAATACGGCCTGCCCTGCGTCACCGGGGTCCCGGATGCCACCGCCCTGATCCGGACCGGCGACGAGCTGACCGTGGACGGCTTTCTGGGAATCGTCACGGTCAGCACCGGGCGGCTTTAGCGTTGCGCCGGGGATGTGCAGCGTGCTATGGTAATCCAACCTTCCCACCGCGAGGAGAAGCCCCATGAGCGCCCCCTTCAAAATCGGTGTCAGCTCCTGTCTTCTGGGCAACCCGGTCCGCTGGAACGGCGGCCACAAGCGCGACAGCTTTATCGTGGACACCCTCGGCCAGTTCGTCGAGTTCGTGCCGGTCTGCCCGGAAGTCGAGTGCGGCCTGGGGGTCCCGCGCGAAACCCTGCGGCTGGTGGGCGAGCCCGAAAACCCGCGGCTGGTCACCTCGCGCAGCAACCTCGACCACACCGAACGCATGCAGCAGTGGGCCGCGGCGCGGCTGGCGGAGCTGGCCACGGAAGACCTCTGCGGCTTCATCTTCAAGAAGGATTCCCCGAGCAGCGGCATGGCGCGGGTCAAGGTCTACACCCCCAAAGGCATGCCCCACAAGACCGGGGTCGGCGTTTTCGCCCGGGCCTTCATGCAGCGCTTTCCGCTGGTGCCCGTCGAAGAGGAGGGGCGCCTGAACGACCCCAAGCTGCGCGAGAATTTCATCGAGCAGATCTTCGCCCTCAAACGCTGGCGCGACAGCCTGGAGGAAGGCCGAAGCCTCGGCCGGCTGGTGGCCTTTCACACCCAGCACAAACTGCTGCTGCTGAGCCACAGTGAAGCCCACTACCGCGACATGGGCAAACTCGTGGCGGCCGGCAAGGCCCACCCGCTGGAGGAACTCTATCGACGCTACGAGGAGCTCTTGGTCGCCGCCCTGAGCCTTAAACCCACCTACCGCAAGAACACCAATGTCATGCTGCACCTGCTGGGCTATTTCAAGCAGCAGCTGTCGGCGGATGAAAAGCTGGAGCTCCTGGAACTCATCGAGCAATACCGGGCGGGCAACATCCCCCTGATCGTGCCGGTCACGCTGATCAACCACTACGTGCGCAAATACGACCAGCCGTACCTCAAAACCCAGACGTACCTCAACCCGCACCCGCTGTCGCTCAAACTCCGCAACCATGCCTGACGACCGGTGCGGCCGATTCACGGGCAACACCCCCTGAGAAAGGGAAGCGGCGGCACGGCAAAATTACTTTCACATGACTTGACAACCGCACATTCACACTTAGATTAAAAAGCAAGTTTGACTCACCGGTAGTTTCGATCGACTTGGACCCGACCCGTACCCACCAACAGATACGGAAAGCCGGACGACACCAAGTCCCCAACCCAACCCGATGGCTGAAGAGGAGGAAGAGACATGGACGTAAAAGACTACTGCAGCGGACTCGAAGTGGAAATGACGGCCTGGAAAGCGAAGCTCTATGATCTGACCCGCAAGGTGGACCGGCTCGGCACCAAGGAAAAGGAAAAGGTGCTCGCCAATGTCGAGGACCTGCACATCCTGCTGACCGAGATGGGCGACCGGGTGCAGCAGCTCAAAACCGAATGTCCCTCCGACTGGGGCACTGACAAGCAAAAGATCGAAAAAGCCGGCGTCGACATGCGCTCCAAGTTCGAGTCCACCATGGATTACATCGGCTCGGCGGCACCGGTTTCGATTCCCGGATAGGCTGTGGACTGTATGCGAAAGAGCCCGGCATTCCCCCCTCCCTGTCACTGAGTACCAAGAATGCCCGGGGAAATGCGAGCACGCATTTTTATCAAGGGCAGTAGGCGGATTACGCCAACTGCCCTTTTTTATTCAGTTGAAATGGCCCCCTGAAAATGGTAAACAGTTCCCGCCCGCGCCCGCAGCCGCTTCCGGACGGCGCATGCGGGCGGCCCACACCGCCCACCCCCCGCCCGGGAGTTTGCATTTCAGCCACACCGCACGCGCGGCCGATTCACAGGTCAGAAATGATTTCCATCACACTCAAAAAAGGCTATTCGCTCAAGATCGCCGGGGCACCCTCCACGGCGCTGAGCGTTCTGCCGGCCCCGGTGCGGGTGGCCGCCGTCCCCAACCACCTGCCGTTTGTCAAGCCGCACCTCAAGGTCAAGGTCGATGACCTGGTGGCGCTGGGCACCGTCCTGTTCGAGGATAAGCGCAACCCCGACGTCAAGTTCCTCGCACCAGGCGGCGGCCGGGTGGCCGCCATCCATTTCGGCGCACGCCGCGTGATCCGGGAGATCGTCATCGACCTGGCCCCCGATGAGGCCCATGTCGCCTTTGAGACACTGTCGGCGGCCGATCTCAAGACCGTCGAACGCGATCGGCTGGTGGCGCTGCTGCTAACCGGCGGCCTCTGGCCGCTGCTGAGGGCCCTGCCCTTTCGCGACATGCCCCAACCCGACGCACTGCCGCCGGCTGTTTATGTCCAGGTCGGCAGCACCGAGCCCTTCCAGCCCCGACCCGCCGTCTACCTGCAGGGCAACGCAGAGCGCTTCCGTTTCGGCCTCGCGGTTCTGGACAGGCTCGCCGAGGGCCGGGTGTTCGTCGCGGCCGCGGCCGCTGACGAGAAGGTCCTGAAAACCTTCGGCGACCTGGTGACCCACACCTACGCCGGCAATTACCCGGCCCACGACCCGGGGGTATTAGTTTACCGCACCCGCACGGAGCCCGCCGCCAACCGCAGCTGGTACATCGACGCCCAGGACCTGCTGCTGCTGGCCGAACTGCTCCAGACCGGCCGCTACCCGACCGCCCGGACCGTTGTCCTGGCGGGCAGCCAGGCCGAATCCCGACAGCATTTTCAGACCCGCCTGGGGGTCCCGCTGGCCGACCTGGCCGCGGGGCGCACCCGGCCGGGGGATACCCGCTTTGTGAGCGGCGGGATTCTGACCGGCCATGCCACCACCGCCGACGGCTACCTGGGGCTTTTGGAAAAAGCGCTGCACCTGCTGCCCGAAGGCCACGAGAAGGGCGCCTTCCTGGGGTTCGTGCGGCCGGGCTTTAAACGCCCCAGCTACTCGCGGGCCTTTCTGTCGGCCTTCAACCCGGCCGACCTGACCATGGACTGCAACCGCAACGGCGGGCTGCGGGCCTGCATCGCCTGCAACTACTGCCCGGCGGTCTGCCCGGTGGAGATCCTGCCCCAACTGACCTACAAGAGCATCCTGGTCGAAGAAGTCGAGGAATATCTGGCGCACGGCCTGCTGGACTGCGTCGAGTGCGGGCTCTGCAGCTATGTGTGCCCGTCCAAAATCGAACTGCTGGAGACCCTGAAAAGCGCCAAGGCGTCCTATTACCGGGATCAGGGCTGACGGGAGGCGCAGGAGACCATGAAAATCGTCAAGCAGTTTTTCGATGCCCGGCGCCCGAAGTTTGCAGCGGGCGGCAAGTATGCCCGCTACTACCCGTTTTTCGAGGCCATCGAATCGATCTTTTTCGGAACCGCAGAGGTCACCGCCGCCGGCCCCCAGGTACGCGACAGCCTGGACGTCAAGCGCTTCATGACCCTGGTGATCGTCGCCCTGCTGCCGCATTTGTTCTTCGGGATTTACAACGCCGGCTACCAGAGCCACCTGGCCTCCGGGCTGTCGCTGGCCCCCCTGGCGGTCATCCTGCGCGGTCTGTGGATCGTCATGCCGCTGGTGCTGGTGACTTACGCCGTCGGGTTTTTCTGGGAGGTGCTGTTTGCCGTCGTCCGCAAGCACGAGATCAGCGAGGGGCTTTTCGTCTCGTGCATGCTCTTTCCCCTCACCCTGCCGCCGACCACCCCGCTCTGGCAGGCGGCGCTGGGGATCTCCTTCGGGATCGTGATCGGCAAGGAGATCTTCGGCGGCACCGGCCGCAACTTCCTCAACCCGGCGCTGACCGGCCGGGCCTTTCTCTACTTCGCCTACCCGGCCCAGAGTTCCGGAGACGCCGTCTGGACGGTCCTGGCCGGTGCGCCGGCCGCCGCAGACGCGGTCAGCGGCGCCACCCCGCTGGCGATTGCCGCGGCCACCACCATCGGACCGGTGGAGGATGCCCTGGCCCAGGCCGGCTTCGACGCATCCAGGCTCTTCTGGGGCCTCTACCCGGACAGCATCGGCGCATCCTCCACCTTTCTGTGCCTGCTGGGGGCCGTCTTCCTGATGGTGATCGGGATCGCCAGCTACCGGATCATCCTGGGCGGGGTGATCGGCATCCTGGCCACCGGCCTGCTCCTCAATTTCCTGGCCGGAGACGGCTCCCAGGCCTACCTGCACCTCAACCCGGTCTTTCATCTCTTGGTCGGCGGCAGCGCTTTCGGCATCGCCTACATGGCCACCGACCCCGTGTCGGCACCCGACATGAACAGCGCCCGCTGGGTCTACGGGTTTCTGATCGGCGCCCTGACGGTCCTGATCCGGGTCTTCAACCCGGCGTTTCCCGAGGGGATCATGCTGGCGATCCTTTTCATGAACGTATTTGCGCCCCTGCTGGACCACCTGACCGTGCGGGCCCGCGTCAAAAGAAGGGTGCCGAATGTCTAGCCAAGTCAAATCGCTGCTGTTTGCAGCCGTCCTGTGCCTGGTCTGCAGCATCGTGCTGACGGCCGCGGCCACGGGCTTGCAGGCCCTGCAGCAGAAAAACGTGCTGCACGACAAGCAGCGCAACATCCTGAAGTCCGTGGCCCTGATCGATCCGGACACGCGCTACGATCGGCGCACGCTGGAAAAACTCTACGACGAGTTCATCGCGGCGGTCTGGGTGACCCCGGAGGGCGCCATCGTGGCCGAAGGCGACCGCGGCCCGCAGGATTACCCGATCTACCTCTACACCCGCGAGAAGGCGATCCAGGCCTATATCGTGCCCATCGACAGCCGCGGGCTGTGGGGCCGCATTCTCGGCTATCTGGCCATCGAGAGCGACGGCTCGACCATTTCCGGCTTCACGGTCTACCAGCACTCCGAAACGCCGGGACTGGGTGGCGAGATCGAAAAAAGGTGGTTCCAGAAAAACTTCGTCGGCAAACGCATCGTGGACAGAAACGGCGATTTCGTTTCCGTCCAGATCGCCAAGGGCGACGTCGAGACCCGGGTCCCCGAACCCCAGCGGTCCCATTATGTCGACGGCATCAGCGGCGCCACCCTCACCGGCCAGTACCTGAGCGCCGGTATGCGGGAGATTCTCCACAAATATGAGCCGGTCTCGATCAAGTTCCGCAACAACCAGATTCAGTCCGTCCCCGACGGCAATTCCTGAGGCAGCCCCATGAAGCTCAGCCGCAGCAAGACCTACAAGGCGATTTCGGCGGCCCTCTGGCAGAGCAACCCGATCTCCAAGCAGATTTTGGGCATCTGCTCGGCCCTGGCGGTCACCGTGCAGCTCCAGACCGCCATCGTCATGGGGCTGGCGTTGACCCTGGTGGTGGCCTTATCCAATCTGATCATCGCGCTCTTGCGCAACCTCATCCCGCGCAATATCCGGATCATCGCCGAAGTGGCCATCATCGCGACCCTCGTGATCCTGGCCGATGAGCTGCTCAAGGCCTTTCTCTACGACATCAGCAAGCAGCTCTCGGTCTTCGTCGGGCTGATCATCACCAACTGCATCGTCATGGGGCGGGCCGAAACCTATGCCATGTCCCACGGGCCCTACGATTCCTTCGTGGACGGGATCGCCAACGGCATCGGCTACAGCTCGATTTTGATCGGCGTGGCGTTCGTCCGGGAGCTGCTCGGCTCGGGCAAGCTCCTGGGGTTCCAGGTCGTTCCCGACGTTTTGTACACCGCCGGGTACGACAACATGGGGCTGATGGTGCTGGCGCCGGGCGCCTTTATCGCCATCGGGCTTTTCGTGTGGCTGGAGCACACCCTCCTGAAGGACTGACAGGGAACACCGCGATGGAAAACGCAGAGAATTTGATCAGTATCCTGTTGAACTCGGTTTTTGTCGGCAACATCCTGCTGGCCTATTTTTTGGGGATGTGCTCGTTTCTGGCCGTTTCCAAGAACCTGCGGACCGCCACCGGCCTCGGGCTGGCGGTGATCTTCGTGCTGACCATCACCGCACCGGCCAACTGGCTGGTCTACCACTTGCTGCTGGCCCCCGGCGCCCTGGCCTGGGCGGGCCTGCCGGAAGTGAACCTGAGCTTTTTGCGGCTGGTGCTCTTTATCGCCGTGATCGCCGGCATGGTCCAGGTGGTGGAGATGGTCATCGACCGGTTTTCACCGGTGCTCTACAACAACCTGGGAGTCTTCCTGCCGCTGATCACCGTCAACTGCGCCATCCTGGGGGCCTCCCTGTTCATGGTGGAGCGCGATTACACCTTTACCGAGACCGTAGTCTACGGCTTCGGGTCGGGTTTCGGCTGGATGCTGGCCATCGTGGCCATGGCCACCGTGCTCCAAAAGCTGCGCTACGCCGACGTCCCCGAGGGGCTGCAGGGATTCGGGATCAACATGATCGTGACCGGCCTGATGGCCATGGCATTCATGATCTTCTCGGGAATCATGCTTTAGGAGCCCATCGATGTCGATCTATCTCATCAGCCTGGCGGTTTTCGGCGGGGTGATCTTTTTCCTGGTGGGGGTCCTGCTGCTGGTGGAGGCCAAGGTCACCCAGAAGGGCGAGCGCCGCATCGTGATCAACGACGACGACGCCAAAAGCATCCGCACCCCGGTGGGCCGCACCCTGCTGTCGGCGCTGACCGAAAACGACATTCTGATTCCCTCGGCCTGCGGCGGCCAGGGCACCTGCGGGACCTGCAAGTGTGTGGTCACGGCCGGCGGCGGAGACATTCTGCCCACCGAGCTGTCGCTCGTGGGACGCAAAGAGCGCCTGCAAGGCGTGCGCCTCGCCTGCCAACTGAAAGTCAAGGGAGATCTCACCATCCGGCTTCCCGACGAAATTTTCAATATCCGCAAGTATGGCGCGACGGTGGTTGCCAACGACAACGTGGCCACGTTTATCAAAGAGCTCCAGCTGCGGCTGGACCCCGGCGAGGAGATGCCCTTCGAGGCCGGCGCCTACGTTCAGATCGACATCCCGGAATACCGTGCCTCTTTCGAGGAGTTCAACATCGACAAGCGCTACCGCGCCGCCTGGGACCGCTTCGGTTTGCTGAAACTCCAGGCGCGGGCCGAGGAGTCCTGCTACCGCGCCTATTCGCTGGCCAACCCGCCCAGCGAAAAGCTGCTGCGCTTCACCATCCGCATCGCCCCCCCGCCGCCGGGAACCGACGCGCCGCCGGGCGTGATCGCCGAAGGCCTGCTGCAATTCATCGAGCAGGACGCCATCGCTCAGTGACAGGCGGTGCGTCTCGTGACCGGCCTCGTGGG
>JAWOJK010000285.1:0-5303 GCA_046481705.1 Desulfobacterales bacterium | reverse complement strand
AAAAGTATTGAACTGTTTTTCGGTGAGTGCCGTTTGTTTTTGCGGCCGGGACTCAATGTCTTTTAAGTTGTCGCGATTTTCATGTGAGGAGTGCAGCGATCCGTTCGCATCCTTTTTGAGATAACGCCGTTCGAGGACCTTGTGGGCATTCTCCGAAAGGCTCAGGCCGTTGTGGACGAAGATGCTCTTGTCAAAACGAAGCGAGGAGGGCTTGACCAGGCCGTACTCGAGAAACTTGGCTTCGATCAGCTGCTCGATAAAGTGTACGGTAATGGTGTGGAGTTCGAGTTTTTCGATCTCCTGTCGCAGAAAGCGGCTGATGGCCATTGCCTGGTCCGGGTCGAGGACCTTTTCGCGCATCAGGATGTCGGTAAAGCGGTGGTCGTCCAACACATACTGGGTCAGGTCGAGCTGCCCGTCCTCCATCACCAGAAATTTCCCCTTTTGACCCATGACAGTTCTCCTGCATTATGTGAGCGGGGCGCTCCCCGAAGACCGGTTTTAATGTAATTCTCTGCATACCCATGGCTTATATCGGCCATGGTCTTTGGGAACTTACCACTTTTCATACTATATATTGTATGTCAATAGAAAAAAAGCCCAATATTTGCCGGTTGACCACTGGTTGAAGCGGGTGCGGGCGCCGGGGCAAAAAAAACGGGCGGCGGGGCGGAATGCCTGCTGGCGGCTATTTCAGATCCTTGGCTTCCATGGCGGCCACCTTGGGGTCCACGCGCCAGGTCACCAGCGGGGACAGCAGGTAGAGCAGCTGCTGGGTTAGGACCAGATAGCCGAAGTAGGGGGTGAAGATGAAGACCAGGACCAGCAGTAGGTTGATTCGGGCGAACCAGGGGTGGCGGTCCATAAAGCGGCCCATGTGGATGTAGCGGATAGGGTAGAGGTTCATCAGGCCGGCGGTGAAAATGGTCAGCCAGAAGCTGAAGAGGGCCCAGTAGTGCGCCATCCTGGGGGCATCGAGGAGGCTCTGGTCCAGCAGGATCAACGGCGCGGTGATCAGAAGGGCCGCCGCCGGCGTCGGCATTCCCTTGAAAAAACCGGGAATGGGGTGTTGATCCAGGGTGAAGTAGATCAGGCGGATGAACCCCAGCAAGGCGTAAAGCGATGCGACGAGCCCCACCGGCAGGTCGGGCAGTATCGAGTTGGGGAGCACGCTCAGGCAGATGTAAAAAATCCAGGCCGGGGCGATGCAGAAGCTGACGGCATCGGCAAAGTCATCCAGCAGCCCGCCGATATTGATGCGACGGCGGTTGCCGGCTGGGTCCCCAAGGGGCTCGGTGAGCCCCAGGCGCCGGGCGACGGCGCCGTCCAGCTTGTCAAAAATGGCGGCCCCCATCAGGATCAGGTAGGCTTCACGGATACGGTTCTGGTAGGCGAAAAAGACCGCCAGCAGCCCCATCATGGCATTCATCAACGTCAGCGCGTTGGGAAAGAAGGAGAGAATCCGACGGCGCAGCCGATCGTCGCCCAGGCAGAGTTCGTCCAGGCAGAACGTGCCGTATTTGCGGCAGTAGCCTGCGATGGAGCCGAAGGTGATAATCAGGAAGACGATTTCAATCACAAAAAGCCCCCGCAGGGGCAGGTTGCCCAGCCACGAGATCCAGAAGTAAATCCGGGATGGTGGGCCCTCGGGGATGTAAAAGGCATGGGCGTAAAGCAGGGCGCCCAGGGGTGCGGCCACCACCGTCCGCAGGCGGGTGTATTCGCTCTGCTCGGGCTCCTGGCCTTTGCGCAGGGCGAAGCTGCGCATGAAGCTGGCAAAATTGTCCCGAATCAGGACTGTTACGCAGACCAGCAGGACAAAAATCGCGTGCAGCAGTTCGATTTTGGCATGTCCCGGGGCGCTGAAAAGCAGGCGCCACATCATCCCCACCGCAATCAGCGGAAAAATGATCGAGTACACGATCTTGTCCATGATGCGGTCGGCCAGGTTGGCCAGGGTCGGGTTGGGCTGAAAGCGGGCGGCAAACCAGCCGTCGACCAGGTCAAAGCTCATGGCGGTGAAGAGCAGCACGACCCCCAGGGTGTAAAGGGCCGGGTTGCGGGTCCACATCACAGCGATGGCGCACAGCATGCCGGCGAAAACCAGCGGTGGACGGCCGTACACCAGGAGGGCCGTTATTTTCTGTGGGATTTTAAGGTGTTCGCTCATCTTCACGCATGGCTGCGGGGTTTTGACACCGCCAAGATAGACGGCGCCACGCTGGTTGGAGGGGACTCATAGCGAATTGCCGGGTGTGAGGTCAACCCCTGTTCGCCCAGACGGTGTTGCGATGCCACTTCAGCCCAAATTTTCCGAGGCCTTGTCAATGTCGATGATTTTGCAGCCCTTCACGTAACTGCGGGTTTCATATTTGGTAATGCCCATCAGTTTTGTGGTCATGGCCGCGATGCGGTCCACCTGCTCCTGGATTTTGAGGGTTTTTTCATACAGCGGGTCTTGGGGCGAAATCTGCAGGCGGATCAGTTCGGTGTAACCGAAAAGGCTTTGCATGGGCTGGTTGAGCTCGTGGCAGGCGGCGCCGGCCATTTCAAGGACTCCCTCCAGTTTTTCGCGTTTCATCCGCTCGGCTTCCGCCTCTTTGCGGTCGGTGATGTCCCGAATGGCGCACAGGACCCGGGTTCGGCCGTTCAGGGTTATTTTGCTGAGAACGATTTCGACCTCAAAGGGACGGCCGGAATCGAGGCGCCGGGATTTGCATTCGAAGATCTGCTTTTTATCCTCCAGGGCCTGTGCCCAGCGGTCGGCCATCTGCACCCGCTGCTGGTCGCCCTCCAGAAAGGCGCTGCGGGTGAAGTGGGCCATGGCGTCTTTGCGGGATACGCCGAACATTTTCAGCAGCCGGGCGTTGACTCGGGTGACCTTGCCATCCGGTTCGTAAATGATCACGGCATCGTGTCCGCTGTTGAAGATCGTCCGGAAGGCGCGTGCCGACGCCCGCAGGGCCTTCTCGGCCGCCTTGCGACTGGAAATGTCGCGGTTGCTGACCCGTTTGCCCAAATAACGGCCGTCTGAAGCATAGACCGGGCGGCAGATGTGGCCGATCCAGCGGACAGCACCCCTGCGGTGCAGAACCCGGAAATCCATCGTCAAAACGCTTTTTTTACCGGTCATGGCGGCCGAGCGCTGTCGGAAGTCATCCCGGTCTTGGGGATGAATGATGCGCTCCATCAGACCCGGGTCCTGAACGAATTCTTGGGCAAGGTAGCCGGTGATGCGCTGGCAGGAGGGCGACATGTAGACGTAACGGCCGTCAGGGCCGGTCCAGTACTCCCAGTCATAGGTGTTGTCGGCGAAGGCCTGGAAGCGTTCCGCTGAATCGCGCAGGGCTTTGTCTTCCAGTTCTTTGCGCTGCGAAATGGAAGACTCCAGCTCCGAGATTCGCTGGCGCAGTTTCTGAAAACCGGAATCCAGCGTGACGGGCCTGGTTGTTTTCGGGGGCGACTGATCCATAAAATATTTTTATCCCAGATGGTTAAACCTTGTCAAACCCCGCGCGCGATCGGCGCCCGGCTGCGGGCCGAGAGCCGCGGCCTTTTCCCTTGCCCGGCCGCCCCGTCGGATGGTAAGAAAAAAACAGCAAGGAGAGGAGCCCGTTGTACTTCAACCGAAGGGGGCCGCCATGTTCAAACGAATTCTGGTTGCGTTCAAGTTCTCGCCGGCCGGGCGCTGCGCGCTGGAAAAGGCCATCCAGCTGGCGCGGATCCACGGTGCCGCGCTCCACATCTTGCATGCCCTGGACTACCGCCTGACCCGAGCGGATGTCCAAGCCCGTAAATTGGCCGAAACCCGCGACGCCGCCCAGCAGCGGTTCGAAGCCGAGATCAAACCGCTGCTGACCGAACTCCGCGATGTCCGCTTCGAGTGTGAACCGGCGGACCCGGCCCTGGCCGTCTGCCGCCGGGCCAGGGACGATGCCATGGACCTGATCGTCCTGGGCTGTCACCAGCGCCCCGAACGGGCCAGCATGGGCCGGGTGGACTACGTGGGCATGACCATTCTCGAAAAGGCGCCCTGCCCCATCATGCTGGTTCCCTATTGGGATCCCATTTAGGCTGTTGTCCAGGCCGCGGCAACGGCGGGTTTCGATCCTCCCCGGCACCCCTGACCCAAAATGGCCGCGCCCGGCCCGCTGGATCCGCACGCACCGTCCGTCTTTTTTTCCGAGGCCCTCAACCCGCAACGGGATGAATAAACCTCTCGGGGTGGTATTTAATGGCCAGCGGTCGGGTGCGGAAGCGTGGCACCAGGGTCACCGACATGCCGACAAAGGCGCCGAACGGCGTTTTCTGCAGCAGGTGGGACTGTTCGAGCTTGCAGCTCAGCTTGCCTGAGGCGGAGGGCAGCTGACAGATGCTGCGCCAGCTGATCGGGACGTCGCCCAGGACGTCGCGGATCATCTGTTTGAGTTCCCAGATGCTGAAAAAGCGGGCCTGGTTGAAGATCGTTCGCGTGAAGATGCCCTGTAGCCGGCGCTGGATGCCTTTGATGGCGTAGCGGTTGAAGACGCCGATGTAAATCCGGTCCTTGGCCACCCGGCTGGCCTCGGCGATGGCCTTGAGTGGGTCTGCGACGAACTCCAAAGTGGTGACCAGGCAGGCGTGATTGAAGGAGTTGTCGTCAAAGGGCAGGTCCTCGGCAAAACCGCGGTAAAAATCGACCCGCTTGCCGGCATTGCGCAAGGCGATATCCAGCATGTACGGGGAAGGGTCCAGGCCGGTGACCTGGAGGCCCATCTCCAAAAAAGTGCGCAGATTGACGCCGGTCCCGCACCCAATGTCCAGCACCGATTCCCCCTGCCGAGGGTCCAGCATCTCCACCAGCAGACGGGTTTCCATTTCGGCGGCAAACCGGTTGCGCGGTTCGTTCAGCCAGCGGTCAAATGAAATTGAATCAGTAAAATCAAATACATAACCCATAAATATACACTTATTCGAAAACCGCCGCTGAATCAAGGGGAAAAAACTTCGGCGACATCGCCCCAAGATGCCGGACGCCTTATTTTTCCCGCTGCTGCCACTCGAAAACCCGGTTTCGCCCCAGCTCCTTGGCTTTTTTCAAAGCTTGCGCCGCCAGTTCCACCAGCTCCTCAGCGGACAGGCTGCGGGAGCCATTGAAGGCCGCGATGCCGGCGCTCACCGTGATCGAAATCTGGGCGGAGCGGTACTCGAAAATGTGGGCAGCCACCATCTGGCGAAAGCGCTCGTTGACCACCCGGGCCATTCGCACGTCGGTGTTGGGCAGCAGCAGCGCGAATTCCTCGCCCCCGAAACGGGCGACGGTG
>JAWOJK010000116.1:0-12757 GCA_046481705.1 Desulfobacterales bacterium | reverse complement strand
CCTCTGGACCCTGATAGCCGCGGCCCTCGTATTTTTCATGCAGGCCGGTTTTGCCATGGTGGAAGTCGGCTTCACGCGCGCCAAGAACGCCATCAACATTCTGATGAAAAACCTGATGGACTTTTCCATCGGCTCGCTGGCCTTCTGGGCCATCGGATTCGGCCTGATGTTCGGGGTCTCCAAATCCGGCTGGCTGGGCACTTCGGGCTTTTTCTTAAGCGACTTCACCCCCGACGGCGACCCCTGGGTGCTGGCCTTTTGGATGTTCCAGGTGGTTTTCGCCGCCACCGCCGCCACCATCGTCTCGGGGGCCATGGCCGAACGCACCAAGTTTACCGGCTACCTGTGTTACAGCGTTGTGCTCTGCGCCCTGATTTACCCAATTTTCGGGGGCTGGGCCTGGGGCGGGCTCTTCAACGGCGGCGGCTGGCTGGAAGGCCTGGGCTTTATCGACTTCGCCGGCTCAACGGTGGTCCACTCGGTGGGCGGCTGGGCGGCGCTGGCCGGGGCCATCGTCCTCGGACCGCGGTTGGGCAAATACGCCAAGGACGGCAGTATCCGGCCGATTCCGGGTCACAACATGCCCCTGGCGGCCTTGGGCGTCTTTATCCTGTGGCTGGGGTGGTTCGGCTTCAACCCGGGCTCCACCACCGCCGCCAGTAAAGACATCGCCATGATTTTCGTCAACACCAACCTCGCCGCCGCCACCGGTGCGGTCTGCGCCATGATCATCTCCTGGCTCAAGTTCGGCAAGCCGGAAGTCAGCATGAGCCTGAACGGCGCCCTGGCCGGTCTGGTGGCCATCACCGCCCCCTGCGCGAATGTCTCCCCGACCAGTTCGGTGGTCATCGGCGCAGTCGCCGGGGTCCTGGTGGTTTTCTCGGTGCTGTTCTTCGACCGCATCAAAATCGACGACCCCGTCGGCGCGGTCTCGGTCCACGGCGTCAACGGCGCCTGGGGCACCCTGGCCGCCGGTCTCTTCAACGCCGGGGGCACCTCGGCCGTCATCATCGGCGTTCAGCTGCTGGGCATCGCGGTCTGCTTTGTCTGGACGTTTGCCACCGCCTTCACCATGTTCAAGCTGATCGACAAAACCATCGGCCTGCGGGTATCGCCCGAAGAGGAGCTGGAGGGTCTGGATTACAGCGAGCACGGCGGCAGCGCCTATCCCGATTTCGAGGTGATCTCGCCCCATGGCGGCATCGTGGGCGGCGGCTTCGGCGGCCCGGGAGCTAAACCGGCGATGAGCAAAGGCATGCTCCAGTCCCCCGAGACGGCCTGAGGGTCACGGACGGGCGATTGCACCGGAACGCTACCCCCACGCGCGTATTTCACCTGCGATCAATTCCACTCCTCCTGATTGAAAACAGGCGAAATACGCGCCTTTGCGCCTCCCCCGCAGGGGCTGGAAACAAGGGCGTTTGCGGCCCCTGCAGGAAAACCGAGCCTGTTTCCAGGCGGGACGACGGGGTCCCGGTCTGGAAACAGCCTCCACACCCATCGAGCAGAGCGATCGTTAGCATGGAACTGACCTGTAGCCTGCGCATCTTCCACTGCCTGCCTTGCCGCCAGCCCTTCCCCCTCTGAGGTTGATCCGGATGGGGCCCGGCCGGCCGCCAGGCCGCTTGCGGCTCTGCCACCGTCACGCCTGCACATAAGATCGCGGCCGATCTGGCCAAAGATCCAACTAGAAAAAGATTCGAAAATGACATTGGAAAAAAAAATTTACCAGCTGGAGTTGAAGGTTCTCTACGAGATCAGCGGCATCATTGGCCAGATTCTGCAGCTGGACCAGGCGCTTGACTCGATCCTGGAGATCCTCTCGCAGTCGCTTTCGATGGAGCGCGCCACCGTCACCCTGCGGGACATGCAGACCGGCCTGCTCAAGATCTGCGCGTCACACAGCCTGCGGCCGGAGGAAAAGAAACGCGGGATCTACCAGCCCAGCGAAGGCGTCACCGGTTTGATCTTTCGGACCGCCCAACCCTTTTTCGTGCCGGACATCGGCAAGGAGCCCCTGTTTCTCAACAAAACCCAGTCCCGTGACGTTCGCAAGGACAGCATTGCCTTTATCGGGGTGCCGATCATCCTGCACGGCACCCCCATCGGGGTCTTCAGCGTGGATCGCCTTTTCGAGCCGGAGGTGTCCTTCGAGGAGGACATCCGCTTTCTGACCATCGTGGCGACCCTGATCGCCCAGTTCGTGCACCTCAACCGCCAGATCGAGAAGCGCGAAATGAAGCTCAAAAGCGAAAACCGGTCCCTGCGGGCGGAAATCTCGGAAAAGTACAACCATTTCTTCGCCGTGGGGGTCAGCCCGGCCATGCAGGCGCTCAACGATCTGATCCGCAAGGTCGCCCCCAGCAAGGCATCGGTCTTGCTTCTGGGGGAATCGGGCACCGGCAAAACCCTGACCGCCCGCATCCTGCACGAACTGAGCCCCCGCTCCCGGCGACCCTTCGCCAAGGTCAACTGTGCGGCCCTGCCCGACAACCTGATCGAAGCCGAGCTTTTCGGCCACGAAAAGGGGGCGTTCACCGGGGCCGCCGAGACCAAAAAAGGCCGCTTCGAAGAGGCCGACGGCGGCACGGTCTTCCTGGATGAAATCGGGGAGCTGCCCCCCAGCGTCCAGGCCAAACTGCTGTCCTTCTTGCAGGAGCGCGAATTCGAACGCCTGGGCAGCACGCGCACCCGGCGCGTGGACGTCCGGATCATCGCCGCCACCAACGCCGACCTGCCCACGGCGGCGGCCGCAGGCCGCTTTCGACCCGACCTCTACCACCGCCTGAACGTCTTTCCGATCGCCATCCCGCCTCTGCGCCATCGCCAGGCGGACATCCCCCTGCTGGCAGACTACTTCCTTGAAAAAAGCGCCAAGGAGTATGGCAAAAACCTTCGGTTCGCCCCCGGCAGCATGGCGGTCCTGGCGGCCTACCACTGGCCCGGGAATGTCCGCGAGCTGGAAAACCTCATCGAGCGGCTGGCCATCCTGTCGGAAACCCCCCTGATCGCCCCCCAGGCCCTGCCGACCTACCTCTTACGCAAAAGCCGCGAAAGCGCCCCCCACGGCGATGGTCAGCCGGCCGTTTCGCGCATCGAGGAAATGGAGCGCGACACCGTTCTGGAGGCCCTGGAAAAAAACGGCTGGATCCAGCAGAAGGCCGCCCGCGAAATCGGGCTCAGCCTTCGGCAGATGGGCTACCGGGTAAAAAAATTCGGGCTGGAAACGCTGATCCGCGATGGCCGCAGGGGTTGCAGCGGTCTGTCGCCCCGCCGGCCGTAGGCGGGCGCCCGCATATCCCCCACGCGGCTGTCCGCAAAACGGCGGCGCGTGTTCTTCTTTTCTTCTCCACCACCGGCGCATCGCCGCACATCGATCCGCAGATCCGCTTGCCGTGAGCCCACAGGGCGCCCCCTCCGCCAAAGCGCTGTCTTCGTCTCACCAGTCCAGACCCTCCTGGCGGGCCCGTCGCGCCACCCCATCGGCACCTGTCATGACGGGTAATCCATCTACATTATTGTCGATTACACATCTACAGGATTGTAGCTGTCGACCACCTTGCGATCTTCCACACGATACCCATGCCACCGCTCTTTTCCCTTTTTTTCATGCCATATCAGTCTATTGAAAACACAAAAGCACTTCCGTGGGGCGGCTGGCACACCCATTGCTCAATGGAGTTGACAACACCGCGCAACACGAGCGCAAATTCCGACTCAGAAAGGAAAAAGCTCCATGAGAAAAATCGCGATCTACGGCAAAGGCGGCATCGGCAAATCCACCACAACCCAGAACACGGTCGCCGGGCTGGCGGAGATGGGCCTCAAGGTGATGGTCGTCGGCTGCGACCCCAAGGCCGACTCCACCCGGCTGCTGCTCCACGGTCTGGCCCAGCGGACCGTGCTGGACACCCTGCGCGACGAGGGTGAGGACGTCGAGCTGGAGGATGTCCGCAAGGAGGGCTTCGGCAAAATTCTTTGTACCGAGTCCGGCGGCCCCGAACCCGGGGTCGGCTGCGCGGGCCGGGGCATCATCACCTCCATCAACCTGCTGGAGCAGCTCGGGGCCTATGCCGAGAGTGAGGCCCTGGACTATGTTTTCTACGACGTCCTGGGCGACGTCGTCTGCGGCGGGTTTGCGATGCCGATCCGCGAGGGCAAGGCCCAGGAAATCTACATTGTCGTTTCCGGGGAAATGATGGCGATGTACGCCGCCAACAACATCTGCAAAGGCATCGTCAAGTTCGCCGAAGCCGGCGGGGTCCGACTCGGAGGCCTGATCTGCAACAGCCGCAAGGTGGACAACGAGCGCGAGATGATCGAAGCCCTGGCCGACCGGCTCGGCACCCATATGATTCACTTCGTGCCCCGCGACAATATGGTGCAGCGGGCCGAGATCAACCGCAAGACCGTCATCGATTTCGAGCCGGATCACCCCCAGGCCGATGAGTACCGGACCCTGGCGCGCAAGATCGCCGACAACCAGATGAAGGTCATCCCCAGGCCCATGGCCATCGAGGAGCTGGAAAAACTCTTGATCGACTACGGCATCGCCGCCTGACCCGATCGCGGGCCCACACCCTTTAGAATCCAAGGAGAAATCACCGCCATGATTATGATCCGATCCATCGTTCGTCCCGAGAAAGTCGACAGCGTGCTGGCCGCCCTGATGGAGGCCGGGTTTCCGGGCGTCACCAAGATGTCCGTGGTGGGCCGCGGCAAGCAGCGCGGCATCAAGATCGGGGAGGTCACCTACGACGAGATCCCCAAGGAGATGCTGCTGACCGTGGTCCACGACAAGGACCAGGACTTCGCCGTGCGCACGATCATCAAGGCCGCGCGCACCGGTGAAAAGGGCGCCTACGGCGACGGCAAGATTTTTCTGGTGCCGGTGGAGGCGGCCTACACCATCAGCTCCGGCATCCGGGAGACGGCCGACGGCAGCACCGAGGAGGTGGCGATATGAAAGAGCTCTTCGCGATCGTGCGCATGAACATGATGAACCAGACCAAACGGGCCCTGGCGGAGGCCGGCATCACCTCGATGACCGCCCGCGAGGCCCTGGGCCGCGGCAAAGGGCTGGTGGACCTGCAGCTCCTCCGCGGGGCCGAACGGGGCTATGAGGAGGCCATCTCCCAGTTGGGTCAGAGCGGCCGTCTGATCCCCAAGCGCGCGCTGCTGATCGTGGTGCCCGACAAGCTGGTGGCGCTGACGGCCAAAACCATCATCCGGGTCAACCGGACCGGCAAATCCGGCGACGGCATGATCTTCGTGCTGCCGGCCCTAAACGCCATTCGCGTGCGCACCGGCGAGGACGGCGACGATGTCCTCGACGACGTGTAACCCTGCCGCACCCGCGGCTTTAGAGGAGACAGACACCATGACGGAAGCAGCTCGCAGGCAAACGGAACCTATCGAAGGGCCTGACCCGGAAAAGGTCAAGGCCGAACTGCTCGCCAAATACCCCCCCAAAGTGGCCCGCAAACGGGCCAGGCAGATCGTTGTCAACCGGCTGGAAGCAGGGGACAGGGTCCCCGAAATCACCGCCAACGTGCGCACCGTTCCCGGGCTGATGAGCCAGCGCGGCTGCTGCTACGCGGGCTGCAAGGGCGTGGTCCTCGGCCCCACCCGCGATATCGTCAACATCACCCACGGCCCCATCGGCTGCGGCTTCTACAGCTGGCTCACCCGGCGCAACCAGACCGACCCGGATACGACCCCCGACGGCCACAACTTCATGACCTACTGTTTTTCCACCGACATGCAGGAAAAAGAGATCATTTTCGGCGGCGAGAAAAAGCTCAAGCAGGCCATCCAGGAAGCTTACGACAATTTCAAACCCAAGGCCATCGCGGTTTTTGCAACCTGCCCGGTGGGCCTCATCGGCGACGACATCCATTCCGTCTGCCGCGAAATGAAGGCCGCCCTGGGCATCAACGTCTTCGGTTTCAGCTGCGAAGGCTACAAAGGGGTCAGCCAGTCGGCCGGCCACCACATCGCCAACAACCAGATTTTCAAGCACGTGGTGGGGTTGGACGACACCATCGGCGCGGGCGAGTTCCGCGTCAACCTTCTCGGCGAGTACAATATCGGCGGAGACGCCTTTGAAATCGAGCGGATCTTTGAAAAGTGCGGGATCACCACGGTGGCCACCTTCAGCGGCAACTCGTCCATCGACGCCTTTGCCAATTCCCACACGGCGGACCTGAACCTGATCATGTGCCACCGCTCCATCAACTACGTGGCCGAGATGATGGAAAAAAAATTCGGTGTGCCCTGGATCAAAATCAACTTCATCGGCGCCGAGGCCACCGCCAAGTCGCTGCGCAAGATCGCCGCCTATTTCGACGACCCGGCGCTGACCGAGCGGGTGGAAGCCGTCATCGCCGAGGAGCTGCCGGCGGTCCAGGCCGCCCGCGACGACATCCGGCCGCGCACCGCGGGCAAACGCGCGATGCTCTTCGTGGGCGGCTCGCGCGCCCACCACTACCAGGAGCTGTTCCGGGAGCTCGGCATGCGCACCCTTTCGGCCGGCTACGAATTCGCCCACCGCGACGACTACGAGGGCCGCAAGGTGCTGCCGGGCGTCAAGGTCGACGCCGACAGCCGCAACATCGAAGAGTTGGAGGTCTGTCCGGATCCCGATCGCTACCGGCCGCGCAAGACCCCCGAGGAACTGACGGCGCTGGCCGCCAAAGGTCTGGAGTTCAAGGACTACGACGGCATGATGCCGGAAATGCCCGAGGGCAGCATGGTCATCGACGACATCAGCCAGTTTGAAACCGATCTGATGATCGAAAAATACCGGCCGGACATCTTCTGCGCCGGGATCAAGGAAAAGTACACGATCCAGAAGCACGGCATCCCCATGAAACAGCTTCACAGCTACGACTACGGCGGGCCTTACGCCGGCTTCAAAGGGGCCGTCAACTTCTACCGCGAAATCGACCGGATGGTGAACAGCCGGGTCTGGGGCTATCTCAAAGCGCCCTGGCAGACCAACCCCGAACTGGCCGCCACCTATGCCTGGGAATAACCCCCTCTGCACCGCAAGCAAACGGGAGTCGCCATGTTACTGCGTCATACCACCACCGCGATCAAGGACCGCACGGCTTTAACCGTCAACCCGGCCAAGACCTGCCAGCCGATCGGCGCCATGTACGCCGCTCTCGGCATCCACGGCTGCATGCCCCACAGCCATGGTTCCCAGGGCTGCTACGCCTACCACCGCAGCGCCCTCACGCGCCACTACAAGGAACCGGTGATCGCCGCCACCAGCGCGTTCACCGAAGGGGCCTCGGTATTCGGCGGCCAAGCCAACCTGCTGCAGGCCATCGACAATATTTTCAGCGTCTACAACCCGGACGTCATCGCGGTGCACACCACCTGTCTGTCGGAGACCATCGGCGACGACATTCCCCAGATCGTCAGCAAGGCCATCGCCGAGGGCAAGGTGCCGGCGGGAAAATACGTCATCCACGCCAACACCCCCAGCTACGTGGGCTCGCACATCACCGGGTTTGCCGGCATGACCAAGGCCATGGTGGCGTATTTCGCCGAGACGGGCAGCCCCCGCAGCAAGACCGTCAACCTGATCCCCGGCTTCGTGGAGCCCTCGGACATGGCCGAAATTCGACGCATGGCCGCTGAAATGGGGCTCGAGACCATCATCTTCCCGGACACCTCCGGGGTGCTCAACGGGCCGATGACCGGAAAATACCGCATGTACCCGCCCGGCGGGGTGACCGTCGAGGCCCTGCGCAGGACCGGCAGCAGCCTGGGCACCGTGGCCTTGGGTCACCTGGCCTCGGGGGATGCCGCACGCGCGCTGGACGTCAAGTGCAAGGTGCCCTGCCAGATCCTGGATCTGCCCATCGGGCTGGCGGCCACGGACCGTTTCGTGGACACCCTGCACCGCCTGGCGGGGGTCAACGTGCCTGACAGCCTCACCTTCGAGCGCGGTCAGATGGTGGATATCATCGCCGACATGCACCAGTACTTCTACGGCAAGCGCGTCGGTCTGGTGGGCGACCCGGACCAGCTCCTGGCGCTGACGAAATTTCTGGTGTCGCTGGACATGGTCCCGGTCTACCTCGTTACCGGCACGCCCGCCGGCAAAAAGTTTGAAAAGCGGCTGCGGGCGGCGGTGGCGGACGTGCCCCACGAGGTGAAGATCAAGGTGGGCGGCGACATGTACCTCTTTCATCAGTGGATCAAACAGGCGCCGGTGGATCTTCTGATCGGCAACAGCTACGTCAAGTACATCGCCCATGACGAGGACATTCCCTACGTGCGCCATGGGTTCCCGATCCTGGACCGCGTCGGTCACAGCTACTTTCCCACGGTGGGCTACCGGGGCGGCATGCGGCTGCTGGAGAAGATCCTCGACGCCCTCCTGGACCGCAAGGACCGCGATGCCACCGATATCACCTTTGAACTCGTCATGTAACAGCGGAGGAAGCGACCCATGGCCAGCATCCCGATTCTCAAAGAGCGCGAAAAGCACATCTACCGCAAGGGCGCCGAGCCCTTCAACCTGACCTGCGGCCAGCACAGCCTCGCCGGGGTGGTCAGCCAGCGGGCCTGCGTCTTCTGCGGCTCACGGGTGGTGCTCTACCCGATCGCCGATGCGCTGCACCTGATCCACGGGCCGGTGGGCTGCGCGGCCTACACCTGGGACATCCGCGGGGCGCTGTCCTCCGGCCCCGAACTCCACCGTCTCTCTTTCACCACCGACCTGCGGGAGAAGGACGTGATCTTCGGCGGGGAGAAGAAACTCCACCACGCCCTGGTGGAACTGATCGACACCTACCAGCCGCGGGCGGCCTTCGTCTACTCGACCTGCATCGTCGGGATCATCGGCGACGATGTGGCCGCGGTCTGCCGGCGGGTGAGCGCCGACAAAGGCATCCCGGTACTGCCGGTGCACTCCGAGGGCTTCAAAGGCACCAAGAAAGACGGCTACAAGGCGGCCTGCGAGGCGCTCTCCCAGCTGATCGGCCACGGCCCGGTGGATCAGATCGGCCCTTGGAGCATCAACATCCTGGGGGAATTCAATATCGGCGGGGAGGCCTGGATCATCCAATCCTACTACGAGCAGATGGGGGTCGAGGTGGTGGCCACCATGACCGGTGACGGCCGGGTAGACGCCATCCGCCGCTCCCACGGGGCGGCCTTGAACGTGGTGCAGTGCTCCGGGGCCATGACCACCCTGGCCGAGATGATGCGGGCGCGCTACGGAATCCCTTACATCCGGGTTTCCTACTTCGGTCTCGAGGACACCTCCAAGGCGCTCTACGACGTGGCCGCACATTTCGAGGGCAACCCCGCGATCATGGCGCGCACGCGGGATCTCGTCCGCGGCGAGATCAGCGCCATCACTCCCGAGCTTCAGACAATAAAGGCCGCCGTGCAGGGCAAGCGGGCGGCGATCTATGTGGGTGGGGCCTTCAAGGCGTTTTCGCTGATCAAAGCCCTGCGCTACCTGGGCATGGACGTGGTCCTGGCCGGCTCGCAGACCGGCAACGACGCGGATTACGAGACGCTGAGGGACATGTGCGACGACGGCACCATCATCCTCGACGACGCCAACCCGCTGGAGCTTTCCAAGTACATCATCGAAAAGCAGGCGGACCTGTTCATCGGTGGGGTCAAGGAACGGCCCATCGCCTACAAGATGGGCATCGGCTTCTGCGACCACAACCACGAGCGCAAGACCCCCCTGGCCGGCTACGCGGGCATGCTGAACTTTGCGCGCGAGGTCTACAGGAGCGTCAAAAGCCCGGTCTGGCGCTTTGCGCCGGCGCGGGCCGCGGCCGGAAAGGGGGTCTCACCATGCTGAAGCCATCGCCCAAGGCCCCGAAGTTCACGGTCACGCGCAACGCCTGCAAGCTCTGCACGCCGCTGGGGGCCGCCCTGGTCTTCAAGGGCATCCGCGGGGCGGTACCCCTGCTGCACGGCTCCCAGGGCTGTTCCACCTACATCCGGCGCTACCTGATCAGCCACTACCGGGAGCCCATCGATATCGCCTGCTCCAATTTCTCCGAGCAGACCGCGATCTTCGGCGGCGGCGCCAACCTCAAGATCGCCCTGGACAACATCCGCCGCCAGTACGATCCCGAAATGATCGGGGTGGCAACCACCTGCCTCAGCGAAACCATCGGCGACGACGTGCCGATGTTCATCCGTGAGTACCGTGAGAGCTGCGCGGGCGAGGACCTGCCGCCGATAGTGCACGTGGCCACCCCCAGCTATCAGGGCACCCATATGCAGGGGTTCCACGCAGCGCTGCAGGCCATAGTGGATCAGCTGGCCCAGGGCGCCGCTGAAGCCGGCTGCCACGTGAACCTCTTTCCGGGAATGGTGTCGCCGGCGGACTTGCGGCACCTCAGGGAAATCTGTGCGGATTTCGACCTGCCCGCCGTGCTCCTGCCCGACTACGCCGACACCCTCGACGGCCCCCTGTGGACCGAATATCAGCGGATTCCCGAAGGCGGCACTTCCGTGGCCGCCATCCGCAGCAGCGGCAGCGCGCGGGCCAGCCTGGAGCTGGGCGACGTATTGGCCCGCGCTAAGGAGACCGCCGCCGGGCTCCTCTGGAAGCGCTTCGAGGTGCCCTGCCACCGGATGGGGCTGCCCGTGGGCATCGACGCCACCGACCGGATGTTCGCGGCCCTGGCGGACATCAGCGGACGGCCGACGCCGGAAAATCACCTGCGTGAGCGCGGGCGGCTGATCGACAGCTACGCCGACGGCCACAAGTATGTGATGGACGCCCGCGCGGTGGTCTTCGGGGAAGAGGACCTGGTGGTCGGTCTGGCCGGCTTTCTGGGTGAAATCGGCGTGGTTCCGGTGGTCTGCGCATCGGGCGGCCGCAGCGGCCACCTGGCGGCCTGCATCGCCGAGCGCTTTCCGGATCACAGCCAAAAAGGCATCCAGGTTCTCAGCGACGCCGACTTCGTGACCATCGAGACCGCCGCCCGGGACGCCCAGCCCGATTTTCTGATCGGCAACAGCAAAGGCTACAGCATGGCCCGCCGATTAGACAAACCGCTGATCCGGGTGGGCTTTCCGGTTCACGACCGGGTCGGCGGCGCCCGCCTGCTGCACCTGGGATACCGCGGCAGCCAGCAGCTTTTCGACCGGATTGCCAACACCCTGATGGCGGCACGCCAGACCGGCTCCCCGGTCGGACACACCTACATGTAACCCCCGGGCATGGGGCCCGGTGGTTTCATCCTGTTTCCCGGGCCGGACACCAATTTCCCACTGGGAGCAGCAGCAACGCGAGGTCGCAAATGAATCTGGAACACCATCCCTGTTTTAACGTCAAGGCCCACAAAACCTTCGGCCGGGTGCACCTACCCGTCGCCCCGCGCTGCAACGTGCAGTGCAACTTCTGCAACCGCAAATACGACTGCGTCAATGAGAGCCGCCCCGGCGTGACCAGCGGCGTGCTGACGCCCGCCCAGGCGATGGTCTATCTGGCGACCGTACTCGAGCAGAAACCCAACATCGCCGTGGTGGGCATCGCCGGTCCGGGGGACCCCTTCGCCAACCCCGCCGAGACGCTGGCAACCCTGCGTCTGGTCCGCCAGCGCTACCCCGAGATGCTGCTCTGCCTGGCCTCCAACGGTCTTGCCATCGGACCGCACCTGGATGCGCTGGCGGCCCTGAATGTCAGCCATGTCACCATCACCGTCAACGCCGTCGACCCCGCCATCGCGGCCCGGATCTACGGCTGGGTGCGCGACGACAAGCGCGTGCTGCGCGCCCAACGCGGCGCCGAAATTCTCCTGGAACGTCAGATGGCAGCCATCCGAGGCCTCAAGGCGCGCGCCATCACGGTCAAGGTCAACAGCATCATCATCCCCGGCATCAACGACGACCACATCGAGGCGGTTGCCCGCCGGGTGTCGACGCTGGGGGTCGACATCCTCAACTGTGTGCCCTACTTTCCCAACCCCGGATCGGCCTTCGAGCACGTGCCCGAACCTTCCGCCGCAATCGTCCAGGCGGTGCGCGCGGCCGCCGGGCGATACGTCAAACAGATGCGCCACTGCACCCGCTGCCGGGCGGACGCCGTGGGTCTGCTGGGTGAGGCGCCCGACCGGGAGCTGATGGCAACCCTGCAGGCCTGCGAGCGCCTGCCGGCCGAAAGTCCGGCTGCGGAGCCGCAGACCGACGACGCCCGTCCGCACGTGGCGGTGGCCAGTATGGAAGGTGTGCTGGTCAACCAGCATTTGGGCGAGGCCCGCAGCCTCATGATTTATGGCCGTCAAAACGGCACGATCCAACTGCTCGAAGCCCGCGAAGCCCCGCCGCCGGGCGGCGGCGGTCAGCGCTGGGCGCAACTGGCCGACACCCTAAACGACTGCGGGACCCTTCTGGTCAGCGGCATCGGTGACAGTCCGCGGCGCACGCTTGCCGCCAGTGGTCTCGCGGTCTTGGAAGTCGAAGGGGTGATCGAGGAGGCCGTGCGGACCGTCCTGGAAGGCCGGAGCCTGCGGCATCTGATCACGCGCAAGCGGACCGCCTGCACTGCGGGCTGTGCGGGAACCGGCGGCGGCTGCGGCTGAGAGCGGGCAGGTCCCGCTGGAAGGTTTCAAACCACCCGGATAAGGAGGAGTGAAAATGGAAAAACCGAAATATCACATCTGCGTCTGTGCCAGCTTTCGCGCCGGCGGCGACCCCAAGGGCGTCTGCCATAAAAAAGGATCCAGCGGTTTTCTGCCCTACATCGAAAACGAGATCCTGG
>JAWOJK010000080.1:0-3012 GCA_046481705.1 Desulfobacterales bacterium | reverse complement strand
CCATCGTCGTCCACCGCCCGGCGGGTGGCCTCGTGACGGTTCCAGTAGCCCAGCATCACACTGGGGCTGCGCACCAGGAGCTGACCCGCGGGGGTCAGCCGAACCTCGACCCCGGGCAGCGGCGGCCCCACCGACCCGGGGACGTTGGTTTCAATCGTGTTGCCGCAGACCGTGGGGGCGGGCTCGGGCAGGCCGGACGCCTCCAGCAGCGTCAGGCCGAGCGCCAGGAAGCAGCGGGCGATGTGCGGCTGCAGCGGGGCGGCCCCGCTGACGGCCAGCCGCAGGCGCCCCCCCAAGCGGGCGAGCACCTTGTCGGCCACCAAAGGCTTCAAAAGGGTCCAGAAAAGGCGGTCGCGGGCGGTGACCGGCCGACCGCGGCCCTGGGAGGCTTCAAAGCGGCGCCAGCCGATATCCACGGCGCGTTCGAACAACAGGCACGCCAGGCGGCCCTCCCGCCCCAGGCGCTGCTGGATGCGGGCGTAGGCCCGCTCGTAGATGCGCGGCACGCTGATCAGAATCGTCGGCCGAACCACCGCGAGATCCTCCACCAGCTGCTGCACCGAGCGCGCATAGGCAATCCGGCTTCCGGCCAGCATGGGAAGGCAGTAGCCGACGGTGAGTTCGAAGATGTGCGAAAGGGGCAGGAAGGAGAGGAAAAGATCGTCCGGCAATATCTGAACAGCCTTGAACATCACCTCGGCGTTCCACAGGATGTTGTGGTGCGAGAGCATGACCCCCTTGGGGCGGCCGGTGGTCCCCGAGGTGTAGACCAACAGGGCGAGGTCATCCGGGTCGATGGGCGGATCCACCAGGGGTTCGGCCGCCTCGGGCAGCCAGCCCGACAGGCCGTGCAACCGCGGACGGTCGGCGGTCTGCCGGGGCGCCGACCCCACGCAGACCACGTCTTCAAGCGCCGGGAACAGTTGCTGATGGGGCGCCAGGGCATCCCACTGGGCCGAATCCCCGACCAGCAGCAGACGGGCGCCTGCGTCACCCAGCACATAAGCCACATTCTCGGGATTGTCGCTCGTGTAGAGCGGCACCACCACCAGCCCCTGGGCGAGGGCCGCCTGGGCGCAGCAGCCCCATTCGAGGCTGTTGCGCAGCTGGATGGCCACGCGATCCCCCGGGGCCAGGTTCTCCCTGGAAAGGGCCCGCCGCCAGCGCGCCACCAGCGCGCCGGACTGTTGCCAGGTGTAATCCACCCAGCGGGACGCCTCAGGTTCGAATTGGCGGTAGGCGGTGCGCTCGGGGCTGCGCTGCACACGGCAGCGGAAAAGACCCGGGAGCGTCCGGGACGTTGCCAGTGCAATCGGGTCCAGTGGGATGGGGGGTGGACTGGTCATTTTGACCTCCCTGCAATCCATTGGGGTTACGGGGTTCTCGCGGCTCAACCAGCGCCGGCGGCATCAGGGGGTGCGGCGGGCCCACGACCCCTAAGCCCAGACGCCGTCGATGCGGGCGCCGCAGCCGGGGCAGGCGCCGTCGCTGAGTCGGTTTTGGCGAACGGTGAACCCCCTGCGCGCGATGAGCAGTTCGTTGCACCCGGGGCAGAAGGTGTTTTCCCCCGGGTCGTCGGGGATGTTGCCGGTGTAGACGTAGCGCAGTCCGGCCGCCAGCCCGATCTGCCGGGCGCGGCGCAGGGTTTCGAGCGGCGTGGGGGGCCGGTCGCGCAGCTTGTAGGTGGGCGAAAAGGCGGTCACGTGCCAGGGGATCTCCGGTCCCGTGGCGTGCAGGAATTGGGCGATGTCCCGCAGCTCGTCGTCGGAATCGTTCAACCCCGGGATAATCAGGGTCGTTACTTCAACCCAGACCCCCAGGGCCTTCATGCGGGCGATGGTCTCCAGCACCGGCTTGAGCTTGGCCTTGCAGATCTTGCGGTAGAAATCATCCGAAAAGCTCTTCAGGTCGATGTTGTCGCCATCGATGACCGCGGCCATGGCGGTCGCCGAGGTTTCGGTCATAAACCCGTTTGAGACGAAGACATTGCGCAGACCTTTTTGCCGGGCCAGCAGGGCCGTGTCGTAGCAGAACTCGGCGAAGATCGTCGGCTCGGTGTAGGTGTAGGCGATGGAGGCCGAACCGCTGGCGCCGGCCCGTTCGACCACCTGGGCGGGCGTCGTGGCTTCGCCGGCGATTTCGTTGTCGTGGCGCTGGGGGTACTGCGAAATATCGTAGTTTTGGCAGTGCTTGCAGCGGAAGTTGCACCCCACCGTGGCGATCGAGTAGGAGAGGGTGCCGGGCAGGAAGTGGTAGAGCGGTTTTTTTTCGATAGGGTCCGCATTGCCGGCGATGAGGCGGCCGTAGACCAGGGAGTAGAGGGTGCCGGAACGGTTTTCGCGCACCGCGCAAATCCCCCGCCGGCCCGGGTCGATGGTGCACTCGTGGGCGCACAGGTGGCATTTTACCTTGTCGTCCCGCAGCTTGTCATAAAATCTGGCCGCATGCATAGCCCACCTCCCTCATGGTTGGACCAACCGTTTTAGGCGCCGGCGGGCGGCCGCCGGTTGGCTCGCCGCCGCAAAACCCAGCGCGCTCCAGCCGCCTCTGCCCGCGGGGTACCGCGGGAAGGCTTCAGGCCGGTTTGACGGTGCTGGCCTGGGGCCCCTTCTCCCCCACCGACTCCACGAACCGCACCCGTTCACCGGCCGCAAGTTGCGCGAAACTGCTGCCCACGACACTGTTTTGGTGAAAATAAATCTCCCGGCCGTCGGCTGCGGCCAGAAACCCGTAGCCTTCCTCTGGAAAAATTCTGCTGATCACCGCGAACGGTCCCTCTTCGTGATATTTTACGTCCTTTCGCTGCCGGCTGATAAATTTTTTGATCTGGCGATCGGCGCTTTCAAAGGCCCGGTTGATGGCGGCGTAGAGGTCTTCGTGGGGCTCTTTTCTGACCCCGATCTCGCACACCTCCTGACCCACAGCCATGACCACAACAGACCTGGATGAGCTATTGCGGCGGGGCATAACGGCCGTACAAATGGGTCATGCCGATACGGCCAAAGAATGTTT
>JAWOJK010000334.1:0-9207 GCA_046481705.1 Desulfobacterales bacterium | reverse complement strand
TATCTGATCTGGCGCGGCTACGCGGTGACGTTCGTGCAGAACTTCACCGACATCGACGACAAGATCCTGGCCCGCGCCGCCGCCGAGGGCAGCTCGATGGAGGCGGTGAGCGAGCGCAACATCGAGGCCTTCTTCGCCGACATGGACGCCCTCGGCAGAGCAAGGGTCCCGAAATAGATCAGGCGCGGCGGCGCGGCCAGCAGCTTTTCCAAGTTGCGGTCAACATCGATGTGGTCGTAGGCCATGTTCGGCCGGATATCGAAGGTCGGCACGGCGTCGTTGTCCAGGCTGACCTGCACCTGCCCGGTCGCATGCGTCGGATCCAGCTGAAGGTCACCGGCGTCTAAGCCGCAGCTTTCAAAAAACGCCAGCACCTCACGTCCGGGGGCATCCGCGCCGATGCGGGAGACGAACCGCACCGGCAAACCGAGATGGTGCAAATGATAGGCAAAATTGAAAGGGGCGCCGCCAATCCGGCGATATTGCGGAAATACGTCAAACAAAACCTCTCCGATGACCAGGACCATCGGTTGGACCACCTTTCGTCACGGGTTCGAGGGGGCCGTGCGAAAAGGGTCGGCCCCAAGTTGACCGATACGCGAAAATCATATGGGGTAGCGACTGAAAAGTCAAATCAGGCGGTCGGTCCAAGGCGCCGGTGTGGACGCCTTGCCGCCGCGGGCTTCAGCCGTAGGGGGCGAAAACGGGGGGGCGCTAAGGCGCGCTCTGGGCAGTCTTGCGCGGATCGGACAGCAGCTCCTCACGGCACTGGTCTTCGGGGACCTCACGCTGGGTCTTCGCGCTGCAGGGGGCATTTGGGACGGCGGCCAGGACCGCCGCGATGCGCTGGTCCTTTTTGGTCCACAGGTCGTTCAGCCAGGCCTGGAATTGGCGCTTGAATGCCCGGTCTGCAACATAATCCCCGATCATTTGATGAGTGACCGGGATCTGATCGACCTGCACATGAATCCGGTCGATCTTGCCGCACATAAATTCCCAGAAGGTTTTACGGCCATTGGGGTAGACGATGGTGACGTCAAGGATGCGGTGCAGCTGCTGGCCCACCGTGGCCAACACCAGCGCCATTCCGCCGGCTTTGGTGCGCAGCAGGTTGGCGTAGGGAGATGCGCTGCGCCGGTGTTTTTCGGGGGTGAAGCGCGTGCCCTCGATAAAGTTCATGACGGCGATGGGCTGGTGTTTGAATTTTTCGCACGCTTTTTGGGTCGCTTCGATGTCTTTACCCCGCTTTTCGGGGTGTTTTTTCAGGTAAGCGGTGGCGTAACGCTTCATGAAGGGGAATTCCAGGGCCCACCAGGCCTGCCCCAGAAGCGGGACCCAGATCAGCTCTTTCTTGATGAAGAACGTCAACAGCGGGATCCTGCGGTTGAACACCCGTTGCAGCACCAGGATATCCACCCACGACTGATGGTTGGCCACCACCAGATACCAGCCCTTGGGTCGAAGGTTTTCGATCCCCGTCACCTCCCAGCGGGTGTCGCAGAAAAGACGCTGGGTGAAATTGTTGACCGATACCCAGTGGGACACCAGATCGTGCAGGACACGGGTGCAAAACCGGCGAAAAGCCGGAATGGGAACCACGAATTTCAAAAAGGTCAGGATAAAAATGGGTGTCGACCAGAATAAGGTGTTGATCAGGTAAATGACCAGGGTCAGGATTCCGCGAACAGGTCCGGGAAAATACTTGAAGGGTATCATCTGACAGGCTCCTTCCAGGTGCTGCCGAAAGACGGCGATGGGGTTCATCGGGGTCGGGATTTTCGCCAGTCGGTCAGTTAGCAGGAATTTAAGCCGATGGCAGGCCGGTAGACAAGGCGGATCGGGGATTTTACAAAAGTATTACAAATAACCGCCACGGCGCCGGGCGTCATCGGCAGTTGGGGGCATCGGTTCCAGCGGGCGCCGGGCAGCGACGGCGGGGCGCCGGGGACAGCACCGGTCGTGCAGCTCTCAGCGGGGATGTTTGAATTCCTCTTTGTGGATACCGTATTTTTTCATGAGTTTGTGAAGCTGGCGGGTGGTCACGGCCGCTTCGGCGGCAGACTGGTTGATGCGCCCGTGATTTCGGCCGAGGAGCTCTTTGATGTAGCGCCGTTCGATTTGCGCGATGCCGAGCCGGCGGACCTCGGCCAGGTGCAGCGCCGTGTTGACCTGAATATCGGTTGAGGGGGGCGTGGACTCGAAGAGTTCACCGGGAAAACTCTCGGGGGTCAGCACAGCCGATTTTTCCAAAATACAGGCCCGCTCCATCAGGTTTTCCAGCTCACGGATGTTTCCCGGCCAGCTGTAGCTTTGCAATGCCTCGAGAACCTGGGGGTGCACGTCATGGATTGCCTTGGACTGGAACCTGTTGAGCTTTTCCAAAAAACCGGCTACGAAAAACGGGATGTCTTCCCGACGCGCGCGCAGCGGCGGTACTTCAATGGGAAAAACATTGAGCCGGTAATAGAGATCTTTTCGAAAAGTGCCTTTGTCCGACATTTCCTTCAGGTTGGAATTCGTGGCGGCAATCACGCGCACATTGGCGTCGATGGTTTCTTCGCCGCCGACCCGCTGGAAAATGCCGTCCTGCAGAATGCCGAGCAGTTTTATCTGGGCCGCCGGTGTGATGGTGCCGATTTCATCCAACAGGATCGTGCCGCCCTTGGCAATCTCGAATTTGCCGAGTTTTTTGCGCACAGCGCCGGTAAAGGCGCCTTTCTCGTGGCCGAAGAGTTCGCTTTCCAGAAGGGTGTCGGGGATGGCGCCGCAGTGGACGCTGATGAACTGGCAGTCGCGGCGGTTGCTGTGACGGTGAATCAGCTTGGCCAGAACGCTCTTGCCGGTGCCGGTTTCCCCCGCCAAGAGCACTGTGCTTCTGGTCGGTGCCACGGATCTGATCTTGTAAAATACTTGCCGCATCGCGTCGCTGCGGGTCTGCAGGACTTCGTAGGCCTCGGCCTGCCAGAAACGATCCCGCAGGTAATCCAGTTCGGACTGCCGGATAAGGTCATCGTAAATTTTTCGGGTGACAAAGGAAAGCTCTTCGGGATTGATGGGGTGCAGGATATAATCGCTGGCCCCGGCCTTGACGGCCATGACCGCTTCCCGCAGGGTAGCCTGGGGTGTGATGACCACCACTTTGGTCGCGGGGTGGTTGCGCCAGAAGGCCTGCAGGGCAGTCTTGAAATCCTCCTGACGGCCGGAATCGCACAGCACGTCAAGATCGATGAAAATCAGGTCGTGGCGTTTTTTCTGCAGCGCCGCCAGGGCCTCGGCGCGAGTCGTCACACGCTCGATGTTGAAATCATTCTTTAGTTGGGCCTGAATCTGAACCCTGGTTTCCTTTTGCGAGGAGGCGACGAGGGCTGATTTCATTCGATCCCCCCGCGGCGGGTCCGCCGCTGAAGCGGTAGATCCATCCATGACTTTCACTTAAAAAATGAAGAAATAATTCAGATGGTTAATCGGGAAATCTCTATATTGGGAATTTCTTCAAAAGTCAATCTAAAGAATACCGTGTTTCTTCCTATGGCCCACAGGCCGATTGGGGGTTTGCGATTCAGTAAAATCAAAGGCGCAACTGACCGCCGACATCGACCGTGACCCGTCGGCTGGTCCAGCATCATTTGGGATGCAGACGTTTTTTCAGAATTTCGAGTTCTTTTTTTTTCAGACCTTGGCCGGGATCGGTGGTCAAATCCTGAAGCCTCGTGAACCATCGCCCGTTGCGCAATCCGCATGCCGACCTTGAAGGGACACTTCTCTGGGCTGCCGGCCTTTGCAAAGCGGTGATATCCGCCCCTCGGACAAAAATTGTGGGCCGCGGCGGCCGTTGTTCGAACCCGATTGCAGCTCTATCCCGCAACGCGTTATTATCTGGCACATTGATTGCTTTTTGATCTCGGCCAAACTTGAAACCTAATTCCCCTGGAAAACGGTTTGTGCCACACCCATTTCCCCGGGGGCGCCAGCAGCGCGTTTTAGGAGGGAACAGCGTGATTTGGAAGTGCGGCATAAGCGCCAGAGAGGCCTTGGGCGGGATGGCGGCATTCAACCCTTTACCATTGACGGTTCCGCAAAAAGTCCAATTTCTGCGTTGCACTGCATCCCGAGGTCACTGCGGCGTATGTTAAGGCCGCCGCACTCCTCGAGATTTGCGCGCCGTCACTTGGCGCTTTTTTCGAAACCGTCTGGATTTTGACTTTACCGGTTCATCACCCTTACCTCAGATTAAATGGCTAACTGCCACCATTCCATTAAATCTTCGATATCCGCTTTGGGGCTTGTCGTGAAGCCGCATGGTCTGATGCGGGCATTTTTATGCCTTGCCACCCCCGAAGTGAACCTTTTACCCGTCCGTCACGATTATGGAATTGAAATTTGTCGGGGCGCAACCCCCAGTGAATGAGGAACGCTGTGAGAGACATGGTTCTTGATTGTATGCAATGTGGAAAATCTTTTGTTTTTTCGTTAGCCGAGCAAGAGCGCTGCGAAGCAAAAGGGTTTGATACCCCAAGACGTTGCCCGGACTGTCGCCGAAAAAAGGAAAAAACCGAAAACGGCGGGGGCGCCGCCTGGAGGGACAAAGGCCGCAAGCGCCACAGTCGACGCAGAAACAACGGCAGCTTCGATATGGACAGTTAACAACAATGAAAGACCATCGGGGGTTCGACCACAAGGTCGGCCGGCGAGGGGTCACGTGAGATAACGGGGGTGAGCTGGCCGGACCCCCGTTTTTTTTTATGGGTTACAACGAGACGCCGGCGAAGGGGGTGGTGACACGACCACAGGGGCGAGGGGGAAGGACCTTTCTGCGGGACCTTGAAAACAGATCTTGCCCGAAAATGGGATCCGCAAGCTCGGTGGGATAAAAGATTATTTGATGACCTGGTAGGACGTGACCTCGATGATTTTTATACCGTTTTGCTCGGAAACCGATCCGGTTACCTGAACCCTTTTGTCTAGCAATTCCTTGACGGCTTCTCCTTCCTGGGAAGCGGCGACTTCGTAAATTTCACCGTCGTCTGCAACGAGTTGACTGTCCTCGGTGACAACGCCCACCACGGTCACCACAGCGCTCTGGGAAATTGCCGGGGCGGCGAAAAACCCCAGGTACAGCGGAGTGAGTAGTAAAAAAAATGCAGCGAAAACGTATTTCTTCCAAATGCGTGTCATCTTGAATTCCTCCGTCGGGCGTTGGGCTTTTGGCGGGGGAGATCATCTAAGGGACTTGCCGTTTGAGGGGGACCCCCTAAGAGCGTATAGCGATCAACCCTGATCGTCTGGCGGCCGTTGCGGGTTTCAATCTGGCCGTCGGCCTGGATGGTTTTGCGCAGGTGGGCGATCAATTCCGGTCCCTTGGCATTCAGGGCGACCGGGTAAAAGCCCTCATCATAGGTGGCAATCGCTACGGCCACCACTTCCCCCCCAGGATCCCAGTCGATCGGAATAACGATACCATTTATCCGTATCATGTTTTCCATGGGGAGATCAACCTGTTCGCAAAACACCTTGTTGAGTGGATGATAAAGGCCCAGAAAAAAACAATTCCACATCTGGCCTGTCTGTTGGCCCGCCCACGGCGTTACACCCACCGGCACGAATCTCGATATAGCGCCGGCGGATGTGCCCTGTGGACGACCCAACACCCGGCGCCACCTTTTGGAATTATTTATTTCCGTGACCCTGAGATCTGTAACGCCGCAAAAAAAAGCAATTCATATGCCAATGGGCCCCGGCTGTTGCGGGAAAAAATTTTCCTCCCCCGGCCGGTTGGCCACCGGGTTTTGCAACGCGCCGCTGGGGGTGCATCCCCCCCTGCAAGCTGGCCCGCTCAGCGCCATGATGCGGTGCGGCAAATGGGAAAGAATCAGAACTTAAAATTCCGATTGTTTTAAAATCAGAAATTGCAGTTCTTTTTAATTAAAAACTATCCGTGGTGATCGAGAACAAATTGATCGGCTGCCCCGGCCGCGCTTGAGCCCAGGAACTTGAGTCGTCCGGCGGAATTCCCGGTTCCGATTAAAAATCAACCCCCCCGATGGGAAATTGCTGCACAGGCGGCTGCTTTTGCGGTTTAACTGCGGGGGTTGAAAAAACCCAAAAAAGCATTAGGCTAACCTGGTATTTTAATTGCATTGCAACTTTCGCTCGTATTGCGGTCGGGAGCGTCGACCGAATCCCAAACCACCCCCTTAAAGGCGGAGAATCCAGAGATGAAAGCGGCAACAAGCAAGGTCCTGGTTTTGGTGTTGGCAATAATGGTGCTGGTGCCCCTGTGCCGGCCCGCAGCGGTTTTTAGCGGCGAGCCGGTTACCCTCACCGGGGAGATCAACGACAGCTATCAGGTGGTTTCGGACGACGGCCAGACCTATGAGGTGGCCGACAACGAAAAGGGCAACGAACTTGTCCTGAACCACATCGGCGAAAGGGTAAAAGTCAGCGGTTCGGTCGAAGAAGAGGACGATGTCAAGATCCTCACCGTCACTTCCTTTGAAATGCTGAAGGGAGAGTAGCCTCATGTCGAGCCTGTCTGAAAAGTCAAATGATGGATCGGAAATGGAAGAAAAGATGAAAGAAGAAGATCTCGACTTCTTTAAATCGCTTTTGACCAGTTGGATGGAGGAGCTTTTACGGCAGGCGGACAATACCCGGCTGGGAATGAAAGATCCGAGTGACAACCTGGCGGATCCCTCTGATCGGGCCACCTTTGAGAGCGATCGCAACTTTCTGCTTCGAATTCGGGACCGGGAAAGCCGCTTGTTCAAAAAGATCATCAGCGCGCTGGACCGTATCAAGGACGGTTCCTACGGTATCTGTGAAATGTGTGGAGAGGAAATCTCCATCAATCGCCTGAAGGCCCGCCCTGTCACGACCTATTGCATTCGCTGCAAAGCCCGGCTCGAGGCCATGGAAAAAACCATCGGCGAATAACCCGCTTCATTCCGACTGTCGAGCGCAACCTTTCGGGACAACGGCTGTTGCGGTCGCAGCGGCAAGCTGCGAAAGCGGGCGTTTTTTCTGAAGCGGTGGGTGGGAAAAGCGAACAGCGACCGTCCGCCACATTCACGTTTTTGGGCCCGACCGGGATCGGTTTGCAGCCTGTCGGGCTCTTTTGATCACTGATGGCCGGCCCCGCGGCGTGTCGTTAAAAACCTGGTCACCCGCCGCCGGCTTGCGGTTCCATTCCATCCCGTAGACGATTTTGTCTTTTCGCACGCGCCGCTGAAGCCGGCCGGCACCTGCTTTCCCCGCGATCTGATGCGCGCAGCAACCCCAGAATCATAAGACTTTCAGACCGGAGCCATCACCGTGTGGCATAACCCGCAGCCTGCGGTGCACCCCATGCCGGTGGCCGTGACCAGGACTAACTCGCATTCCAGGGCGCGGGTTTTTCGCGGAAGCATTCAATCCGAGCCGCCGCCATACCCCCCCCTCGGTGCGGTTGACACCCGTCTTTAAGTGGTTAGCTTCCCTCAAGCAAATAATGTGCCATACAACTTGGCAGGTATGATGACTCACCCCTGGAGGATATTATGCGTTTTGACAAATTCACGGTAAAATCCCAACAGCTCATTCAGGATGCACAAGCTCTGGCTTCCCGCAATCAGAATCAACAGATAGAGCCGGAACACCTGCTGGCAGCCATGCTGGCGGAGAAAGATGGCGTGGCACGGGCCATATTGCAGAAGCTCGGCGTTTCGGCCGACGCCGTGGCCCGGGATGCGACCTCGGTGGTGGAAAAGCTTCCCAAGGTCAGCGGCGGCGGTGATCGCTACATCTCCCAGCGAACCAACAGCCTGCTGGAGGCGGCGTTTGCGGAAGCTTCCAAGATGAAGGACGAATACGTCAGCATCGAGCATCTTCTCCTGGCACTGGCCGATGACAAGAGCGGGCAAGCCGGGCGCATCCTCGGCCGCAGTGGGGTCACCCGCGAGATGATTCTGACCGTGCTGAAGGACATCCGGGGCTCACAGCGCATTACGGACCCCAACCCGGAGGAGAAATACCAAGCGCTGGACAAATTCAGCCGAGACCTGACCGAATTGGCGCGCCTGGGGAAGCTGGACCCGGTCATCGGCCGCGACGATGAAATCCGACGGATTGTGCAGGTCCTCTCGCGCCGCACCAAAAACAACCCGGTGCTGATCGGTGAGCCCGGGGTGGGCAAAACCGCCATCGTCGAGGGCCTCGCCCAGCGCATCGTCGAGGGCGATGTTTCCGAAACCCTCAAAAACCGACGGCTGGTGGCGCTCGACATGGGCGCTTTGATCGCCGGCGCCAAATACCGCGGCGAATTCGAAGACCGCCTCAAGGCGGTGTTGAAGGAGGTGGAGCGCGCCGAGGGCGAAGTGGTGCTGTTTATCGACGAACTGCACACCCTGGTGGGTGCGGGCGCCGCCGAGGGCGCCATGGACGCGTCCAACATGCTCAAGCCGGCACTGGCGCGCGGCACCCTGCGCTGCGTCGGGGCCACGACCCTAAACGAATACCGCAAGTACATCGAAAAGGACGCGGCATTGGAGCGCCGGTTTCAACCCGTGCTGGTGCAGGAGCCAACCGTGGAGGATACCATCTCGATCCTGCGCGGTCTCAAGGAGAAATACGAGGTCCATCACGGCGTCCGGATCAAGGATTCCGCCATCGTGGCGGCCGCAACGCTCTCGGATCGCTACATTGCCGACCGCTTTCTGCCCGACAAGGCCATCGATCTGATCGACGAGTGCGCCTCTAAACTCCGAATCGAAATCGACAGCATGCCCCTGGAGATTGACGAGATCCAGCGCAAAATAACCCAGAATGAAATCGAGCGTGAGGCCCTCAAGAAGGAAACCGACGCCGCCTCCATCCAGCGATTGGCAAAACTCGAAGTCGAGATCGCCGCCCAGCGTGAGGAGATGACGGCCATGAAGGCTCACTGGCAAAACGAAAAAGACCTGATCCAATCCATCCGCAAAATCAAGGAGGCGCAGGAGCAGCTTGGGATCGAGGCCCAACAGGCCGAACGCGAAGGTAACCTGGCGCGGGTGGCCGAGATTCGCTACGGTCGGCAAAACGAGTTCGCCCGACGGCTGGAGACGGCCAACCAGGAGCTCGCGGCCCTTCAACAAGACCGCAAAATGCTCAAGGAGGAAGTTGACGACGAGGACATTGCCGAGGTGGTGGCCAAGTGGACCGGGATTCCGGTGCGCAAAATGCTGGAAGGTG
>JAWOJK010000207.1:0-5158 GCA_046481705.1 Desulfobacterales bacterium | reverse complement strand
TTTCCATCGTCGGCGGCTTCGATTATCTGAACGGCGTTGCGGGTGAATCGATCGGTGACCTGTTCATCGGCGACGGTTGTGTCCTGTCGCTGGAGCGGGATGGTTTAAACCTCTCTGACAGCGGCAGCTACAGCTCTATTTTCGATACCTTCACTACCTCAAATACTATCCTGCCTACAGACGTTACACTCTCCGGTTTTTTCCGTTACGACGGTGAGCCCTCATCCCAAGACGGAACGTATCAGGTCACGATGGGCATCGACGTCGGGGATTATTTTTCCGACTGGGAGGGCACGGCGGCCGTCAAGGTTAATGGCTCCGTTCACCACCTGCTGCAAATTTTCGCCACCCAAGAGATCGCCGCCCTGATCAACCGCGGCGAGTTGATTCACCTGACCCTCTCCTGCGGTAACGACACCATTCACGGTGCCGCGCCCGTGCCCGAGCCGGCGACGGTGCTGTTGCTGGGTGCCGGCCTGGTGGGGGTAGGGCTGTTCGCCCGCCGCCGCAAGGGGATGATGAGTTAGAACGTGTTTTTGCAGAGGGAAGGCTGAGGGGTAAAGCCGAAGAAGCGGCCGGGGGAGGATGGCCTCCCCCGGCCGCATTTTTTCAAAAATTCGAGGTTTAAAGCACCTGGGCCGCCTTGACTGGGTGGGCCTTGAGGTATTCCAGGCGGTTTAAGCCGTTGAGGTAGGCCTTGGCGCTGGCGGTGATGATGTCGGCGTCGGACCCCTTGCCTAAAGCCACCAGGCCGTTTTCGCGCAGGCGCACGATCACCTCGCCCATGGCGTCGGTGCCGCCGGTGAGCGCCCCGACCGTGAAGCGCAGCAGCTCGGAGGAGGTCCCGGTGAGCTTGGCGATGGTGTTGAAGGTCGCGTCGATCGGGCCGTTGCCGTAGCCGGCGCCCATCACCGAGCGGCCGTTGACCGAGAGCTTGACGCTCGCCATCGGTAATACCGTCGTGCCGGCGCTGACATTGAGATACTCCAGCTTGAAGATGTCGGCCGTGCGCAGGATGCCCTCGGTCACGATGGCCTCCAAGTCCTCGTCCATCACGTGCTTCTTTTTGTCGGCGAGTTGCTTGAACTGGGTAAAGACGATCTGCAGCTCGTCATCCGAGAGGTCGTAGCCCAGCTCTTTCAGGTGGGTGCGCAGGGCGTGGCGGCCGGAGTGTTTGCCGAGCACCAGCTTGTTGGTGCTCAGGCCGATGGTTTCCGGCTTCATGATCTCGTAGGTCATGGGGTTTTTGAGGACCCCGTCCTGGTGGATGCCGGCCTCGTGGGCGAAGGCGTTGGCGCCCACGATGGCCTTGTTGGGCTGCACGATGATACCGGTGATCATGCTCACCAGGCGGCTGGTGGGGTAGATGTGCTCGGTGTGGATGCCGGTTTCCATCGGCAGGAAGTTGGGCCGCGTGTGCAGGCTCATGACGACTTCCTCCAGCGAGGTGTTGCCGGCGCGCTCGCCGATGCCGTTGATGGTCACCTCCGCCTGCCGCGCCCCGGCCCGGATGGCGGTCAGGGTGTTGGCCGTCGCCAGGCCCAGGTCGTTGTGGCAGTGCACGCTCAAGACCGCCTGGTGGATGTTGGGGGTGTGGGCGATGACATAGCGCACCAGGTCGCCGAATTCCTCCGGGATGGCGTAGCCCACGGTGTCCGGCAGGTTCACCGTGCTGGCGCCGGCCGCGATGGCGGCCTCGAACACCCGGCAGAGATAGTCGCGGTCGCTGCGCGAGCCGTCCTCGGCGGAAAACTCCACGTTGGGGGTCAAGGTCCTGGCGTAGCGCACGGCCGCCACGGCCGCCGCCACGACCTCCTCGCGGTTCATCTTGAGCTTGTACTGCAGGTGGATGTCGGAGGTCGCGATGAAGGTGTGGATCCGGGGCTTGACGGCCGTTTTGAGGGCCGCCCAGGCCTGGTCGATATCCGGCTTGGCGGCCCGGCACAAACCGGCCACCTCGGTGCGTTGCAGTTTGGCGGCAATCTGGGAGACCGCTTCGAAGTCGCCGTCGGAGGCCGCCGGAAAACCGGCTTCGATGATGTCGACCCCGAGCTTTTCCAGCTGGTTGGCCAGGCGCATTTTTTCCGCGGTGTTCATGCTGGCCCCCGGGGACTGCTCGCCGTCGCGCAGGGTGGTGTCGAAAATATATACGCGTTCGCTCATGATAAAACTCCTTCAATTTGGAAATGGTGGGGTCCGACAAGGCGGACCAACCCGGGCCGTCCCGCAGGCCGCCCGGTCACGCTCTCTCAAAACAGGGTTTCATCACGGGAGCATGCGCCGCAGGACGCGGGTTCGAATCGGTCCTGCGGCGGTTGACCTTTCCTTCAGGTTCACTTGGGTTCTCCTTTGCCGTCTGCCGGCAGGCGGTGAAAACAGGCGGATTAGGGGCGTGCGGCCGAACCGGCGCTCACCCCGCTTCCCGCTCGGTGTCGGCGTACTCGGCCTCCTTGGCCAGCTTGTACTGGAAGCTGTCGGCAAGCGCATGCCAGCTGGCCTCGATGATGTCCTCGGAGACCCCGATGGTGCTCCAGACCCGGTCCTGGTCGCGGGACTGGATGAACACCCGCACCCGCGCGGCGGTGCCGTCGCGGCCGTCGATGACCCGCACCTTGAAGTCCACCAGACGCATGTGGTCCAGGTCGGGGTAAAACTTGTCCAGGGCCTTGCGCAGGGCGTTGTCCAGGGCGCTGACCGGGCCGTTGCCCTCGGCGGCCGTAATCTCGGCCTGGTCGCCGACCCGGATCTTGATGGTGGCGTGCGCGCTGCAGGGCCGTTCCTTGTCTTTTTCGATGGTCACCCGGAAGGATTCCAGCTCGAACAGCGGGGTGTACTGCTCGGTGAATTTTTCCAGCAGGATCTTGAAGGAGCCCTCGGCAACGTCAAACTGGTAGCCCTCCTGCTCCAGGCGCTTGATCTCGTCGACGATTTTCTGGCTGTCAACGCCGTTTGCGCCCAATTCCAGCCCCAGTTCGCGGGCCTTGTAGGTCACATTGCTCTTGCCGGACAAATCCGAAACCAGCACCCGCCGGTGGTTGCCGACCGTTTCGGGCGCCAGGTGGTCGTAGGCGCAGGGGGACTTCATGACGGCGCTGACGTGGATCCCGCCTTTGTGGGCAAAGGCGCTTTCGCCCACGAAGGGGCGGCTGTTGAGGGGCGTCATGTTGGCGGTCTCGCTCACAAAGCGGGACAGCTTGCGGATTTTTTTAAGGTTTTGCGGCGACACGCAGGGGGTGTCGAGCTTGGTGCACAGAATCGGAACGATGGATGTCAGGTCCGCGTTGCCGCAGCGCTCGCCGTAGCCGTTGATCGTGCCGTGGACCATGACGGCCCCGGACCGGATCGCGGCGATGCTGTTGGCGACCGCCAGCCCGCAGTCGTTGTGGGCGTGAATCCCCAGCCGGGCGGCGGCGCAGGCGGGTCCTTGCCGGGCCAGGTGAGCCTGGAGCGCGGCAATGGCCGCTTCGATTTCAAAAGGCAGGCTGCCGCCGTTGGTGTCGCACAGCACGATAAAGGCGGCGCCGGCATGGCAGGCGGCGGTTACCGTTTGCAGGGCATAGGCCGCGTTGGCCTTGAAGCCGTCGAAAAAATGTTCGGCGTCGTAAATCACCTCGCGCCCCTGGGATGTGAGGTAGGCCACCGAGTCCCGGATCATGGCCAGGTTTTCCGCCAGACTGTTGTCCATGATCCGGGTGACGTGCAGGTCCCAGCTTTTGCCGAAGATCGTGACCGCCTGGCAGCCGCTTTCCAGCAGCGCCTTCAGGTTGGGGTCCTGGTCGACGGGGGTGCCGGGTTTGCGGGTGGCGCCGAAGGCGGCGATCCGGGCGTTTTTGAATTCCACCCGGCGGGCGATTTCGAAAAACTGTTTGTCCCGGGGGTTGGATCCGGGCCATCCGCCTTCGATGTAGTGCACCCCGAAATCATCCAGGCGCTCGGCGATGCTGAGCTTTTCGAGCGCGCTGAAGGTGATGTTCTCCCCCTGGGTGCCGTCGCGCAGGGTGGTGTCGTAGATAAGGGTCGGTTGCATGGTCTTGCTCCCACGGCCGCCGCACCGGCTGCGCAGGGTCCCCGTTCCGGGCGCCCCCCGCAGACACCGGTCTGCAGCGGCCTCTATTCGCGGTTTTCCGGCCGCAGGGCGCGTACCGCGGCCCCGGCCCGCCACATTTCGGAGTTTTTGATGCGGTCGAGTTCCACCCGCAGCTTTTCACGGTAGTCCGGGGCGCTGTTGCGCTCGATCGTGCGGGCGGTTTCCTTGCCGCAAACGACGCTTTCATACAGCGTGTCAAACACCGGCACCACCGCCTGCTTGAAGCGCGGCGCCCAGTCCAGCGCGCCGCGCTGGGCCGTGGTGCTGCAGTTGGCGAACATCCAGTCCATGCCGTTTTCGGCCACCAGTCGGATCAGGCTCTGGGTCAGTTCCTCGACGGTTTCGTTGAACGCTTCGCTGGGGCTGTGGCCGTGCTTGCGCAGCAGCTCGTACTGGGCCTCCATCACGCCGGCCAGGGCGCCCATCAGGATGCCGCGCTCGCCGGTGAGGTCGCTGTGGACCTCTTTTTCAAAGGTCGTTGCAAAGAGGTAGCCCGAGCCGATGGCGATCCCCAGCGCCAGGGCCCGTTCGCGGGCCCGGCCGGTAAAGTCCTGGTGAATGGCGAAGCTGGAGTTGATGCCGCTGCCGGCGAGGAAATTGGTCCGCACCGTGCGGCCCGAGCCCTTGGGAGCCACCAGGATGACGTCCACGTTGGCCGGCGGCACGATCCCGGTCTGATCCTTGTAGACCACCGAAAAGCCGTGGGAGAAGTAAAGGGCGTCGCCTGCGTTCAGACACTGCTTGACCTGCGGCCAGAGGGCAATCTGGCCGGCGTCCGATAGCAGGTACTGGACCACCGTGCCCTTGCGCGCCGCCGCTTCGATGGGCAGCAGGGTTTTACCCGGCACAAACCCGTCTTCCACGGCGCGCTGCCAGGAGGGGCCGCCCTCCCGCTGGCCGACGATCACCGCAAACCCGTTGTCCCGCAGGTTAAGCGCCTGGCCGGGGCCCTGGACGCCGTAGCCCAGGATCGTGATGACCTCGTTTTTGAGGGTTTCCCGCGCCCGGTCGAGGGTGAACTCGTCGGCCGTGATGACCTCCTCGATGACGCCTCCAAAATCGATTTTTGCC
>JAWOJK010000126.1:0-5296 GCA_046481705.1 Desulfobacterales bacterium | reverse complement strand
CATGCCGCGGATGGCGTTCGCTGGGCGCCAGGCCGTAAAAAAAGGTCCGCCCGCCGCCGTTCAGGCGCTCCACCAGCCCGTTGGCCACCAGCAGATCCAGGACGCGATAGACCGTCACCCGATTGATCCGACTGGTGCGCCGCAGGGCAGCGAATATGTCCTGGGCGCTGGTCGGAGCGCTGTTGCGGCCGACCGCCTCGAGCACCTTGAGGCGGTTGCGGGTGTAGCCCAACCCGGAGGACTTGAGGCCGCGGACGTAGTTGCAATCCTGACACATGGGGTCTCTTCCAGAATCGTTATGGTTAACCGGTTTCTGCCGGCAGCGGCCCTTCCCGCTTCGGTTTCAAGCGCTCCCAGGCCAGGCAGGTGAAAAAGCCGGCCGCTGCCACCAGGATGATGGTCGCCCCGCAGGTGAGGTTGAAGCGGTAGGCAAGATAAAGACCGGCCACGGTAAACCCGGCGCTCAGCAGACCCGCGAACCCGATCATCTGCAGCAGGGAACGGGCGTATTTTTCGGCGATAAAGGGCGGAATCGTCAGCAGGGCGATCACCAGAATCAAGCCCACCACGCGGATGATGACCACCACCGACACGGCGATCATGGCAATCATCAGCAGGTAGAGCGGCTCCACCGGGACCCCGCGGATGCGGGCGAACTCCTCGTCGTAGGACATGGCCAGGAAATCCTGGTAGCGTCCCACCACGATCACCAGGTTCACGCCGGCAACGACCGCCATCTGCCACAGGTCCGCCGTCGGCACCGTCAGGATGCTGCCGAACAGATAACTCATCAGGTCGACGTTGTACCCCGGGGTCAGATCCAGCAGGATCACCCCGATGGCCATACCCACCGCCCAGATCACGCCGATGATGGTGTCCGCGCGGTGGCGCGCCCGCAGGGTCACCAGCGCCATCAGCATCGCAGCCGCCAGCGAAAACCCCAGGGTGCCCGCCAGGAAGGGCCAGCCGAAAAAAAAGGCCAGACCGATGCCGCCGTATGCCGCATGGGCGATCCCGCCGGAGAGAAAGACAATCCGGTTGACCACCACCAGCGACCCGATCACCCCGCAGATGACGCTGGCCAGAAGACCGGCAGCGAGGGCGTTGCGCATGAACTCGTACTGCAGCGCTTCCAGCATGGCCGGTCTCAGTGCTCCTTGAAAACCCGGTGGGGCAGCCCGTGGGCGATGATCTCGACTGGGCAGCGGTACATGTCCATCATTTCACCGGTCACCTCGGCCTCGGTGTGGTGGTGCACGCCGCGGTTGACGCAGGCCACCGACTTGACGTAGCTGGAAACCGTCAGCAGGTCGTGGCTGACCAGCACAATGGTGATCCGCTGGTTGAGTTCCCGCAGGAGCCGGTAAAAATCCGTCTGACCTTGGGGGTCGATGCTGGCGGTGGGTTCGTCCAGAAAGAGAATGTCCGGTTGGCAGACCAGGGCCCGCGCGATAAACACCCGCTGCCGCTGCCCGCCGGAGAGCGCCCCGATCCGCCGATCGCAAAAGGCGCCCATGCCCAGGCGATTGAGGCTCTCGTGGGCGGCCACCCGGTCGCCCTGCGCGGGGCGTGACCAGCCCTTGCCGGGTTTGAGCCTCCCCATCAGGACCACGTCCAGGGCGGAAATCGGAAAATCGGTGTTGATGTGCACATCCTGCGGGACATAGCCGATGCGGTGAGACACCCGGGCGGGGGCCTGGCCGAAAACCCGGATGGTGCCGCTGCCCGGCGCCAGCAGCCCCAGCATGAGCTTCAGCAGGGTGGTTTTGCCGCCGCCGTTGGGGCCGATCATGGCCATGAAATCCCCGGCCGTGACGGTCAGGTCCACATTCTCGAGGACCGGATGGCCGTTGTAGGCGAAGTTGACCCCCTGGACGGCAATCACGGTGCCCTCCGGCGGACTGTCGGCGGATGGTCTGGCGTGGGAAAAATCGGCGCTGCAACTGCCGGATGGGTCACCCGTCATCGCAGCGCCTCGCGAATATGGACGGCCTGTTGGCGCAGGTTATCGGCCCAATCGGGGGCTAAGGGATCGGCGGGCAGGACCACGCCGCCAATGGCCGCCGCGACGGCCGCCGCGCTTTTACCGGAAAACTGGGGCTGAACGAAAATCACCCGGATATCCCGGCGGCGCGCTGCTTCGATCAGTTCCTGGAGCTGGGCCGGCTTGGGGTCCTTGCCTTCGATTTCGATGGGGATCTGCTCCAGGCCGTAGGTTCGCGCAAAGTAGCCCCAGGCGGGGTGAAAGACCATGAAGCCCATGCCCTCGCGGCCGGCAAAGGTCTCGCGCAGCTCGCGGTCGAGGCCGTCAACACCCTCGGCAAAACGCGCCAAGCCGGCATCGTAATCCGCCTGGTGAATCGGGTCGAGCGCCACCAAGGCGTCGCGGATGGCGCGGGCCTGAATCTTGACCAGGGGCGGGGCCAGCCACACGTGGGGGTCGAGGACCTCGTGGGGGTTTGCATCGTGGCGGTGATCGTGATCGGCGTCCGCCTCGTGGGCATGGGCTGCCATCGGCAGCTTTTCGATTTCGGCCGCCGTGTCCACCACCTGCATCCGCGGGTTGGCGGCCTGGATGCGCGGCAGCCAGGCGGTTTCAAACGGCACCCCAACGGCGAAGTAGGCCCGCGCAGCGGCCAGTGGCGCCATCTGCCGCGGCTTGGGCTCATAGGTGGCAGGGCTGGCGCCGGGGGCCACCATCACCTCGACCGCCACATGGCGGCCGCCCACCTGTTCCACAAAATACTTCTGGGGCAGAATGCTGACAAAAACCGGGATCGTCTCACCCGCCGCCGCCGGGGCCGCCCCCCCAAAAAGCCAGACAACGGCCAAAACACCGATCACTCCGGCTGTCCTGTGTCGCAGCGTCATCGATTTCTCCTTTGCAACCTTACCGGGCCGGGCTACCCTACCCTGGGGTGAGGCCGAGCGGTTTTTGCGCGGTTTGTGACGATGGCCTGCAATCGCCGCCACCCGAGTTGCCGCCGTTCCTATCAGATCTGAAATCGAAATGCAATCGATTTGCATTTTTTGAAGCGCGCTCAACAAAAACAAGGCAACACCCGTTATCAGCCCCCCTCCCTGACGGTGTCCGGCAACCGCACCCCTTCTTGTTCCCGCGAGCAGTCGTGGCACTTACAAGCCCCACGGGCCGCCTTCGGCCCCTGTTTTTTTGGGGTGATTCACTCGAAGCGGCCCACCCGGGTACTGGAAAATCGCTCCAGAGTGGTTATGCTAACTCAGTTAATATTGACAGTTCCGTAAAAAACCCAATTTCCGCGTTGCGCTGCATCTCGAAGTCGCTGCGGCGTACAGTAGTACGCCTCACTCCTCGAGATTTGCGCGCCGTAACTTGGCTTTTTTACGAAACTGTCTGATTTTTCACTTTTTACCGGTCCATCAACATTGACTGTTTGGATGGCAATGCGCCGATAAGCGGAATACGCTGGGCGAACCCAAAAACCAGCCGGGTGCACCATTTTGTTTGCCGAAACCCTTTTTTCACTGAAATTCAAAGGAAATGACAGCTTGCCATGACGACATCATCCGCTTCCCCCGCTCTTATCCCCGAGAAGGCCCATGTTCTGGACACCCTGAAACGCGGCGGGTTCAACGTGCCCGACTTCATTTACGTCCCGGCCGCCGACCTGCGCGCTGAAAATTTCGGTGCGCTTCAAGAATTCCTGGCGACCCACCGCGGCAGCTTCAAGATCATCGCCCGCAGCGCCCATCCCCAGGAGGAATTTTACAAGGGCGGCACCTTTGATTCCCTGGAAACCTATGCCGACGTGGGCGGGGTGGTTTACGCCTGGAAACGCATGATCAAATTCGCCGGCAAGGCCAAGCGGCTTTCGATCCAGCGGCAGCAGAAGTTCAACCGCGCGCCCGAGATCGACCCCGATGCGATGGGGGTCATCGTGATGCCGTTTATCAACGGCTCCAACGTCATGGCCAAGATCATCGGCGGCACCTGGGAATACGGCTACTGCCGCGACCGGGTCCACAAGATCAAGAGCGACCCCTACATCACCCAGACGCCCCACGACCGCAGGCTGCATGACCTCTCCCGGGAGATCCAGGAGCATCTCGGGTTTCGCTGTGAGATCGAGTACATCATTTCCGAAGACTCGGAGATATACGTGGTGCAGGCCAAGGACATTTCGCGGGTCGAGGTGCTCGAACAGAAGGAAAGCGAGCGCAGCATTCCGCTGGACGGCATCCGCCGCATCCGCAAGCGCCGCAATTACCGCGAACGCCCCATCTACGTGATGGACAATGCGGCGCTTTACCTCACTATCGTCGGTCTGTGCGAGGATATCGTCAACGCCGGCCAACCCTTGGAAACGGGCCTGGAAGAGATCCGAAATCTGATTCGAGGCTACGAAGCCAACCTGGAGTCCTTTGCCCTGCGCCATGAGCGTTTCGCGGTCCTGGGACTTTCCATCGAGGTGCCCGAAGACCTCTACCAGGTGGCCAACCACTACCTGGACGACAGCCCGGCCCACCAGAAAGAGCTCTCCCGCCTGCTGCTCAACAACCGCTACCAGATCGACTTTTTTCTCTCCGAGGCCGACACCCTGATCGCCAAGGACAAGATCCGCATCAACCTCTGCGGCCATGACGCCTACGGCATCGACAGCGTGCGCAACCCGCTGTGGTCGGTGTACTGGGAAATCGAACGACACGATCGTATCGTCCAGGAATTTAAACGCATCGGCTTTAAAACCGGTGATTTTGTCTGTATCCACATCGACGCCAACGACAAGCCCACCGTCTGCCGCCATTAAACCGCGGCCGGTCGCCGCAGCGCAGGGCCGGGTGCCTGGCCTGCAACAGCCCGCAGCAGCGGCCGAAAGCGGTTCAACCGGCGCCACAGGAGAGCAATGAACATGCAGGACGCTGTCCAAAATCAAGAGAAGGCGGCCGGCCCCTTGCGACCGCTAAAAGTCTGGGACCTTCCCACGCGCCTGTTTCACTGGCTGCTGGCGGCCCTGGTGGCCGCCTCGTTTGTGACCGGCAAGATCGGTGGCAACGCCATGACCTACCACGTGCGCAGCGGCCTGGCGATTTTAGTGCTGCTGCTCTTCCGGCTGGCCTGGGGATTCGTCGGCAGCCGTTCGTCGCGTTTTGCCGACTTCCTCGAGGGGCCGCGGGCGGTCCTGCACTATGCCAGCGGGCTGCTGCGCCCCGATGCACCCCGCCACCTGGGGCACAACCCCCTCGGCGGCTGGTCGATCGTCGCGATGCTGGCGGCCCTGTTTATCCAGGCGGGAACCGGGCTTTTTGCCAACGACGA
>JAWOJK010000032.1:0-22931 GCA_046481705.1 Desulfobacterales bacterium | reverse complement strand
CGCCAGACCGATGAGGGCGCCCGCGGAGATAGCCCTCTTGTTCACAAAGGCAACCGTCCGGATCTTGGCATTGAGCAGCGCGTCGCGGATAAGAACAGCTGCATCGACCCTCCCACCAAAGGTATTAATCTCAAGAATCACGGCCGCCGCGCCGGCATCGGTAGCCTCTTTGAGCGTGCGCGCGACAAAAGGGGCGAGTCCCAAGTCGATGGTTCCCTCGATCGGCGCAACGTAAACCACAGGCGTCCGCTGAGCGCGGAGAAACCTGTCGGATCCCAGGATGACGAACAGCCCGAGGCCGACAATCAACAATCGCAACATCCAACTGCTTATGGCATTATGCATGGCACCCACTTCGGGTGTGGTTGTAAAAAGCATTTTACCCCGCCGTGCGGGGTTATTCCGATATAGGAAATGGGCCGTGATCCGCCCGGGACGATGGGACATAAACCGCCGGCCGCAACAAGCGACTGAAATCCGGCTGGCGTCTTCGAAAAACCCCATACCCAGGTGGGTTAGCGGTTAGGAATTACCCAGATAATACGTATTCCGCTGAAACCTGTCCACTTGATCGGAACGAAGCGACGCTGGTTTATCCCAATTTACCAGACCTGATGGGCGTCCCGGCCTGGTCCATGGGCGCCCCCTTCTCCCGGGGCGAAGAGCTGGGATGCCCGCCGGGTGAACGGCGGCTTTAAAGTGCGCGATGATGACGCTTTTTTCGGTGTGGCGGGGGAACGGCCGTACCCCGTCGCGCGACGCCGGCAATCGGTCGATGGCGGCGGCCTCAAGTGTTCTCGGGTTTACCCTTGCGCAACTCTTCCCTCAACTTTTTTTCGATCTCGGAAACACGCCCCTGCTTCAATTTCTGCTGCTCGGCCTTGAGGGCGTCCAAAGACCGGGCAGTTTCCTGGCGGGTGCGGCGGAAATCCTCTAGGGCGTCCTCCAGGGACGGGCCCGCCGCTTCACGGGGAAGGTCTTCCAGTTTCAGGTGGTCCTGGATGAAAAGCCGGACCCCGTAGCCGCCCTCCACCAGGCGCAGAACCCCCATCTCATGCAGTTTGAGGCAGATACGGTTGCCTTTTTCGAGGGGGTACGACAGGCTCCCGCAGACGGCCTCGAGGGTCGGCGGGGCCTGGTGCCGATGTTCGAGAACACGAATGGCGGCGACCACAAGATGGGCGTCATGGTAGAGGCTCTGGTGGGCGGTCATCCTCTTTTCCTGAATAGGCGCCGATTCGGTGAACCGTGCGGTTGAATCCGATGCAAAATTTGTGCGGCGCGCCCGGCGCGCTGCTTGACATGCAAGGTGAAGAAGGGTAACATTTTCGCGCAGATTGTCAAGCTCGGAGATGGACGGCCACCACAGCTTTCAACACCCCCAAGCAACTGATTTCTATTAGCTTTATTGGGTAGTCAACCAGGGGGCGGCCCGCCCGCCGCCCCCCGCACGGGTAGGTGTTTGGGTTTGCGCCGACGGGTTTCGGCAAGCCTGACACCCAACGCCCCCTGCCCTTTGCCGCGCCCTGAAGGGGCAATTGTCTGAAACCGGGCGCGGCAGCTTTTTGGGGTCACGGGTCAATCCCCGCTCGAATCAAAAAAAGTGGCGTCACTTACAGGGTTACCAACTTTTGGATGCTGGAGGATCAAAATGACTGAAATCATCGAGGTAAACGCGAGGGAAATCCTGGATTCGCGGGGAAATCCGACCGTAGAGGTGGATATCGACCTGGCCTGCGGCGCCACCGGCCGGGCAGCCGTGCCCTCAGGGGCCTCCACCGGCACGCGCGAAGCGCTCGAACTGCGCGACACCGATTCCCTGCGTTACGGCGGCAAAGGCGTTTCACAGGCCGTGGACAACGTCATGGAAACCATTGCACCCGCCATCCGGGGGCTTGACGCCGCAGACCAGGCGGCACTCGACCGGACGATGATCGATCTCGACGGCACCCCCAACAAGGCCAAGCTTGGGGCCAATGCCATCCTGGGCGTGTCCATGGCTGCCGCCCGGGCGGCAGCCGCAGCCTTCGGTCTGCCCCTTTTCCGCTACCTGGGGGGCATCAACGCCCGCGAACTGCCGATGCCGATGATGAACATCATCAACGGCGGGGCCCACGCAGCCAACAACCTTGACATTCAGGAGTTCATGATCGTACCGGTGGGCGCCAAATCCATCGGCGAGGCGGTGCGCATGGGCGCCGAAACCTTTCAGGCCCTTAAAAAACTGCTCAAGGCCAAAGGTCTGGCGACATCCGTGGGCGACGAGGGCGGGTTTGCGCCGGACCTGGCATCCAACGAAGCCGCCCTGCAGTTTATCCTGGAGGCCATCGAGGCGGCCGGATACGTGCCCGGCAGCGATGTCGGGATTGCCCTGGATGCGGCCGCCAGCGAATTTTTCAAAGGTGACCGCTACCGCCTGGCCTCCGAAGACAAGGCCCTGACGGCCGCTGAAATGATCGACTACTACGAGGACCTAATCGACCGCTATCCGATTCTCTCCGTCGAAGACGGGCTGGCCGAGCAGGACTGGGACAATTGGGTCGTGATGACCGAACGCCTGGGGGCCGCCGTGCAGATCGTGGGCGACGACATTTTTGTCACCAACCCCCAGATCCTGGCGCGGGGCATCGAGGAGGGGGTGGGCAACGCCATCCTGGTCAAACTCAACCAAATCGGGACCGTCACCGAAACCCTGGATGCCATTGCCATGGCCACCCATGCCGGGTACACCACCGTCATCTCCCACCGTTCAGGGGAAACCGAGGACACCTTTATCTCGGACCTGGTGGTGGGGGTCAACGGCGGGCAGATCAAAACCGGCTCCCTGTCGCGCACCGATCGGGTGGCCAAATACAACCAGCTCATCCGCATCGAGGAGGCCCTGGGGCCTGCCGCCCGTTTTGCCGACGGCATTTTCGTGACGGAATAGCGCCGCCCGTGGGCAGCCTCTCATCGGATGAAGCGGGACATTCCCTGACATGAAGCGATTGCTGCAATTCGGTTGGGTTCTCTTCACCGTGCTTTGCCTGCTGCCGGCCGGTCCGGGGCCAGCGGCGGCCTTTGTCCTGGAAGGCCCCCAGGTTCTGGATCTGATGGCCCGGCAGCAGAAAAAACTCGAAAGCCTGCAGGTCACCCAAACCCTGGTCATCCACGGCGATTCGGTGGATGGCCAGGGCGCCGAGTTCGAGGAAACCGTCGCGTATCAGTTTCCCGATCGGTTTCGCGCAGACACCGCGGGGCTGACCCGCGAACGCCTGCACGTGGTCAACCGTGACGCATCGCTGACGGTGACGGACGGGGTGCTTACGGCAGAAACCGAAACGGCCGCGGACCGCTACAAAGATCTGCTGCGCCACCGGGGGGATCGGGTGCGCCTGCAGAACCAGCTGGCTCGCCTGGGCGTGGACATCACGGTCACCAGCTTCGGCCGCCTGGAAACGGAAACCGCCTTTGTGATCGGGGCCCGCTACCCGGACCTATCCGCCCCGCAGGTGTGGATCGACCAGCGCAGCTTTCGACCGGTGCGCCTGATCCTGCCCGCGTCGGCCTATTCCCAGGACGCTGATGCGCTGGACATCCGCTTCCAGAACTGGCGCGAAACCAACGCCGTCTGGTACCCGTGGCACATCCTGTTCTATCGGGGCGAGCGACTGGAGCGGGAATTGAAAATCACCCGGGTAGAACAAAACCCCTCCTTCCCGGCGGATTTTTTCGACCTTGGGCGGCTCAAGGGCCGCTACCGAGCAGCGCCGGGCGCCTCTCCGGTTCCGGAGCAGCCCCCGAGCGGGGCCGATGTGCAAAAAACCCTCGATGATTTCAAAAAGATTTTTGACTGATGTCGTTCGGAGACATGCCGAAAACCGATACCAACGGGCGGCAGCCGGAAACCGGGACCGCTTCGCGCAGCGACGCGCGCACGGCCTTTACCCCGAAGGTGGCCTGGCGCTGAACTGACATGCCGCGCGAATATCGGGCTTTTGGGCAACCCTCCTGCGAGAACGGCCCCTACGGTTTGAGGAAAATCAATGACATTTAACACCAAATTTATTTTTGTGACCGGCGGGGTGCTCTCGTCCCTGGGCAAGGGCCTGGCCGCGGCCTCCATCGGAGCGCTTCTGGAAAGCCGGGGGTTGAGCGTCACCCTCCAGAAGCTGGACCCATACATCAACGTGGACCCCGGCACGATGAACCCGTTTCAGCACGGGGAGGTCTTCGTCACCGACGACGGTTCCGAAACCGATCTCGACCTCGGCCACTACGAGCGCTTCACCAATGCCAAGCTGGGGGCCGACAACAACTTTACCACCGGAAAAATCTACTATTCCGTCATCACCAAAGAGCGCCGGGGGGATTACCTTGGCGGCACCGTGCAGGTGATCCCCCACATCACCGACGAAATCAAACGCAGCATTCAGCTGGCGGCCGACGGCGTCGACGTGGTGATCGTCGAAATCGGGGGCACCATCGGGGACATCGAGAGCCTGCCGTTTCTTGAAGCCATTCGACAGTTCAAGACCGATGTCGGCAAGGAAAACGTGCTCTACATCCACCTCACCCTGGTGCCCTATATCGCCACGGCCGGAGAGGTCAAGACCAAACCGACCCAGCACAGCGTAAAGGAGCTGCGCAGCATCGGCATCCAGCCGGACATCCTGCTGTGCCGCACCGACCGGTTTCTCTCCAAGGAGATCAAAGCCAAAATCGCGCTTTTCTGCAATGTGGGCATCGACGCCGTCATCACCGCCAAGGACGTGAAATGCATCTACGAGTGCCCCCTGCTCTTCCACAAGGAGGGGCTCGACGACAAGATCGTGGAACTGCTGCACATCTGGACCCGGGCCCCCCGGCTGGAGGCCTGGGAGGAGGTGGTGCAGAAGTTCATGGCGCCGAAATACAGCGTCACCATTGTGATTGTCGGAAAATACGTGGATCTCACGGAGTCCTACAAGAGCCTCAACGAGGCCCTCTATCACGGGGGCATCGCCAATGACTGCCGGGTCAACCTGACCTTTCTGGATTCGGAAAAGGTCACCCCCGATGCCTGCGCCCCGCTGCTGGAAACCGCCGACGGCATCCTGGTGCCCGGCGGTTTCGGATCCCGCGGGATCGAGGGCAAAATCTGCGCGGCGGCCTACGCGCGCGAAAAAAAGGTGCCCTTCTTCGGCATCTGCCTGGGCATGCAGATCGCGGTGATCGAGTTTGCCCGCAGCGCGGCCGGCCTGGAAAACGCCAACAGCTCGGAGTTCGATGAAAACACCCCCTACCCGGTGATCTACCTGATGACCGAGTGGTACGACGAAAAGACCGCCACCGTGCAGAAACGCAGCGCATCCTCGGAAAAAGGCGCCAGCATGCGCCTGGGGGCCTACCCCTGCCGGGTGAAGGAGAACAGCCTGGCCTTTGCCGCCTACGGCCAAACCGATATCTCGGAGCGCCACCGCCACCGCTACGAGTTCAACAACGCCTTTCAGGCCCAGTTGGAGGCGCACGGGTTGGTGGTCAGCGGCGTTTCACCGCGCGGCGATCTGGTGGAAATCGTCGAAATCAAAGACCACCCCTGGTTTCTCGGCTGCCAGTTCCACCCCGAGTTCAAGTCGCGCCCGATGTCGCCCCACCCGCTGTTCAGGGAATTCATCCAGGCGGCGCTGACCAACACCGGCAAAAAATAAGCGTGCCGCCCACAAATGCCGGGACACATAAAAACGGCAGCCTGCCGAAGCTCAGATCAGAACTCCGGCAGGCTGCCGTTTTTTATGGCGCAGGGGTCGAAGGCTCAGCGCTTACACAGAAGCGCGGAGCCGCCCAAATTTGCAGCCGGCGGCGCCGGCTTTGCCTGACATCACGCTTGCGACGGGCATCAGGCGCGCTGCCGGCGGCCCAGCTTCTGCAGGCACTGCTCCGCAGCGATCGTCAGGGGCTCCAGGCTGGGCTCAGAGGAGATGTCCGGATTGCCCGCCGTGGCGAATACGGTAAGGTCTTCAACCGTCTTACGTCCCAGAATCAGAGCGCTGACAGCGTCGATCTCCTTCACCGGCGATATGTCCTGGCTCAGGATCTGCCCGCCGATTAGGGTCCGCTGGGTGCGGTCGAAAACCAGCTTCAGGGTCCAGGGCGTCATGCCCGGTATCATGCCGTGCTTGCTCCTGGATTCCACCAGGGCGCTGACCGTCTCGATCCCCTCGCGGTGGGCTTGCGCTTCTGTAAGCCCGGTGGCCGCCACGTTCCAATCGATCAGGTTGCAGGCCGATGCATTCAGCAGCCCCGGAAAGGGGATTGCATATCCGGCCAGGCGCTTGGCCGCCAGTCTTCCCATAATCACCGCGGGTCCCCGCAGGGCGCCGGGGTTTGGCGTTCCGGTTACGAAGTGTTTGTTGTCAGCGCAGTCTCCGGCCGCCAGCACGTCGGGGTCTGATGTTTCCAGGAACTCGTTGACCTTGACCCCGAACCGGCCGATCTCCAGCCCCATGTCCCGGGCAAGCTCCAGGTTGGGCGCTGCGCCGACGTTCATAAAAACCATATCGGCGGCAATGACTTCGCCGGAATCCAGCTTGACGGATGACACCCCGCCGTTGCCCTGGATACCGACCACCTTCTCCCCCATTTTGAGCTGGAACCCTTTTTGCGTCAGGTAGTCTGCAACCCGTTGGCACAGCTCCTCGTCAAGCATGGTGGCGAGGGGCTGTTTGAGAAGTTCGACGATGGTAATCTCGTAATCCGGGTTGGCCTGTTTGAGCAGTAAAGCCACCTCCAGGCTGATAAAGCCTGCGCCAACAAAGGTCAGCTTGTGGGGGGCTTTTGTTTTCATGAACTGGCAGATGTCCTCGGCGTGCTGGAGGGATCGCAGCATGAACACGCCGTCCAGCTCCCTGCCGGGAATCGGCGGTAATATGGGGCTGGAACCGGTGCTCAAGATCAGCTTGTCGTAGGCATATTCGGCCCCACCCGCCACGAAGACCTTCTTCGCCTGGCGATCCACCCGGGTAACGCGATCAATCACGACATTGACCCCGGCGTCGGAGAGCTTTGCATCCGGGTTTACAATCGATTCGCCCGTGACCAGACCGGCCACAACGTGGGGCAGCGCTCAGCGCACAATGAAACATTTTTCATCCCTGATGTTGGTGACCTCCACCTCTGGCATGAGTTTCTTGGAGAGCATGGAGGCCGGTCCGCCCACGCCCCCGCATCCGATGATGACCAATTTTTGTTTCGGTTCCATCTGCGATCTCCTTTTTCTGCACACGTTGCGTTGACCGACAGCGGTCAAGTGCGAAAAACACTAAACCCCTCCATCCTTGAAAACATGCTCTGGTTATTAACATATGTTCAAAACATAGTCCAGCTCCCTTTTGCAGGGCAGCCGCCGAAGAGCGTGCGGCCTGCCGCCGGGCGGCTATGCCAGCCGCTGCAGGCGCAGGTTGGGGCGATAGCGGCGCCCGGCCTTGGCGCAGGGGCGGCCTTCCAATTGGACAATGTCGGCGGTAAAATCGTAAGCCCCGCCCAACAGGCAGCTGCCCACCCCGTAGCTGTCGACGGGGACCCCGAGCGCTTCAAATTTCGCGATCTTCTCCGGGGTGAACCCCCCGGAGACCACGATTTTGACGTGCTGAAAACCGGCCTTGTCCAATGCCTTGCGGGTCATGCAGACCAGCTCAGGCACCACGCCGGTGGGTTTGAAGCCGCCCATGAGCGGCACGATGGACTGGTCCACCATGTTCTCGGAGGTATCCAGGCGCACGCCCCACAATTTGTCGCCCAGGGCGTCGGCGCACCGCAGGGCGGTGGCGATACAATCGTTGTCGAAATCCACCAGGGCCACCAGGTTGGTCTCGGGGTAGGTTTCGCTGAAAATTTTAACCGCCTGGAGCGTATTGCCGCCCACGGCGGCAATCAGGGCGTGGGGAACCGTACCGGAGGCGCTGGCGCCCCACCACTCGCCCTGGGCAGTCGTGGACACCCCGGCAACCCCGCCGATATGGGCCGCGTAGCCGTCACCGCCCTGAACCGCCCAGTGGTCGAAGCGCGCCGGGAAATACAGAACGATCTTGCCGTTGGCGGCATTGACGACGTTGCGCACGTTGGTGGCGACCTTGGTGCGCCGGGCGAGAACACCGAGGTAGATGGTTTCGAGGTGGGCGAACAGGCTGGCATCCCCGGTGATATGCATCACCGTTTCCAGTGGCGCGATGGGGTCGCCGTCGAAAAGGGCGTCGATGTCGAGCTGGCTGAACCCCTCCACCCAGAGCGCATCGAGCTGCTGCGTAATCTCGAGCTTTTGTTTCAACACCTGCAGATAGGTATGCCGATCGTTGAGGAAATGGAATCGGGCTTGGCGCTTGAGTTCGATCAGGCGGTCGAAGAGCTTGCAGGCCCGCTCATAGTCGGTGTAATGGCCGCTGGCCAGCTTCAACACGGCAATCGCCTCGTCGATGCCGCACAGAACGGCGTCCTTCTTCTGGAAGACCTGCATGGTGACCTGGGGGTGCAGGTTGTGTTTTTCTAAAGTTACTTTTTCACGCCAGAAGTAGATGTCGCTGCGGTAGCCGCGACGGAGTTCCTGCACCGGCAGGTCGAAAAGGGTGCTGCTGAGTCGCTGTTTCATCGAGGTGCTGGCCTCCTCTTGTCTGGAGTTGCCGAAAACCGCCGGATCCGGGGCCCCGGGGGGCGCCCCACGGCGTAGAGTTCGTTTTAGTGACCGATGCAAGACTGCCTGTCAAGTCAAAAAAAACAATATCCGTGGGCAGTTGCAGGTTGCCAGGGGGAAACCCGCACCCAGATCGCGAACACGCCCCGATTGCACCGCAAAAAAGCGGTTCTATCTTTGAGGCGCCAATCAGGCCCGCACACGAAAAACCAAAAGAGCCGCTGCAGTCCCCGTCCAAAGGGGGGCCTTGCAGGGAGGCGAACGATGCCGGGATTTGAAGACCCCACCACTGCCGTTTACCTGCTGCTGGCCGTCATCGTCTCGGCCGCAGGGCTTGTGCACGGCGCCCTCGGGTTGGGTTTCCCGATGATCGCCACCCCGCTGGTGGCGATGCTGACCGATGTCCGCAGCGCCATTTTGATCGTGCTGGCGCCGACGCTGGCCATCAACGTCGTCAATATCCTGCGCGGCGGCCGCTGGGGGCAGAGCATCGGCCGCTTCTGGCCGCTGGCGGCCTATGCCGGCCTCGGCAGCGTGGCGGGCAGCCAGCTGCTGGTCGTGTCCGACCCCGCGCCCTACAAGCTGCTGCTGGCCGCCATGATCCTGCTCTATCTGAATGTCAACCGGCTGGGCCTGCCGATGGCCTGGGTGCGCGCCCACCCGCGGCGGGCCACCGCCGTATTCGGTTGTCTGGGCGGCTTTCTGGCCGGAACGGTCAACGTGATGGTCCCGGTTCTGATCATCTTTTCCCTGGAACTTGGGCTGGCCCCGGTTGTCATGATCCAGGTCTTCAACTTCTGCTTTCTGGTCGGCAAACTCGCCCAGGCGGCGGTCCTGGCGCATGCCGGGGTGTTGACGGCGACGGTCGTCACGGCCAGCCTGCCGCTGCTGGCGATTGCGGTGGCGAGCCTTCTGACGGGGATGGCCCTGCGCGACCGCTTTGACCCTGAAACCTACCGCCGTTGGCTCAAGCGGGTGCTGCTGGCGATCGCCGTGATGCTGATCGCCCAATTCCTGTCCGGACAATAGCGCCGAGCCGCCGCTTGACAGAGCCCCGGGCAGGCGTTACAAGACGTTTTCAGACCGCCGCGCGGCGGTCTATCGACAAGGTTATGTCAGGTTTTTTGCGCCTCTTGGCTCCCAGGGGGCGCTGGAAGCCATCCCGACCTGGAACGGGATGGTTTTTTTTATTTGGGGCCTTTCAGCTGGCCCTTTGGGCTGCCGGCGAGGGGGTCGTCACCGGCCGGGCGCAGCTCGCAAGGAAGGGGGGAACATGCCGGTTCGCATTGGGGTTCTGGTCGCCTATTTCCTGGTGGTTCTGGTCATCGGGCTGTTGGCCCGCACCCGCTGGAAATCGTCGCCGGTGACCTATTTTCTGGCCGATCGGCGCCTGGGCACGGTGGTCTTGCTGGGGACCATGGTGGCCACCAATTTTTCGGCCTTCACGGTATTCGGCACTTCCGGCGCCGGTTACCGGGACGGCTACGCCTTTTTTCCGATCATGGGGTTCGGAACCGGTTTTATGGCCCTGACCTTCTGGATTATCGGGCGCAAAATCTGGCAGGTGGGTCGTGATCGCGGCCTGGTCACCCCCCCTGAGCTGGTGGGGGCCCTCTACGACAGCCGCGCGGTGAGGGTGATGGTGGCCGCGGTGATGATCCTTTTCACCCTTCCTTACCTGGCCCTGCAGCCCATGGCGGCCGGCTATGCCCTGGAGGCGCTCGTCGGCCTGCCCTACTTTTACGGCTGCGTATTGGTCACCGCCATCATTCTGCTCTATACCCTGCGCGGTGGCCTGCGGGCGGTGGCCTGGACGGATCTCTTCCAGGGGGTCCTGATGTTTGCCCTGCTGCTGGCTTCGCTTTTTCTGGTGGCCAACCACCACGGGGGCTTCGTGGCCGCCAACCAAAAGGTCCTGGCCCTCAACCCCGAGCTTTTCTCGCGCCCGGGCGGTCAGGGCCAGTACACCCTGGGCATCTGGTTCAGCTACATTTTGTTGTGGTTTTTCTGTGATCCCATGTTTCCGCAGCTTTTCCAGCGGTTTTTCACGGCCCGCAGTGAACAGGCGCTTTCCCGCACGATGCTGCTCTACCCGGCGGTTTGCACGGTGACCTTTTTTCTGCCGATCGCGGTGGGGGTTCTCGGCCGGCTGTCGTTTCCGGACCTCGCAGCCAAGGAGGCCGACCGCATCCTGCCGATGGTCATGACCCTGATCTCCGGGGATTTCATGGCGGCCCTGGTCATCGCCGCCGGGTTGGCGGCCCTGATGTCCACCATGGACTCCCAGCTGTTGACCTTGAGCGCCATCTGCACCCGCGACCTGGCACCGCGGAACCGCAGCCCCCAAGGCAACGGGGAATCCAGCCTGGCCGGCCGCATCGCGGTTTTAATCCTGAGCCTGGCCGGCCTGGCCCTGGCCTTCAAACCGCCGGCCACGATCCTGCAGATCGCCACCCAGACCTTCACCGGGTTGGCGGTGCTGTTTCCCAGCGTTTTTTTCGGGCTCTACCTGCGCCGGGTTTGCGCCCTCGCGGCCATCGCGTCGATCACCGCCGGAGAGGCCGCCGTGGTCTGCTTTTATTTCGAGTGGCTGCCCAGCGTGGCCTTTCTGCCGGTGGTATGGGTCATGCTGGTGAGCTTCGGCGTTTATCTGGGAGTTCATATCGCCCTTGTACGGCGGCCGCAGGGCCTGCGCGCCGGACTGCCGGCGTGGCTGCGGGACCCATGCGTTTACCTGCAGGCAGGCATTTTCATCCTGGCAATGGATTTCTGGGCATGGGGCCGAGTCTACCCCGTTATCATGGGTGTACCCGCGTGGATAGGCTACTTCATCGGTCTCTCGGGGCTCCAGACCGCTGTGATGGTGTATATGCTGCGACGGCGGCACGGACGCACCTGAAAGGCCAAGCGTCTACTTTCAGGGCACTCCGGCGCTCTAAAGTTTCGGGATTCCCATGGCCTCGGATGTCTCGTCGGCGGCGGAATCGCTGACCAGCTCCCCCACGAACCGGCCGACGGCCACCCGGCTTTCGATTCTGATGGGGATGCGGCGGTGGTCAGCGGAAACCCACAGTTTGATGCCGGCCTCCTTGCTCTTTTCGAATACGCCCCGGATGTGGGTCATTTCAGGCATGACCAGGAAGGTGTCGTAGACCCGGTTGCCGACGGTGATGTTTTCCCGCTTGATCACCCGCAGCTTGCCGATCACGCAGCGTTTTCCGTCGCTAACCGGCCGCTCGATCAGGCGGTGGGTCTCAAGGTCGAAAAGGCGGGAAAAGTAAAAAGCGGCCAGCGGGTCGAACGTCCCGTCGGCCACCGGGATCGGCTTGCGCTGCTTGTCGAAATTGGCGAAGCGGGCCTCCCGGCGACCCCAATCGAAGTTGACCACCACCTGGCGCCGGGTGCGGCCCTCATGCTGGTCTTTTTTGTACAGCAGCGACCGGGTCATGCGGGTGTCGGTAAAGGCCTCGATCCGGTCCCGGACCTTGAAGAAGGGATCGATGATCGGGAAGGATTTGGCCGTCAGCGCAAAATGAAAGACCGCTTCGCCGTCGATCCGCTTCATGGGCAGCACTTCCAGCACCGCCTCGCCGGCCGGCACCACCTCCCATTTGAGCACGTAGGTCAGGCGCTCCCCGGGTTCAAACGGAAAGAGCGCGTCACCGGCGGCGGCAGGCCCGGCCAGCGCCGCCCACAGTACCGAGACCAGCAGCAGACCCTGCCCCAAGGCCCTGCGCCGGCTTGAAATGCGCTGCTGGCCTCCGCGATGGATGATCATACGCCCTCGGTCGTGATGGGGTGGCAAGCGACCGGGCTGCAGAAACGGCAGCGCCCCGCCGGCGGCGGTTTCGCGCACGGCATGCGAAGCAAACGAACCGGTCATTTACGCCGAACCAGAGACTGGTAGGCTTCCTGCAGACGGATGAACTTTTCGGCCTGACCACCGGCATCCGGGTGGTGCTCGCGCGCCTTTTGGCGGAAAAGACGTGTCAACTCGCGCCGCGACATGGCTCTCAGCGCCGCCGGCGCCACCCCGAAAAGCGGGCCGGCGTCCTCGGCCGAAACCCGCGGCTGCGGAGCCGCCGGCGGCCGGTAGGCCCGGTGCCGATCCATGAAATCGCGGAGGTAATCCTGCAGGAACGGCGTGGACAGCCAGTCAGAATCGAAAAACATGACGGCATAGCGCACGAGGTAATCGTGCAGGCTGCCGCCGTAAGGCTCGCCGTCCCAGAAAGCAGCTGCCTGGTTCAAGCGGCAGATTTCCCCCAGAAAATGTTCCTCCAAGCGCCCCTCATCCAGCCCCTGGGGCATCCGCCGGGCGATGGTCTCGGTAAAAAACCGCTGCAAATCGAAGATCACATAAACATAGGTCCGAAGCTCGTTGGGTTTGAGGGCCCGCTCGCTCAGGAGAAACCCTTGTTCGATTTCGTCGCGCGATTTGCCGTAAAGCCAGCGGAAAAGAGAAAGGGGCAGCTGCCCGATGGCGCCCTGATCCACGCGGCCGAACTTTAGGAAGTGAACCCGGCGCTTGTCGAACAGGTGCACCTGCTGCTGAAGGTGCCTTTCCTCCTCGGCCCCGATGGGCGCCCGCCCGGCGCGCGCACTGGATTTTTGACGGAAGGATTCCAGCGCACGCCGGATGTCCGGCCGCAGGTAGGGCCAGAATAGATCGTCGATTTCATCGAGGGTTGTGACAACCCCTTTTTCCGCCAGAACGTCGGTTACCGCCTCGTGGACGTAAAAACCATTCCCCCCCGGGTAAACCAGAAAGCCGCCGGGGTCGGCCCCCAGGCAAAACAGGTCCCGGCTTCTCCAGCAAGCGCCGTCCCGGTAGGATTCCCGTAAGAAAAATTCCAGCCTGCAGCCCTTGCGTTGCTGAGCGATGTACACGAAATTCCCTCCCCGGGACGTGACCACTGAGGGTTTTGTCAGAGTGCCTGATTGCCCGCGGGCCTTGACAGCGGTGCCGTACCCGGCAGGCCGGGGATAGAAAACCAGCCCTCGGTCAGGAGACGCTCCCCATCAGGATGCCGGAGTCGTTGGGCATCTTTATATCCAGCCGCCGGACGGCTGAAACCCCGCTTTCAGCCAGCATCTGGCGGACTTCCGACTCGCTGTAGGCCTGTCCGGCGGATGTGGCCAGCAGCATGTTGAGCGCGAAGAGCGCCGGAAAAAGTGGGTGCGCCCGATCGTCGCCCAGGAAAAAATCGTGCACCAGCATCAGGCCGCCCGGTGACAGGGCTGCCACGGCCCTGGCGATGATGTGGCGGCAGGCCGCAGGCCCCTCGGCGTGCAGGATGTGTGACAGCCAGACCACATCAAAGCGACCCGTAACGGGGTCCTGATGAAAATCACCGGGCGCAAAGCACACCCGCTCCTGCAGGCCGAAGCGCGCGATGGTCTTTTCGGCAAACGGTCGGCTGGTGGGCAGATCGAAAATCGTGGCGCTCAGGCCGGGGTTTTCACGGCAGAAATGAACGGCGTAGGTGCCGGGGCCGCCGCCTAAATCCAGCAGGCGCTTGCGCCCCGCCAGATCGATAGCCCCCGCCACCCTGGGGGCGACTTGCATGGCCAGGTTGAACATGCCCATCAGGAAGCTTTCACGCCGCGCCGCGTCGTCGACGCTCGCCCGCCCCCGGACGGCCTTTCCCGTCCGGACGGCCGCATCCAGCATTCCCCAGGCGTCGTATAGGTGGTGATGATGCAGCAGCATGTGCCCCAGGTACTGGTCGGAGCCTCGACACAGGTAGCTGCGGGCAGGGCTGGTGCAGGCGAACCGGCCCCCGGATTTCTCCAGCAGGCCCATGGCGGTCACGGCATTGAGCAGCATCTCGAGTGCACGTGGGTCGACGCCGATCTCACCGGCCAGCGCGTCCGCCGGCCGCGGGCGCGAGGCGAGGTGCGAAAACAGGTCCAACTTAACGGCGGCATGCAGGGCGCAGGTCTGCCAGTAGCTGCCCGAGACTTCGAACAGCCGCCCGGGGGTCCAGGGCGGTGTCTGCATGGGGCCCTCCTGCGAGGGGCTGAAGGCTGCCACCGGCGCTAGCCTTCGGCCGGCGGGATGGTGACCACCGGTACCGGTGAGTTTTTGACGACCTTTTCGGCCACACTGCCGAAGCTGAATTTGCCCTGCTGGCCGCGGGTGGCCATGACCACCATGTCGACCTTCTCCTTTTCAACCAGCTTGAGGATTTCTTCGGCCGGGTCCCCCACGGCGATATGCTTGATGTAGAGCGGGCAGCCCTGGAGGTGATTTTCACAGATCTGGTTGAGCTTTTTCTGGGCCGCCTGCTGTTCCCATTTCATCAACTTTTCCACCCGCTCACGATCAAACTCGCCATACCAGCCCTCATGTCCGGCCAAGTCCTCGATCACAAACAGCACGTGGATCTCGGTCCCGTATTTTTCGGTCAGGGACGTCACGTAGGGCAGGGCCTGCGCAGACCGGCCTGAAAAATCGGTGGGCCAGAGAACTTTTTTCATTTCCATCGCAGCACCTCCTCATCCGGGGGTTACAGGTTGCCGGCAGGTCACCGCCGGCCATCGCCATCTCAACCGAGGCGTAGATTAGGAATAAGCCCCTTCCACGGAATGTCAACCACCGCCGGTCTCCGCGATCAGGGATTGCCATCGGCGCCCAAAACCCGCTACAAGGGGGCGCGGAACATTCCGGCCGCCGCTGGCGAAAGCCGCGGCAAGGAGGCGACATGAAGGCAGTCTATCCCCGAACGGTGGGCTACGCCGAGGTGGACCCGAATTTCAACCTGAAGCCGGGGGCCCTGGTCAACCTGCTGCAGGAGGCGGCCATTTTTCACTCCGAAAAGATCGGCTTCGGCATCCGGGCGCTGCGCCGGCAAGCCCTGGGCTGGGTGCTCAACCGCCTGGCGGTGGACATCCAGCGGGTTCCGGCCTACGGCGAGCGCTTGGAGATCGTCACCTGGTTCAGGGGCGCCAAGCGCTTCAAGGCCTACCGCGATTTTGAAATCTACGCCGGCCCCGCGCGCATCGCGGCCGCCACCAGCCTCTGGCTCTTCTGCGACGTCGGCACCAAAAAACTCTCCCGGATTTCAGAGGAGATGGTCACGGCCTACACCGTGGAGACCGACCGCGTGTTCGCCCGCGAACTGGACCGCTGGAAGGCCGATTGCGCTTTCACCCCCGAGCTGACCGTGCCGCTCGCCACCCGCGCCAGCGACTTCGACCCCAACGGCCACGTCAACAACGCCGTTTACTTCGACTACCTCCAGACCCTGCTGCAGCGTGCACAGGGCCCCGGATTCTATCCCCGCGGGCTGGCCATCCAGTTCAACCGCGAAATCGACGCCCGCACCGCCACCCTCACGGCCGGCCTCAAACCGGCGAGCGGCACGATCCTGTTCAAGTTCTTCGACGGGGATGCGGTCTTTGCCGCCGGCGGCGTTCAGCCCGATTCACCCCCCCTACCGCTTCAGCCCCGGTAAACCCGCTGCCGGGCCTTGGCGGCGGCCACCAGCGGCGCCACGGCCGCATCGACATAGTCGAACACCCGGGCCCTGGTTTTGCCGGGCGCCGGCCGCAGCACGCGGCCGAGGTACTGCAGCACCCGACCGCTGAAACGCACCGGAGTCGCCAGAAACAGGGTGGCCAGGTTGGGGCAGTCAAACCCCTCGCCCATCAGCTGCCCGGTGGCGATCAGGACCCGCACCTGGCCCGCCGCCAGCCGTGCCAGCACTTCCTGCCGGCGCGCGCTGGACACGTCTCCGGTCAACAGTTCGGCCGCCACCTTGTGGCGGTAGCGCAGCAGCGCCTGAAGGATTTCACAGTGCTTTTTACGGTCCGAAAGCACCAAGCAGACGCCCCGCCGCGCCGCCAGCTCGCAGGCGATGTCACTGGCAATCAGGCGGTTGCGGACGTCATCGCGGGTCAGCTCGGAGAGCATCCGGCTGTAGTCGCTGGTGGGATCGAAATAGGGCGTGAAAGCCGTTTCGCGCACCACCACCTCGGCTGCCAGCACATCCCCGGTTGCCACCAGGTCCGCCTTGGCGATTTCGTGGTGAATGTCCCCCAGGTGCCAGAAAATCAGCGGGGAAAGCTTGTCCCGACGCCAGGGGGTGGCCGACAGCCCCAGCATGTAGTGGGCGTCAAAGCGGGTGACCGCCTCGCTGAAGGTGCGGCTGGGGGTGCGGTGGCATTCGTCCACCACGAGATAGCCGATATGCGGGGACACCTCGTCGGCGCATTTGCACAGAGACTGGACCAGTGCGACGGTCACGGCCTGGCCGATTTTTTTTTTGCCGGCACCGATCAAACCGACCTGCGCCGCAGCAATCCCGAGAAAAGTTTCCACCCGCTGGATCCACTGCAAGGCCAGCTCCCGGGTGTGGACGACGATCAACGCCGGCTGCCGGCGGCGGGCGATCAGGTCCAAGGCCATGACCGTCTTACCGGAACCGGTGGGGGCGCTCAGGGTGCCGAAATCCTTGGCCAGCATGGCATCCACCGCGGTCTGCTGGAAGCCTTTGAGCTGGCCTGAAAATGAAAACGCCACCGGAGGCAGCCGACGCCGGCGGTCATCGAGGCTCAGCGCCACGTCGAGCTCACGACAGTGGACGATCAGCTGCCGGATATAGCCGCGCGGAATCACCAGCCCGCCACCGCCGGCGCGCGAAAAAAACTTGAGTTCCTTGGGGGTCTTGAAGTTGTAGCGGCCCATGCGCTGGTTTTCGACCCAGCGGGGGTTGAGCAGCGTCAGCCGCTTCATCAACAGCAGGCGCAGGGCTTCGGGCGGATCTTTGAGCAGCAGGTCGTGTCGAATCAGGACGATCATCGGTCTTCGAGTGCCGGCCGCCGCCGAGGGCCCTGCCGTGTCGGGGCCCTTTCAGCGGGCCAGCAGTTGGGCCAGTTGTTTCGGGCCGCTGAAGGTCTGCCAACTGCCGCCGCCTGAAACGATGCGCCGCTGCCAGAAGCCCAGCCGATCGTCCAGCGCGCCCGCCGCGTCCCCGTCGGATGCTTGGGGTCGGGCTGCCGGCTCCAGGGCCAGCACCCGGCAGCCTTCGACCTGGATGGGAAAGTCGCTGCCTTCGGCCCCGGCGTCGCCAGCCCTGAGATCGGCCGCAATGAGGATCAAGCGCTGGGCGGCGGCGGTTTTTTTGAGAAACTCAACAGCCACAAGCAACCCGCCGGTAATATCGCTCTCCGGCTCCGGCGCAGCGGGGTCGTCGAGCAATTTGGCGAGCTGGTGCTGCAGCAGCCGCTTTTGACCGTTGGCCACCGTCGGCCGGCGGCTGAGACGAACCGTTGTCAGGACGTCCTGCGGTCTGAAGTAGGGCGCGCCGATCCGACCGACGGCAAAAAAATCGCCGGACCTCAGATGGGCCAGGATCACATGGGTTGCCGCACCCACCGCAGCGCGCGTCTCCGATCCCAGCCCGGAGGGGCCGATCAGCAGGAAAACAGCGCGCGCCTGGCCGGTCGGATCGGCACAACCCGGCAGCAACGCCACTGAAAGCATCAGCCAGAGCCAGGCGACTTTGCGGCTCACGGCATTTCCTGCGGCAGATTCGGGGCCTCGGCCGCCGCCCGCCGTGCACGAATTCGCGCGTCAGCCCACAGGGCGGGAAAAATCAAAAGGTCATAGAGCCTGACCAGAAGGTCCGCCGCCAGGCCGATCACATGCGCCCCCAGCCGCAGCAGCCATGCGGCCGTCTCGAGGACGACCTGCAGCAGGGCGCCGAAAACAATGCGCGCGGCATGCACCCAGGCTTCCAGCGGAACCGCGCTAAACGCCAGAATGAACGGCAAAATCAGCCCCAGGACCAGATACCCGGCGGCGGGGATCCAAGCTTCCACCGGCTGAATCGCCGCCAAATCGGCCAGGGACTGATGCAGGGCGGCGATATCGGCTGCGATCCGGTCGCGCAAAAATGCCAGGCCGGCTTCGACCCCGGCCAACAGCAGCAGCAGAGCCAGCAGCCCCCAGATCACCCGGATGCGCGTCTGATCCTCCAGGTTTCCGATGGCCGGAAAGATGCGCGTCAGCCGCAGGGCCTCCATCAGAAAGCCCCCCACCGCCAGCTGCAGCAGGATCAGCACCAGGGCCATGACGTCAGCCGTCTGGTAGCGGCCGATGGTGCTCCCGGCCCCCACCAGCTCGGACATCGGCAGGGCGATCAGATTGAAGTTGAGCATCACCCCGGCGGCCATCACCAGCAGCACCAGGAGCGAGAGAACGAAGCGGCTGACGGTGGAGGCGGTCAACGCGCGGACCGCGGGGTCGGTGCCCGAGCGCAGGGCGGCATATTCCCCCATGCGCTGGTCGACCTGCTGCGACTGGGTCTGCAGCCGAGCGATTTTACCCTCCAGCCGGTCCAGGGCCTGGGAAACCTTGCGCCACGAAGGCAGCATGCGCTTGAGCAGCTGGTGCCGGATCCCCATGTTTTTACGGTACTCCGCCATGGCCGTCTGGAACTGAGAAATGGTGGTTTTGTGAATCACCTCCAGGATCCGGGTTGAGGCCGTGTCAGCGCTGACGGGGATGCGGGCCACGGCTTCGACCGCTTCCAGCCAGTTCGGCGGCGGCGGCGGCAGTTCGGTGCTTTCGCGGTAATTGCTCTCAAGGCGCGCCAACTCCGAGAAAAGGGCCTGCTGCAAGCTGGGGAAACCGCTGAGATCGCGGCGCACCAGGTTCGCCACGCGTTGGAAATCGCTTTCCAGCTTGAGCTCGGCGGCTTCGATCCCGGTCGCCAGGAGGATTTCACGGTTTCGCGCCGCCACCCGCAGCGCAGTCCGCCCGGCGGTGCGCGAAGCCATGCGCAGAACGCCGGATACCAGCCGCCCGGCGCTGGCGATGGCCTGATGGGCCGGGGATCGGGCCAAAAAGAGGACCACCAGCCCCAGCAGCCCCCAGAGAATCGCGGACCAGAATGCGGAGCCGGGTATGATCATAAAGTAATCGCTCGGCACCATCTTGCCTCCTCACAGCCCGTCGCGGCGGACAGGATCATTCGATTTTTTCGGGGCGGTCCGATCCTGAGCGAACCTCGTTGCGAGGTAAAGCCCCCCGTTTGTCCAGCGCAGCCTGGCGAAAATGGCCGCGGCCCTCAGGGTCCGTGATCCCGCCCGCTGCACTCAGCAGCCGGCCGCGCCCCCTGGCTTATCCGCCGCTCGGCTGGATGCGCAGCTCCCAGCGCTCGCCCGCCTGCGGGTCGATGCGCTTGATTTCGCGAATCTGCACAGCACGATAATCGGCTTTCAGCACGGCCGAGGCATGCACACCATAAATTCGGGTGCCAGCGAAAATCTCGCCGCCGACCACCACCACCGGCACCCCCGGGCGCTTCCGGGACCAGGCCAGAATGGCCTCCCGTTCATCGCAAAAATCCTGGATTTCGGTTTCAACGGCGCAGATGGCGGTCTGCAGCACGCTGCGCCGGGCCTCGATCTGTTCCTGCTGCTCGAAAAGTGCGCCGAGCGCGGCTTCGGCCCGGCGCGCACGGGCTTCCAGATCCGCGATTGCGTGACCTTTGGCTTCCACCGCCGAAGCATCCCGGTCGCTGCGCAGTCGCAGCAGTTCCTCGCCCAACTCCCGCTGGGTCAGCATGGCGCGGTCCTGGATCTGGGCCAACTCGGTAATCTGGCGGTGGTTTTCCTGGTAGGCTGGCGCCAGCGCCGCTTCCTGGGCCAGCAGCGCGGCCAGGTGTTCCTTGGCCCGCGCGATGGCGTCTCGCAGCCCGCCGATCTCGCGTTGGATGTGCTGTTCGGAACCCGCCCGGAGCGTGCACGGCCGAGAGGCGTCTGTGCCGACATCCAGGGCTTCGATGCCGTAGCGGGCCGAAATTTCGGAGGCAACCATCGCGCCCTTGAGAACCTTGCAGGCCCCGCTGGTCTCGATCGCGGAATCGATGATCTCCTTTTCCACAAAAACATTGCCAAAGGCCGAGACGCTCGAATTTTTGATATAACGGGCCTTGAGATCCCCCTGGACGCTGATCCGCGCCCCGATGATGCCCCCCGTGACGGTCACATCCCCGGTGATCTTGACGTTCGCGCCGCAGATTTCCATGGCGCTCAGGCCGGCCCCGGTGACATTGAAGCCCTCGCGGATGGTCCCGGCCACCCGGATGCTGCCGTCAAAATCCAGATGGCCGACTTTCAAATCGACATCTCCGGGGATGGTCAGCTCCGAGGCCACCGTCAACTTGCCGGTCACGGTCACTTGCGGCTGCCCGTCGTTCAGGGCATAGAACCGGCTGCCGTTGTCGGCCACCCGCACCCCGCGTCCACAGCGCAGACGCGCGTCCTGCGCTTGCGGTGCCGCTATGGGCCGGCCGTAGACATCTTCCCCCGCGATGCCGGGCGCTGCGGGGCGCTTTTCGGCAATCAACTCACCGCTTTTGACGTGCGGTATCTCCCCGCGATCGCGGTAATCCATGGTGCCCTGGGGGGTCACGGCCCCGACCCGCCGGAAATCGGTTTCGAAAAAATAGCGGACCTCGGCGTCCCGCCCCGCAGCCGGCGGACGGCCGACGGCCACCTCGAGGCGGGCTCCGACAGATGCGGATTTTCCCAAAAAAGCCGCGATGGCCTCGTCCGCGACCACCCCGGCGACAACACCGCTTTCGGCTAACAGGGTTTTGATGGCCTCCAGCGAAACCGCCTGGGCGCCCGCGGCACCGAGGCTCAGATGGGCCGACAACCCGTCCGGGTCCACGGTGAGCTGCGGCCCTGTTGGGCGGTCTGTTTGCGGGGCGAGGCTTGCAACCGCATCGCTGATCTCCTTGGGGTCCGGAGGGCCGTCCACCGGACGCTGCTGCTCGGCCAGAATCAAATCCCGCTCCTGCCCGGTGAGGACGCCGACCGCCATCAGGAGCTCGCCCAGCGGCCGGCTGAGGTGATTTGCGCTGAACTCACGGGCCTGCTCTGCCAGGGCGGCCGCGACAGCCTCAGCGCTGGCGAAGCCCCGCGCGACGGCGAGGCGGCCGAAGCGCTTGTCCAGTTCACGTTCCTCCAGGAATTTTTGGGCCGCCTCAAGCAGCGCCACCTGCCGGGCGGTCAGCAGCCGACGTGCCAGCAGGACCGAGGCCAGCGGCGGCTGAACGCCTTCACGGGTTTGGGCTTCCTGAAAGGCCAGGGCGGCCGTGAGGTCTTCCTCGCCAATAAACCGGTAACTGAGGGCCAAGCGCCCCAGCACGGGGTAAGCGCTGACAGGCGCCGGGGGCTGGGCCGTAAAGGTTTGGCGACATTTTGGACACGAAACCGACTGACCGCTCAAGCGCGTGTCGACCCGGCAGGGGCTCAGGCACTTGGGGCAACGGGTTTCGATGGTGTGGAGGACGGGCTTCATTTTTCCGTGAGATTACGCCTTGAACCAATCAGCCGGCGCAGGCCCCTTGATCATCGGCTGGGTTTCGGGTAGCGTGACCCCGGGACGTCACCTAAAAACAATGCCGACCCCGGCGATTGCACCCAAGGCCACCCGACATGCCAGTCTGCTTGATATTCATCCTGCTGCCGCCCGCCGCCTATCTGGCGGGCTCGATCCCCTGGGGGTTGATTTTAATCCGCTGCTTGCATTCAAGCGACATCCGCAGCGTCGGCAGCGGCAATATCGGGGCCACCAATGCGCGCCGGATTGGCGGCACGGCCATCGGCCTGCTGACCCTGGCCGGTGATATCCTCAAAGGCCTGGTGCCCCTGGTGCTGGGGTTTCAGCTGGTGGGCCCCCAACCGCCGCCCTGGGCCGCGGCTTATCTCAGCCTGCTGGCCCTGGCCAGCTTCCTGGGGCATCTTTTTCCGGTCTACCTGCGCTTCCGTGGCGGGGGCAAGGGGGTGGCCACCACCCTGGGGTGTTTTCTGGCAATTTCGCCGCTGGCCTGCCTGGTGGCCCTGCTGGTGTTCATCCTTTTCATCTGCCTGACGAGCCGCGTGTCCGCGGCCTCCCTGGCTGCGGGCGCTATCCTGCCGCTGGCCGTATGGGAGGCCAGCGGCAACCCGGTCTTCACGGCCTGCGCTGCCTTGATGGCAGCGCTGATGGTCTGGCGCCACAGCGCCAATATCCGCCGCCTGTTGCGAGGAACCGAGCCGCGGGCCTTCGGTTAGCCGTTTTCAGCAGACCGTACGGGGCGGTATTAGGGCTCCGGCGACGGTCGGCCCTCCTCAGTGCCCAGGTCTGCCAGGACCTGGATGACCCGTCGGATCATCCAGTCGGGCGTTGAGGCGCCGGCCGAAACCGCGATGGTCCGGGCGGCAGCCAGCGCCTGGCAGTCCAGCTCGACCTCGGTTTCGATGTGCTGGGTAGGCTTTCCGGCCT
>JAWOJK010000391.1:0-10401 GCA_046481705.1 Desulfobacterales bacterium | reverse complement strand
GCTGTAACCCCTTGATTTTTGGTGGGCCGTGTTGGAATCGAACCAACAACCTACTGATTAAGAGTCAGGTGCTCTGCCTAGTTGAGCTAACGGCCCGGAGGTCTTCGATAAACGGATACGGTTCGTAACAGCTTTAAAATCGCTTGTCAAATTTTTTTTGGTTTGGCACCGGATCCGCTTATTGTCGCCAGGGCGGCGGTTCTCGGTCACGTTTGGGGTTGCGGCCGCGTTTACGCTCTTTTTCCCACTGCGGGTCGCGCTTGCGCAGCGACCGGCCCGCCCCGCCGATGCCGGTCTGCGGGTCGAATTCAACAATGAAGCTGCCAGCCAGGCCGCGTCGTCGCTCTTCGGGTTGCGGCTCGCGGGCTGCAGCTTCCTTTGATGGTTTGGGCAGCGGCGGGCCGCTGAAACAATCGGCCGCAATGCCATCCGCCAGGAAAAGCTGCTCGCCGGCCTGCAGAAAAGCGGCTCCCGCGGCCATGGCCTTGCGGACCTGCACGGTGAGGACAACCGGGTCGGCGTCAAGGCGGCGCCCCAGCCGCAGGGCCATCTCGCGTTCTGCCGCCAAGACCAGCGGGGGGTATCCGGCAGCCGCAATCCCGTGCTGGTGCACATGGGGGTAGGCCTTGCGGCGAACGCAGGTGTAAAGCAGCTTGGGGGGGTGATGAGCCGGCGTCGGCGGGGTGAGACGCGAGCGATCGACTGCCCGGATGCGGTTATCCAGGACTTCCACCGGGGGGTCGGGCTCGGTCACCAGGAGGTGATTGATGCTGGCCCGGCACACATGCCGCCAACCGTCTTCTTCACTGAAGGCCTTGAGCAGCTCCTTGATCTTGACGAACCCGTCAGGAGCAGGCACCAGCCCGAATTCATCCGGCCGGCGGCCCAGCATGTAGGCCAGCATCCGGCTGAGCGGCTTGGAAAAGCTGGACTTATTCATATGGGTGCCTGACGTCTCTGGGGCGTGGTTCACACCGGGTATGGAAGCTGGGGTCTGAAGTTTTAGGCAAAAGAACAGTTCACCCCCTTGCCTGTCATTTTTGTCGCGACCCTGAACGCCTAACCGAGCGGCGGCGGGGCGAGAACCGGGTCGGCTCCATGGGCGCCGGCCTGCAACACTTCGGCGACCGCAGGCAGCACGTAGCCGCTAACCCCCCGGCAGAAAAACCCGCGGCCGCCGGACAGGGCCAGGCGCGAAAAATGGTTCTCCTCGACATTGACATCCACCAGAATGCCGCCCCCCCGGCGCACCACAAGGGCCACCTGGTTGGGCAGGTTGGTGGACCCGGAAGCCCCCACGGTAATCAGCAGATCGGTTTCGCCGGCCACCCGCAGGGCACTTTCAAAGCGATAAGAGGCTTCATCGTAGTACTCGTCAAACCAGAGCACGTGGGGCCGCGCTAAGCCGCCACATTTCGGGCAGCGCAGCAGCTCCCGGTCCGCCGCGGTCAGCTTCTCGCCCCGGGCCTTGCCCGGAACCGCCGCCGGGATGGGCAGCGCATCGTTGCCGCACCCGCCGGCACAGCGCATGAAAAAAACGTTGCCATGAATCTGGAGCGTTCGCGCCGGACTGCTGCCGGCCCGCAGGTGCAGGCCGTCCACGTTTTGGGTGATCAGGGTGAAGCGCTCCCCGAAAAGCCGCTCGATTTGCACCAGCGCGTGGTGCCCCGGGTTGGGTGATGCGGCGCGGCAAACCCCCAGGCGGTAAAGGTACCATGCCCAAACCTCTTCGGGGGTATGGCGAAACATCCGCAGGGTGGCCATCTCCTGGGGGTGGTATTCGGCCGCCCCCACCGTCCAGTAGCCTTCCGGGCCCCTGAAGGTGGGAATCCCGCTTTCGGCGGAAATCCCAGCGCCGCTGAGCACCGTTATCCGCCCGCCGCTGCTTGCAAAATCGGTCAAAACCTGCTTAAGCTCTGCGTCCATAACCCCTCCTCGACGGCCATGTCGGCGGTTGTGGGCGCCGCGCCGCCGCCCGGCCCCACTGGCATCCCCATCGTTGGGCGATGGGCGGGCGCCTGAATGCCCTCCATAATAAACCGAAATCAACTGGCGTTTCAAGCGGCGCGAGTGCTTTTCGCCGCCGAGGGGCCAAAAGCGGGCCTCCTCGGAGGTTTGGCGCCTGAATCAAGGAAAACATCCGTGACCTCACCCACAGCCAATCGCATACCGCCCGGCGTGTGCACCATTCACCTGATTGCCGCCTGCGGCACCGCCATGGGGGCCCTGGCGGCCATGCTCAAGGACAGCGGCTACAGCGTGACCGGCTCGGACCACAAGGTCTACCCCCCCATCAGCGTCTTTCTGGCCGAAAAAGGCATAGCCGTGGCCGACGGGTTCGACGGCGCCAACATTTCCGCCGACACCGACCTGGTGGTCGTGGGCAACGCCGTCAGCCGCGACAACCCCGAAGTCGTGCGCATGTTGGCCCTGGGGGTGCCCTACTGCTCCATGCCCCAGGCGCTCAATCACTTTTTTGCCAGCGGTAAAAAACCCGTGGTGGTGACCGGCACCCACGGCAAGACCACCACCTCCGCGATGATTGCCTGGATCCTGCACACCGCAGGGCTGGACCCGACCTTCATGATCGGGGGCATCCTGCAGAATTTCGGCAGCAACTACCGTCTCGGCCGGGGGCCGCAGATCGTCCTGGAAGGCGACGAATACGACACCGCATTTTTCGACAAGGGACCGAAATTTCTTCATTATGTTCCCCACCTGGCCGTGCTCACGAGCGTCGAATTCGACCACGCCGACATTTTCCGCGATCTGAGCCACGTAAAATCGGCCTTTGACCGCCTCCTGACCCAAATCCCCGCCGAAAGCACGCTGATCGCCTACGATGCGGACCCCAACGTGGCCGCTTTGCTGACCGGCCGGCGCTGCCGCATCGAACTTTACGGCCGGGAGCCGGCCTCCGCCTGGCGACTGGGCGCCGTCAGTCTGCAGCCGCCGCGAACCAGCTTCGAGGTCTTCAAAAACAGGCGGCTCTATGGTCATTTCGAAACCGACCTGCCCGGCGGGCACAACCTGCTCAACCTGCTGGCCAGCATTGCGGTCGCCGACCACCTCGGCGTCCCCGTCGCAGCCACCGCCGGCGCCATCGCCACCTTCAAAGGGGCCAAGCGGCGCCAGGAGGTCCGCGGATGCAAAAACGGCGTCACCGTCATCGACGACTTCGCCCACCACCCCACGGCGGTGCGGGAAACCATCCAGGCCGTCAAACCGCACTACCCCGCCGGACGGCTGATAGCGGTGTTCGAACCGCGCACCAACTCCAGCATGCGCAGCGTCTTTCAGCAGGTCTACGCCCGGGCTTTCGACGGCGCCGACCTGATCTGCATCCGCCAACCGCCCCTGCTGCAGAAGGTGCCCGCAGACGACCGCTTTTCCTCCCAACAGCTGGTCGACGACCTCCGCAGCCAGGGGAAAGCGGCGCACTTCTTCCCGGACACCGACCGCATCATCGCCTTCCTGGCCCGCACCGCGCGCCCGGGCGATGCCGTCCTGATCATGTCCAACGGCGGGTTTGACAACATCCACGCCCGGCTCCTGGACGCCCTTTAGATAACGAAAATATTGACTTTAAGCGCTTCCTCGGGGTCGACCGGTCATTTACCGCGTGCGGCACCGGCGCGCGGCGCGTTTTTTTCGAGTTGACAACCGCCCGATTTTTCGTTACCCATCTCATCTCTCAAGGTTAACCAAACCCAGCTGAACGGGGGACCCCGCCGCGCCCCCCGATAAACGGAAAGCCGCCCATGAAAGGACAGATTCTCGCCAAACTGCGCGCCGCTGAAACGGTAGTGTCCGGCGAGACCCTCAGCCAGGCGCTGGGCGTCAGCCGGGTGACCGTCTGGAAGCACATCCGCAAACTCCAGCAGGCCGGCTACCCGATCACCGCCACCCCCACGGGCTACCGTCTCGAGCGTGACCCGGACGCCCTCTACCCCTGGGAGTTTGCGGGGCGTGAAAAAACGCTGCACTACTTCCCCCGGGTAGACTCCACCATGAACGTGGCGCGCGAGCTGGCGCGCCGGGGCTGCCCGCACATGACGGTGGTGGTGGCCGGATCGCAGGAATGCGGCCGCGGCCGACTGCAGCGGGAGTGGCGCTCGGCCGCGGGCGGGCTCTACTTTACGATCGTGCTGCGGCCCGACCTGCCGCCGGTGCTGGCACACCGCGCCAATTTTGCCGCTTCCCTGGTCCTTGCGCGCACCCTCAAGGCGCTTTACGGGGTCCCGGCCACAGTCAAGTGGCCCAACGACATCCTGGTGGCAGACCGCAAGCTGTGCGGGATGCTTTCGGAAATGGAGGCCGAGGGTGACATGACGGCCTTTATCAACATCGGCATCGGCATCAACGTCAACCACGACCCGTCAGCGGACGAGCCCATGGCCACATCCCTGGCGGCGCTGCTGGGCCGCCCGGTTTCCCGGCGCGACCTGCTGGCCCGGTTTCTCGACGGTATCGAAAACCGTCTGCAGGAAGCGGAACTCTCGAATGTCATCGCCGAATGGAAAACCCAGACCGCCACGATCGGTCGCCGGGTGCGGATCGTCACCACCCGCGAAACCAGCGAGGGGGTCGCCCGCGACGTGGACGAAAACGGCGCCCTGATTCTGGAGGACAGCGGCGGGGCCCTCCGCAAAATCATTTACGGTGACTGTTTTCACCACCTGTCGTGAGGCTTGCCTAAACATGGCCAAAAACTTGCGCATGACGGTTTACGCCGCCCTGATGGCGGCCCTGATGGCCGCCGGGGCGTATATCGCCATCCCGGTCGGACCGGTTCCCATCGTGCTCCAGAACCTGTTCATCATGCTGGCGGGCCTGCTCCTGGGTCCGCGCTGGGGGACGGCCAGCGTCGGGGTTTACCTGCTGGCCGGGGCCTTCGGGCTGCCGGTGTTCTCCGGCGGCAGCGGCGGGCTGGCAAGGTTTGCCGGCCCCACCGGCGGTTACCTAATCGGTTTCCTGCCGGCGGTCTATCTGATCGGCCTGATCTCCCGCCGGAATCGCCGGCGGTTCTTCTGGGACGTGCTGGCCATGGTGCTCGGCACGGCGCTGATCTATGCCCTGGGCGTTTCCTGGCTGAAAGTCTGGACCAATATGAGCTTTGAGAAGGCCGTGGCCGCCGGTGTGCTGCCCTTCCTGATCGGCGACGCCTTCAAGATCGCGGCCGCGGTGCCCATCGCGCGCGCGCTGCGGCCGGTTGTCCGCGGATAGACGGCGCCCTGGCATGCCCCTGACAATGGAGACGGCAGTGGACATCATCACCATCGAAAACCTCAGCCATCGATTTGCCGACGGCCGCATCGGCCTGCAGGCCATCGACCTTGCCATCGCGGCCGGCAGTTTCGTCGCGATCTGCGGCCCCAACGGTTCCGGTAAAACCACCCTGCTGCGCCACTTGAACGGTCTGCTGCAACCCACCACCGGCAGCGTGACGGTCGACGGGGTGGCGGTGGCGGCCGATCTGCGGCGCGCCCGGCAGCGGGTAGGCATGGTCTTTCAGGATGCCGATAGCCAGATCGTGGGGGAGACGGTCTATGACGATGTGGCCTTCGGGCCGGAGAACCTGGGACTGGCACGCGCCGAAATCGACCGGCGGGTGCACCAGGCCCTCGCCGACGTGGGTCTGGAGCGTTTTGCCGATCAGAGCCCGCACCGCCTTTCGGGCGGGGAGAAGCGCCGCCTGGCCATCGCCGGGGTCCTGGCGATGGGGCCGCGGGTCATCGTGTTCGATGAACCCTTTTCAAACCTCGACTTTCCCGGTGTCAAACAGGTGCTGGGGCAGATCGTGGCGCTGCACCACGCGGGGCACACGGTCCTGGTGACCACCCACGACATCGAAAAAATTCTTCCGCACGCCGAGCGTCTGATCGTCATCCAGGGGGGCCGGATCCGGCGGGATGGCTCGCCCCGGACGCTTCTGGCAGAAATTGAACGCTACGGGGTGCGGGCACCCTGCGCGTTTAAATGGGGTCGGGAGGTCACCTCATGGCTGAACTGACGGCCGTCGCCTTTACCAGCGGCCACAGCCTGCTGCACCGCCTGGACGCCCGGGTCAAGCTGGCGCTGGTGGCCCTGCTCGGCCTGGCGACGGTTCACGCAGGGGCGCCGGGGCTTGGCCTGCTCTCAATGGCGCTTTTCTCGGCCGCTCTTAGCGTGCGCCTGCCCCTGGGCCGCGTGCTGCGGGAAATGCGCTATCTGGTGCTGCTGCTGGCGATGGTCTGGGTCGTGCGCGGCCTGGTGACCCCCGGTGATGCCCTGATAACAGCGGCCGGCGTCAGCCTCTCGCGCCAGGGGGCCATGGAGGGCGCACTGGTCTGCTGGCGGCTGCTGCTGATTGCCGCCGCCGGAATCCTTTTTATTTTCAGCACCCGTCCTGCGGCCATCAAGGCAGCCGCCCAGTGGCTGCTGAAGCCCGTGCCGCTGGTACCCGAAAAGCGCGTGGCGGTGATGCTCAGCCTGGTGGTCGGTTTTATTCCGGTCATCCTCAACCAGACCCGCGAAACCCTGGACGCGCAGCGCGCGCGCGGCATCGAAAACCGACGCAACCCGGCCGTCCGGCTGGCCCGCCTGGCCATCCCGGTGCTGCGCCGCATCTTTGCGGACGCCGAAAAACTGGCCCTCGCCATGGAATCCCGCTGCTACAGCGAAGACCGCAGCGACCCGGCGCTGTCCGCCGGCCGGCGCGACTGGCTGGCCCTGGCCGCAGGCGTCAGCCTATGGCTGCTGGTGCTGCTGGCCTGAGCGTCCTCCCCACGCCACCACCCCGTCCCCCAGCTGCAGACGCGTTTGACACCCAGAGCTTCCTGTAGTAATGCCTGTGCCCAATTCACCCGGTCCAAACGGTGCCGGCGCCCCCGGCTTTTGGGGGCTTCAGCACCGGCTCCGGCCCCCGGGCCGATACCGCATTTCGGCGCTGTTTCGCGCCCCCGGCGAGCGCTTCGCAAAGCCGGGCGTTCTGGCTTGCGCATCCCCACCGACCGCAGCCGAGATCAGGAGTAAGCGCGTTGAAGATCATCATTGTGGGAGCCGGCGAAGTCGGCTATCACATCGCCAGCCGTCTGGCGGTGGAAAACAAGGACGTGGTGGTCATCGACAGAAATCCGGAGGCCCTGCGCCGATTCACCGACAATGTGGACGTGCAGGTCGTTTCGGGCTCCGGCAGCAGCCCGCACGTCTTGGAGGAAGCCGGCATTCGGGAAGCCGAAATCCTGCTGGCCGTCACCGACAGCGACGAAACCAACCTCGTGGCCTGTCTGATGACCCACATCCTCTCGCCCACCACCAAGAAGCTGGCGCGCATCCGGGATGCCGACTACGACAAGTTCCACGACACATTTCGCGAAAACGCGCCCCACATCGACACCATCATCAACCCCGAGATCGAGGTGGTCAAGACCATCGACATGCTCCTCAACGTTCCCGGGGCCGTGGAGGTGGGGGAGTTCGCCGGCGGCCGGGTCAAGTTCGTCGGCATTCAGATCGATCCCGATTCCCGGATGGCCGGGGTCAGGCTGGTCAACCTGCGGGAGAAAACCGGCGCGATCCGCCCGCTGATCGCCGCCGTGGTGCGCGACGAAGAGTTGATCATCCCGCGCGGCAAGGACCGCCTCCTGGCAGGCGACATCGTCTACCTGATCTGCGAGGACAGCAAACTCATCGATACCCTGGCGGTCTTCGACAAGCACGCCGAACCGCTGCGGCGGGCGATGATCATCGGCGGCGGCCGTATCGGCTACCGGCTCGCCACGCTGCTTCAGAAGCGCGGCGTCAGCATCAAGATCGTTGAAAAGTCCACCAACCACTGCACCCGGCTGGCCGAAGAACTGGACGGGGTGGTGGTGCTGTGCGGCGACGGTTCGGACCAGAACCTGCTGGCCGAGGAAAACATTCAGGACATGGACGTCTTCCTGACCCTCACCGACGACGAGGAAACCAATATCCTGGCTTCCCTGCTGGCCAAAAAAATGGGCGCCCGCAAGACCATCACCAAGATCAGCAAGTTCAGCTATTTTGCGCTCATGCCGGCCATCGGGATCGAGCTCGTGGTCAGCCCGCGGCTTTCGGCCATCAACACGATCCTGCAGCACATCCGGCGCGGTAAAATCCTTTCGGCCATTACCATCAAAGGCGAGCGGGCCGAGGTCATGGAGGCCGTGGCGCTGGAGACCTCCGACATCGTGGGCAAGCCCCTCAAGAACGTCCCCTTTCCCAACCGGGCGCTGGTCATCGCCATCATTCGCAACGAGAACGTCATCATCCCCTCCGGGGAAAGCGTCGTCGCGCCGGGGGACCGGATCATCATTTTCGCGGAAAGAACGGCGATCCCCAAAATCGAAAAAATCCTGGCGGTCAAGCTGGAGTATTTTTAGGTGCGCTGGCGCTGCATTCTGCAGGTGGTGAGTATCCTGGTCCTCATTCTGGGACTGACGATGGTGTTCCCCCTGCTGTGGGGCCTCTACTACGGCGACAACGGCGTCACCCCGATTATCCTCTCCATGGCGCTGACCATCCTGGTCGGCGGCGGTATCACCCTGCTGCTCAGAGGGCCCAAAACGGAGTTCATCAGCCAACGCGAGGGCATGGCCATCGTGGCCGTCGGCTGGACCGCGGTCGGCTTCTTCGGTTGTCTGCCCTTTCACCTCAGCGGCGAGTTCGGCCCTTTTGTAAACGCCTTTTTCGAATCCATCTCAGGCTTCACCACGACCGGCTCCTCGATTTTAACCGACATCCAGGCCGTGTCTAAAAGCCTGCTTTTCTGGCGCAGCTTCATCCAGTGGCTGGGCGGGATGGGCATCATCGTGCTGTCACTGGCGATCCTGCCGCTCCTGGGGGTCGGCGGCATGCAGCTCTACAAGGCCGAGGTGCCCAGCCCGGTGCCGGACAAGCTCCAGCCCCGGATCCGTGAGACGGCGCGGATCCTCTGGAAGGTCTATGTTTTTTTCACGCTGGCCCAAGTGGTGCTGCTGATCCTGGGCGGCATGGGGGTCTACGAGGCCCTCAACCACGCCTTGACCACCATGCCCACCGGCGGCTTTTCCACCCAAAACGCCTCTGTAGCACACTTCGACAGCGTCTACCTGGATTTCGTGGTGATCTTTTTCATGCTGCTGGCCGGCATCAACTTTTCCCTGCACTACCAACTGCTCAAAGGCGACACCCTGGCCTTCTGGCGGAATTCCGAGTGCCGCTTTTTTCTAGCGGCCACGGTCGTGCTGACGCTGGTCATCACCTTGAACATTTACGGCACGGTTTATGACAAAATCGGCGATGCCTTGCGCTACGCGGCTTTCCAGCTGGTGTCGATCCTGACCACCACCGGTTACGTCACCGCCGACTACGAGCAATGGCCGGCCATGTCCCAGCTGATTTTACTGCTGTGCATGTTCCTCGGCGGATCGGCCGGTTCCACCGCCGGCGGCATGAAATGCCTGCGCATCATGGTGTGTTTCAAGTATTGCTACAAGGAGCTGTTTACCCTGATCCATCCCCACGCTGTTTCGCGGATCAAGATCGGCGGCCGATCGGTGCCCGACGACGTGGTCCGCAGCGTGCTCGGCTTTCTGGCGCTCTACCTGGGGCTTTTTGCCTTTTCCTCGGTCCTGCTGGCCGGTCTGGGGGTCGACTTCATCACCGCCTTTGCGGCCGTGGCGGCCACCATCGGCAACGTCGGCCCCGGCTTCGGCATGGTCGGCCCGATGGAAAACTTCGCCGCCATTCCGGTGCTCGGCAAATGGCTGCTGATCTGGTGCATGCTGCTCGGACGGCTGGAGATCTATACCGTCATCATCCTGCTGGTACCCGAATTTTGGCGCAAATAAGCCTTTTCCTAAATTATGGGTTGACATCCGAACCGGATACGGCTATTAGCAGTTTTTCACAGCGGGCCGTTAACTCAGTCGGTAGAGTATCTGCCTTTTAAGCAGAGAGTCGCTGGTTCGAGTCCAGCACGGCCCACCAGCGACAGCTCAAGTCCCCATCGTCTAGCCTGGTCCAGGACACCGGCCTTTCACGCCGGCAACAGGGGTTCAAATCCCCTTGGGGACGCCAAGCAAATTCGAGCGGTTAACCAATCCGATGGTTAACCGCTTTTTTAGTGGTACCCCCGGGCGGAGGAGCCGGAACCCGCAATTCCAACCCCGCTAATACACGCTCCGCCCCTTAGCGCCTTCGTTCTCCAAGACGTTCAATCATTCCTGGCGGCTTCACTTCCCGATTGGATTTTTCGACAAAACGGGTGGCATGCCAACATCACTCGCTAATGAGCAGATATGATTTGATTTGAGCATAAAAAACCTGGTCCTTTGGGCCAGGTCAGAGCAAGAGGCTCTGCCATAAAAAATAAGATAGAATTCATTAGCTTGCGGTTAGTCCCCCTCTGGGGGACAG
>JAWOJK010000371.1:0-16915 GCA_046481705.1 Desulfobacterales bacterium | reverse complement strand
CTTTTTGGGGGGGCAGCTTGAAGGCCACGGGGAAACTTTTGAGTCGCAGCAGCAGCTCGAAGCGGCGGATGATTTTTTTCCAGTCGTGGGTGGTTTGCATGATTTCCCTATCCCCCTTTAAGATCCCTGAGCTGATGGTGAAGTGGTTTCAGACGCTGGCCACCGCCGCCATGTTCTGGCGAAAGGCCAGGGGGGCATAGTGGCCGGTCTTGAGCGCTGCGAGCAGATCGGCTCCGGAGCCGATCGCGACCTCGAAACGGGTGGCATACGTGCCCACCTCCGACCATGCATGGGCGTCGCTGCCGCCGGTGGCCGGCAGGTGGAGCCCCTGGGCGACCTCCGCAGCCAGGTTGTTTTCGGCTGCCGTGACTTTCCCGTTGAGCGCCTCTACGCCATTGACCAGTGCAAAACAGGGGCGCGCCATGGCTTTCTCGACGGTCAGGCCGATCTCGCCGGCGCCGAAAGTCAAAAATCCCCTGAAAGGATGCGCGGCGACGATGAACCCCTGGGCGCGGTCGACCGCTTGGCGCAGCTCCGCCAGGGGAATGACGCCCCGTATGTCCTTCTGGAGACCGAAAACCAGCATGTCGCCCTGGTCGGTGATGATTTCGTTGGCGGCCAGGATCAGGAAACCGTGTTTCTGGCGCAGGGCTTCGACCTTTTCCGGGGGCCAGACAAAGTTGTGGTCCGTCAGGCAGATGCCGTCCAACCCGATACGCTGGGCCTCGGCGATCATGGCCGCCACCGGATCGGAGGCACACGGCGATGCCGGATAGGTGTGGAGATGGAGATCGATGACGAAACCGCCCTCGGCGACGGCGGTGGCGGCCGCTGCCGGCCGGATGGGCGTCGGGGGCTGCCGGCGGGAGGAATCAACTGAAATCGAAGTGCTGGATTTGTGCTTAGCCGCCGGCTTTGCCGGCTCGGCTGCGGTGACAAATTCGCGGAAGGTGAGCTCGGGCCGGTCGGCCGCGGCGTCCTTCCAGGCGGCGATGCGGGCAGCCTCGCCGGCGGCCCGGCAGCACTCGATCAACAGGTTGGCAAAATGGCGGCAGCTTGTGCGGCCGATGATCTTGTGGATTTTCTGGTCGATCCCGTCTTCGATCCGGAATCCCACGGCCGCCTGCAGAAATTCGAGGCTGCGGGGGCACTCCGGGGTGGTGTGGCGGTTCCAGCGGCCGTCGATGGCCAGAAAGGTGAGGTCGGAGATGCGGACCTGCAGATCGATTTCAAGACCGTAGATGTCGTCGTCCAGGACCCCGTGGATCAGGAAGGTCTCGGGGCCTTTGCGGGCCACGCTGATCAGCTTGTTGCGCATATAGTTGAGCATAATTCCCCCTTTGGGCGGTGGGTGTGCTTCAGGCCGACGGCTTGAGGTCCGCCACCAGGGGCGTGCCCTCGGCAAACGCCGCGCAGCGGTTGTAGAGGCGGATGTTGTCCTTGACCATCTTGGCGTAGAAATCGAACCTGCCGGCCGCATCATCCGGGGCGTGCACCAGAACCCTTTTGGTGAGCGTCAGGATCACCCCGTGGCAGGCCTCTTCCACCATGTAAGCCAGCTGGCTGAGATCGGCTTCCTCCCCGATCAGACCCTCAATGATTTTGAGCATGCCGGAGCCCACGCGGACCCCCTGAAGTTTTGCAAGGCGTTCGGTGATATCGCCAATCTCTCCCCGGACGGCGTGGCGGAAGCGGCCGCTGGCGGCCTGGATGTTCAGGTCGGGCAGCTTCACCGTGAGGGTGACCGCGGCGCTCGTGAGGGTGTCCTGCAACCGGCAGGTGGACACCAGGGTGTCGGCATCCGGCTGTTCGACGCTGGTGCAGCGGTTTACTGAAAAGTAAAGGATGTTTTCGGCCATGAAGGAATCCTCCCAGAGTGAATAGGCATTTCGGCGGGGCCTGCGAGCGGCCGACCGGCGGGGATTATGTTGCCAGGGTGAACTTCCAGGCGCAGAACCAGCCCTCCGGGTGCGGGTCCGGCGGACAGCCGATGCACTCGGTCTGGATGCGCTTGTCGATGGCGCTGGCGAAATAGGGGTATTCCACCAGGCCCACGGACTTGCAGGGGTAGTCCTCGAGGCCGCGGCGCTTCCGGGCGGCCTGCACGCGGCACTTGTTCATGCGGAAGATGATGCAGGAGTCATCCACCTTTTCCACCGACTGCTCGTTGATCAGGGCGTACATGCGAAAGGCCAGGGCCTTCTGGAGGGCGGGGATGCCGCCGTTTTCGGGCAGGTTGAGGACCTTTTTGATGCGCTCGGCCTCGAAGGGCGAGTAGCGGGTCCAGCAGGAATCGTTGCAGCGCTTGGCGTCGTTCATGCCGAAGCGGCTTTCCACGGCCTGGAACCAGATGCCGTCGTTGGCCAGCCAGTTGATGCCGAGTTTTTCCAGCAGATCGATGAGGGTCTCTTTGGAAAAGGTGTTCAAGACCGCCGGGATGCCGTTTTCCACCGGAAAATTCAGCGTCTTGCCCAGGCGTTGGACCTGGTTGCCGAGGCTGGCGTTCCAGACGTCGTTTTCCACCGCCAGGGCCTTTTCCATCCCCAGTTGATGCTCCACTTGAGCAAACCAGTGGCCGTAGTGCACCACGGTCCGGCGCAAAGCGTCCACCACCAGTTGGACCAGGGTGTCCTGATCCGTCTCCGCAATGATCTGTCGCATTTCATTCATGCTGTGTAAATCTCCCCGCAATGGTTTTCAGGTTATGGCCACGACCACGTGGTATTCGCAACCGGAAAAGACGGATCCAAACCGGGCGGGGCGCATCAGCGCCTGCCGCCTGGTTTGAAACCCAAATCACGGCGCTAGTTTGAGAGGTTGCGGTCAAGGCTCAGGGCCTTGCGGTGCAGCGACGCCGTGAACGGATCCAAAAATTCAGGCGCTCACTTGAGCTTCCACTCCGGCTTGCGCTTGTTTAGAAAGGCATTGACCCCCTCCTGACCGTCTTCGGTGACGCACAGCGAGGCAAACATTTCGTTGGAGTATTCCAAAGCCTTGGCATACTCCATGTCCGACATGCCGTAATACGCCTGCTTACCCATCTGGACGGCCATGGGGCTCTTTTTGGCCAGTTTGCGGGCCAGTTCCAGGGTGGCCGCGGCCAGCGCTTCTTTGGGGACCACCTTGTTGACAAGCCCCCACTGCTCGGCGAGCTGGGCGTCGATCATGTCGCCGGTGAGCAGCATTTCGAGGGCCCGTTTGCGCCCCAGGGAGCGCGAAACCGGCACGGCCGGCCCCATGCAGAAAAGCCCGACGCTCACGGCCGTCAGCCCGATGCGGGTGCCTTCGGCCACCACGGCCAGGTCGGCTGCTGCGATCAGACCGCCGCCGTTGGCGACGGCAAAGCCATGGGCCGAGGCGATCACCGGTTTTTTCATCCCGGCGATGGTCAAGGCCATCTCCTCCATCAGGGCGACCCACTGTTTGTAATCGTGGTGGCTCTTACCGAAAAATTCCTTGAGGTCGATGCCGGCGCAAAACGCCTTGCCGGCGCCCCGGATGACCACCACCCGGACTTCAGGGTCGGCGTCCAGCTCGCGCAGCCCCTGGTTAAGTTCCAGGGCCATCTCACTGTTGAAGGTGTTCATCTGCTCGGGTCGGTTGAGGGTCAGCGTGGCGATATGCTCCTGCTGTTCGATAATGATAGTCTTGAATGGCATGGGAACCTCCTTTAAAAAAAGCGTTCCGGGGGTTTATGAACGAGCGCTCAATCGAGAATAGACCCTTGTTTGGCGGGTGTCAAGGAATTTTGCCTTTCAAGTAACGCATTGAAATTAAGCTTTTTTTTGTCTGACAGGGCCGCTTTGCAGGGCTCGCGGGCCGAAAGCCTTTGAAAAGCGCCGTGTCCTGTGCTAATTTTGCGGTGCTGTACGGGGAGGCCTGTCGGGTCTCCACCGATTATCAACCACCATCAGGGAGGCGCATTGATGAACCAGGCGGACGACCTCGAGGCCCGGCGCCAGCGCTGGGAGCGCAGCCGGCGCAAGTGGTACAACATCTATCTGTTTGCCGGGGTCGGCATCAACTTTGTCCTTTATTTCACCAAACCATTCGGGTTTGACCCCAGCCACAGCATCCTGTGGGGCTCTTTTTTCGGTATCGGCATTCCGTTGCTGACCATGTTGGTGTGCGGCTTCATCCACCAGAAAGTATTGGGCCTATGAACCGCTTGCCTGCCGCCCCGCCGCTGGCGCTTGCCGGTCTGCTTCTGACCGCGGCCCTCTTGTGGCTGCCGACCGCCGCCGTGCGCGCGGACGCCCTTTTCATCAACGATTACCGGATGACCGAACTGATGCTGGGCGACAAGGAAACCGAGCAGACCGTGGCCTACGCCTCGGCGGGAAAATTCCTGGAGAAGAAGACCCGCTTCACCGGCAGCTGGATGAAACGCTTTTTCGGGGAGGTCAAGGAGGAGAAGGTGGCCAGCTATTTTTTCCTCGATCGCGCCGAAATTCGCGAAATCGACTGGCAAAACGGCCGGATTTTTGTTTTTCCTTTTGAAAAAATGATCGACAGTCGCTGGATTCAAGATAAGCAGGCCAAATCTGCAGAGGTGCGCGAGTTCCTCGAGGACCGCTACCGGACCATACCGGCCACCTTGGACATCGCGGTGGCCGACGCGCTGGAAACGGTCGACGGCTACCCCTGCCGGCGCATTACCGCCGAGCTGGTCTATGGCACCGACGACCTCAAGAAAAAGTCGCGCAGTGTGACGGCCATCCGGCAGGAGTTGTGGCTCTCCGAAGCCGTGCCGGGCTACGCCGACGTCGTAACCTTTCACGAGGCCCTGGCCCAGCGGATGGGCATCGAAGCCGAACGCCTGGGGAATCTGTCGGATCTGCTCAAGTATTGGGACGGACCCCTGGAACCGCTGCACGACAAGCTGCGCCAGGCCACCGGCTACCCCGTCAAGAGCACCATGAGCGTTGACGCCCATTACACCACCGGGGTGGATACGGCGGCCCCCAAAACCATCACCAAACGCCTGAAGACCGAAACGGTCACCCTGCGCGAGGTTCGCCTGGACCCGGTTGACGTGACCCGCTTTGCCGATCCCCCCCAGTTTCAGATCTTCATGAGCGAGTAGCGGCGGCGGGCGGGCCGGCGCGGGGGCGATCCCCCCGCACCGGCCCGCCCGTGTGCCCCCTATGCAATCAGTCCTCCCGGAGTTCCTTGATATCGGCGTAAAAGTCCAGCACCTCGGGGTTGCTCAGGGCGTCCTTGTTCTTGACCTCCTGTCCCTGGATCACCTTGCGCACCGCCAGTTCGACCTTCTTCATGTTCAGCGTGTAGGGCACCGCCGGCACGCTGATGATCTTGGACGGCACATGCCGCGGCGAGGCGTTGTCGCGGATGGTTTTGCAGATCCGCTTTTTAAGGTCTTCGGTGAGTTCGAAGCCGGGCATCAGCTTGACAAAGAGCACCACCCGCACGTCCCCCTTCCAGGGCTGACCGATCACCACGCTGTCCTCGATTTCCTCGAGCTGCTCCACCTGGCGGTAGATTTCGGCGGTGCCGATGCGCACCCCGCCGGGGTTGAGGGTGGCGTCCGAGCGGCCGTAGATGGTCACCCCGCCTCGGCTGCTGATCTTGATGAAGTCCCCGTGGCGCCACACATTGGGGTACACGTCGAAGTAGGCCGCGTGGTATTTGCTGTTGTCGGGGTCGTCCCAGAAGTAGATCGGCATCGAGGGAAACGGCGCGCTGCAGACTAGCTCGCCCTGCTGGCCGATCACCGGCTGGCCGTTTTCGTCGAAGGCCAAAACCTTCATCCCCAGGCCGCGGCACTGCAGCTCGCCCGAATAAACGGGCCCCATGGGGTTACCCAGCGCAAAACAGCCGTTGAGGTCGGTGCCCCCCGAAATGGAAGCCAGCTGAAGGTCCTTCTTGATTTCGGAGTAGACGAAATCAAAGCCCTCTTCAGAGAGCGGCGACCCCGTGGAGAGCACCGCCCGCAGCGGGCTGAGATCGTAGGTTTTGCCGGGCGTGACGCCAAAATTCTGCAGCGCGGTCAGGTAGCCGGCGCTGGTGCCGAAAACCGTGATTTTTTCCTGTTCCGCCATTTCCCAGAGGGCCCCGGGGTGGGGGTGGAACGGGTTGCCGTCGAAGAGCACCACGGTGGCGCCCACCGAGAGGGCGCTGGTCAGCCAGTTCCACATCATCCAGCCGCAGGTGGTGAAATAAAAAATCACGTCCTCGCGCCTGAGGTCGGTGTGCAAGATCAATTCCTTCATCTGGTGGATCAGGATCCCGCCGGCGCTTTGGACCATGCACTTGGGAAGCCCCGTCGTGCCCGAGGAGTACATGATGTAGAGCGGGTGATCAAAGGGCAGCTGCGCGAAGTCGATCTCGAGTCCGGCCTGCGCCGACTTGAAGTCCGCGAAATTCACCGCCTTGGGCACTGCGCGGATGTCCGGTGCGGGGTCCGTGTAGGGCACGACCACGACCTTTTCGATGGAGGGCAGGTTTTTCAGGATGTTGGCGATGCGTTCGAGCGAATCGAGTTTTTTGCCTTTGAAGAAATAGCCGTTGGCGGTGAAAATGACCTTGGGCTTGATCTGGCCGAAGCGGTCGAGCACGCCTTTGATGCCGAAATCCGGCGAGCAGGAAGACCAGGTGGCCCCGATGCTGGTGGCCGCCAGCATGGCGATGGTGGTCTGGGGCATGTTGGGCATGAACCCGACCACGCGGTCGCCGACGCTCACCCCCATGTCGCGCAGCGCTTTGGCCACCCGGGCGACTTCGTCATAGAGTTGGGCATAGGTGATGCGGACGGTGTCCTGGTCTTCGCCCTTGAAGACCAGGGCGACCCGGTCGTCCCGGTAGCGCAGCAGGTTTTCGGCGAAATTCAGGCGTGCCCCGCCGAACCACTTGGCGCCGGGCATTTTGGTGGCATCGTCGATCACCTCCGTGTAGGGCTGCGAGGCCCGGATATCCGCGAAGTCCCACATGGCCGCCCAGAAGTCGGCGATGTTGTCGACGGACCACTGGTAGAGCTCCGGATAGTCGCTGAAATTCTTGCCGTGCCGCTCGTTGATGAACTGGATGAACCGGTACATGTTGGTTTGCAGGATGCGATCTTGCGACGGTTGCCACAGCAGTCTGTCCATGTTCAACTCCCTTCGATCATCTTAAAGTGATAGCATTCTCCAAGGTATCCCATATACTTTAGCCGGCCCCTGGAGATCAGGGTTTGGCGGTCGGACGTGATGACGATCTCGCCGTCGGCGTCCTTGAGGGCGGCCGGGATCTTATATGGTGCCAGTACTTCGGGGTGGGCGTGGCCGGCCTTCATAAAGGCGTTCACCACCCGGGGGTCGTAGAGCAGGCCGGCGTTGCTCTTGAGCTGAATCTGGGCCTCGGCCGGGTCCATGCGGCCCATGCACGGGCGCTCCGAGATCATGGCGTCGAAGGCATCGCAGACCGCCACGATCCGGGCCCCCAGCGGGATCTGGTTGCCGCTGAGGCCTTCTGGGTAGCCGGAGCCGTCGAAGCGTTCGTGATGGTGCAGGACGGCGGGCAGGATGTCGGCCAGGAAGGGAAACTGTCGCAGTATCTTTTCCCCGATCAGGGGATGATATTTGACGATGTCGAATTCCTCGGCCGACAGGTGCCCCAGATTGTGGAGCAGGTCGCGGCTCAGGCGGAGCTTGCCGATATCGTGCAACAGCCCGGCCTGGTAGAGGCGCTCGGCTTCCTTGAGGCTCATGCCCAGCGCTTCGGCCGTCAGGCGGCTGTACTCGGCGACCTTCAGGGAATGCCCGTAGGTGATGGGATCCTTGTCCCTGAGGCTCAGGCTCAAACCCTGGACCACCGTGCGGTTTTCGCTGGCGGTTTGGCGGGCATCGACCAGGGTGCGTTTCAGGGCCTCGGCGCAGCGCTCCCCCAGGGCGATGATCAGATCGATGCCCTCCTTGCCCAGCTCCTTGTCCTCGGCAAGGAATATCGAAACGACCACCGTCAGCTCGGGGGTGATGGTCAGGGGGATTTCAAAAACCGATACCGTCGCCCCCAGAAGATCCCTGATCACGATGCGGCGCCAGTCCTTGTGCGCCCGGGGTTTGTTTTCAAACAGGATCCCCCTGAAAAAGAAGGGATCCTCGATCTGGCCGCTGGCGGCCATCATCTGGATCTCGAAGGTGCGCGTGTCCACCAGGTAGCCGCTGCAGCCCCGGGGGGTGAGGATACTGGTGATGCCGTTGACCAGAATTTCCAGGATTTCGGCCGGCTGGGTGTGGTCGCCCAAGGATTGGGTGACCCCTTTGAAAAGTTTATTCTTCCTGGAAAAACGCATGTCGTCAACCCGGCGGCCCCGAAGGGCGGTGTGTCCGACCTGCGACGGCCGGCCGGATCACACCGCAGCCGCCGGCTATCCCTCGTAAATTACGGCCAGAATGGTCGCGCTGCCGCTCTTGGCGGCGATGAGGTGCGGGGTGGTCGACAGATAGTAGGCACTGTCGCCGGGTTCCAGGTCGAAGTGCTCATCGCCCACCTCGAGGATGACCCCGCCCTTGATCACGTAGATGAACTCCTCGCCGTTGTGAATCGACTTTTCGCGGTCGGGATTTTCCTCCAGTTGGACGATCAGGGCCTCCATGTGGCGCCCCTGGACCTCCGGCGCGAGGCTCTTGTAGGTGTAAAGCTGCTGCTGACCTTTGCGCGAGGTGGAGCGCGAGACAGTTTTCTGCTCGCCTTTGCGGGTAACGGCGTAGAGGCGGTTGCCGGTGCCGGAGACCAGCCGGCCAAAAGCACTGTCCAGCGCCTTGGACAGGCGCATCACGGTTCCCAGCTGGGGCTTGATTTCGTCGGTTTCGATTTGTGACAAAAACGCGACTTCAAAGCCGGTCAGGTTGGCCAGCTCCTCCAGCGAAAGGCCTTTTTCCTTCCGCAGGGCCTTGATGCGCGGTCCGATTTGCTGGACGCGGCCCGGGGCTGCCTGATCGATGTCGCCGGTCAGGTCCTCAAAGTAGTCCACGTTGATGTGGGGCTTCTGGGTCTCCATTTTAATCTCCTCAGGGTTTGGGATGAGCCGATGGAACGGCTCCAGACGGCCGGCGCCCGACGAAAACAGCTGCCGAGCGGACGAACCCCCCGGCAATCCGGAGCCGTGGGTGCTTATGCGCGTTACCGGGGACTTTGTGTCTCGGGCAGCACCGCCTGCGCGGCCCACTGCGCCGGCAGTTTCTGGCCTGGGGCCTCGCCCAGCTTCTCCTTGCGTTTTTTGAGCCCCGGACGGGCGAACTCCATGTGGCCTTCCTTCAGGGTCCGTCCGTTGATGATCGCTTCGCTGCGCAGACGATGGCCGGCGGTGCGCTCCAGCTGCCGGCCCAGCCAGAGGATGCGGTCAACGTCGTAGCCGTGCTCGATGCCCATTTCGTCGATCTGCACCAGGGTGTCTTCCAGGCACACCAGGCCGACGTAGCGGGGATCTTTGTAATAGTAATCGCCGGTTCCCGGCACCGGGCAGTCGTCCAGGAAGTTTGCCGGCTGCCCACCCAGGCCGCCTAAGGTGGCCTCGAATTGGGTGATGCCGGCCTGCAGCGCGGCCAGCACCGAAGCGGCGGCGATGCGTTTGGTTTCATGGAAGTGGGCGAGGTGCAGATCGGGGTTGGGGATTTCGTCCAGAATCATGGAGAAGTAGCGGTAGACCTGCGCCGCGGAGGCGCTGCCGTCGTGGTCGGCGTGCTCCACGTCGTGGGCGCCGATCTCCAGCCAGCGTTTGGTGAATTCCACGGCGTCGCGCATGTCGGTGGCCCCGCCGATGGGGCTGCCCCAGATGGTGCTGACCGTGCCGCACATTATCATGCCGGCGTCGTTGCACTTCTTGATGCAGCGCTCGCACTCGGCCCAGTAATCCGGCAGGGTGGTGCCCGAGTTGGCGAAGTGGTGCTGCTCCTCGGTGGAGACCATCATCAGCAGGCGGTCAGGCCCGATGCCCTTTTCGCGCAGGGCGACGGCACGGTCCACGGCGCCTTCGCGGATGGTGATGGTCGTCAACACCAGCTCATCGTAGTTGACACCCTTTTGTGCGCAGCGTTTTTTGAAGCGGTCGCTGCGAAGATGGGTGAGCAGCTCCTCGGCGTCGGCGAACTGGGGCATCAGGTGGGGGTTTCCGAGGTTGGTGACCTCGATGTTGCGGCAGCCGGCAAAAATCAGCTCCTCCAGGTAAAAAATTTTGGCGCGGGTGGAGACGAACTTTTCGAGATGCTGAAACCCATCCCGGACCGTAATGTCGCCGATGGTGACCTTGCGTGGCATGCGGGGGAAAACTTTCCAATAATCGTGTTCAGTCATTTGTTCCCTGCTCCTTTCCTTCAATTATCGTCCGGGGAATGCCCCGTGGCGGGGGTGACGCTCGCCGGCATTGGAGAACGTCGCCTCAATTACCGGCCTGCGGCCCCGGCAAAAAATCGGCCGGGGCCCCAGACGGGTTAAAACCTCAGGTTGCCGAAAGCCGGGTCGCCGATGGGTTTCAGCAGGCTGACCTCAAAGGCCATGGCCAGCCAGTCGCGAATTTCGCTGAACTTGAGAACCCGGTCGTTCAGCAGGCGGGCACCGCAGTAGAAGGGATGGGCCTCGCCGTCGTACTTGTCGATCATTTTCTGGCGGAAGGCCTCCTTTTCCGCATCGCTCATGGGTTTGCCCTGGGCCTCGCGCTTGCGCTCCTCGATGGAAAGCAGCACGCCGGCGGCGCTGCGGCCGCTCATCACCGATGTGCGCGCGCGCATGGTGGAAAACAGGAAATGCGGGCGATAGGCCCGGCCGCACATGCCGTAGTTGGCCGCACCGTTGTCGGGTCCGATCACCAGCTGGATGCGCGGAACCTGGGCGCAGGAAACCGTTCGCACCATGTCGGCGCCGTATTTGCCGATACCCATGTGCTCGGAATCCGACCCCACCATGTAGCCCGGGGAGTTCTGAACGAACAGCAGGGGGGTCTTTTCCTGGCTGCAGCGGATGATCCACTCGGTGGCCTTGCGGGCGGCCTCGAAGAAGATGATGCCCACGCCGTTTGAGGCGATTACGCCCACCGGCAGCCCCTTGATCCGGATCTTGCCGGTGACGATGTTGTCGCCGCGGCCCGGGGCGTAGTTGCGCTTGTACTCGTTGAAGACGCTGTCGTCGGCGATCGCTGCCAGGAAGGCCCGGCCGTCGATCCCCTGGTGAATGCCGGCCGGCAGCAGGTCGTAGATGCTGTCGGGGGCCACCTGCGGCGGGGATTCGGCGTAACGATGGCGGTGGAGGGTCTGCGGCGGCTCCAGCGAGAGAATCTCGCGAACCGCGCCGATGGCCTCGCCCTGGTCGGAACAGAAATGGTCGGCCCCGCCGGACACCTGGGTATGGATCCGGGCGCCCCCGAGATCCTCGGCGGAAATCACTTCGCCGGTGGCCATTTTGACCAGCGGCGGGCCGCCCAGAAAAGAGTAGGCCAGCTTGTCGATCATCACCGACTGGCAGGCCATGAAAACGATGTAGGCCCCGCCGGCGGTATTGCCGCCGGTGCTGAGCGTGACCTGCTTCAGGCCCATGGCGGACATGCGCGCCATGTTGTAGAACATCGAGCCGAAATGCTGGTCGTCGGGGAACACTTCGGCCTGCATGGGCAGGAAGGCCCCGCCCGAGTCGGCGATGTAGACGCAGTTGAGACCGCAGCGTTCGGCGATGGCCTGGGCGCGCATGTGCTTTTTGAGGGTGATCGGGAAGTAGGTGCCGGCCTTGACCCGCGGGTCGTTGCCGATGATCATGGTCCAGTTGTTGTGGATTTTGCCGATACCCGTGACCACGCCGCCGCAGGGAATATCATCGATGCCGCCGGGGTAGTCCACCCCGAAGCCGGCGAGGCGGCTGAGTTCGAAGAACTGGGTGCCCGGGTCGATCAGGTGCTGGATCAGTTCCCGAACGGGGTGCTTGCCCTGTTTGGCCAGCCGCTGAACCGCCTTCTCGCCTCCCGGCCATACCGCCTGGTAAACCCGTTCATCCAGTTTTCGCTCTTCATTTTCCCAAAATTCTCGATTCTCTGTCATTTCCCATCCTCTTTCAGGGTGTTTGCAAAACACGGCGCGCGCACCGTGAGCCCGGTCGAAAAAAAATCCGCCCACAGCCGGTTGGTCGTCCCCGGCGGTGGATCGACCCCGGCCGGCGGCGGGGACTTTCCAATTTAAAAGCGGCGGCGGGGGTCACTCCCCGCGGTAGACCGGTTTGCGCTTTTCCCGGAAAGCCGCCAGGCCCTCCAGCCGGTCCTTGGTGGGAATGGTGACCCAGTAAGCGTTGGACTCGATCGCCAGACCTGAGTTGAGGTCGGTTTCGATACCGTAGTTGATGGCGTATTTGGCCTGCTCGATGGCGATCGGGCCGGTTTCACAGATCATCGCGGCCATCTCGCGGCAGGCGCCGATCAGGACCTCCGGCGGGCACACCTGGTTGACCAGGCCGATGGCGAGCGCCTCCTGGGCGTCCACCCGGCGGCCGGTGAAGATCAGCTCCTTGGCCTTGCCCCGGCCCACCAGCCGCGGCAGGCGCTGGGTGCCGCCGGCGCCCGGAATGATGGCCAGGCGGGTTTCGGTGAGGCCCATGGAAGCGGTCTCGGCCGCGATGCGGATGTCGCAGGCCAGGGCCAGTTCGGTGCCGCCGCCCAGGGCGATGCCGTTGACCGCGGCGATCACCGGTTTGCTCAACTGTTCGATGGCGGTAAACAGGTTGCGGATGGTGAAAATGAATTCCTTCACCTGGACGGGGGTCAGGGTCGCCCGTTCCTTGAGATCGGCGCCGGCGCAGAAGGCCCGGTCGCCGGCGCCGGTGATGATGACCACCCGCACGGCCGGGTTGAAGCGCAGCTTTTCGATGGCATCGCGCAGGGCGCGCAGCATTTCAAAGTTAAAGGAATTCATCACGTTTGGCCGGTTCAGGGTGAGCAGGGCGACGCCCTCGGACTCCTCGACCAGCAACAGCGGTTCGCTCATTCTCTCCTCCGGTGCAAAGTTGGGGATACACGGCATGGCGGTCGGTCAAAACCTTGCGCCATGCCGCGTATCAGGCCGATCACACCTGTTGTCAGGCGGTTTCCACCACCGCATCCTCGCGTCCCAGTTTCTGGGTGGCCAGCTCGCGCAGCTTGTATTTCTGGATCTTGCCGCTGGCGGTGGTGGGATATTCATCAACAAACATGAAGAAGGCCGGGATCTTGTGGAACGCGATGCGCTCCTTGCAGAAGGTCCGCAGCTCTTCATCGGTGGCCGTCTCGCCCGGTTTCAGCTGGATATAGGCCACCACCTCCTCGCCATATTTGAGGCTCGGCACCCCGACGACCTGCACATCCTTGACCTTGGGGTGGGTGTAGAGGAACTCCTCGATTTCGCGCGGGTAGATGTTCTCGCCGCCGCGGATGATCATGTCCTTGATCCGGCCGGTGATCTTGCAGTAGCCGTTTTCGTCCATCACCGCCAGGTCGCCGGTGTGCAGCCACTTGTCGCTGTCGATGGCGTCGCGGGTGGCCTCGGGATTCTTGTAGTAGCCCTTCATGACGTGGTAGCCGCGGGTGCAGAGCTCGCCCTGAACGCCGCGCGGGACCTCCTCACCGGTGACCGGGTCGACGATCTTGACCTCGACGTTGGGAAGCGCCCGGCCCACCGTGCTGACCCTGAGCTCGAGGGAATCCTCGGGGCGGGTCTGGGTGATGACCGGCGAGGATTCGGTCTGGCCGTAGGCGATGGTCATTTCCTTGGCGCCCATGACGCTGACGACCTTTTTCATGACCTCGATCGGGCAGGGCGAGCCCGCCATGATGCCCGTGCGCAATCTGGAGGTATCGTAGGACTTTTTCGTCATTTCTTCAAGTTCGGCGATGAACATCGTGGGCACCCCGTGGAGCGCCGTGCACTTGGAGGCCTGCACGGTTTCGAGCACCGCGTCGGCCTTGAAGGCCACCACCGGCGACATGGCGGAGGCCGAGACGACGCACGAGAGGGTTCCCAGCACGCAGCCGAAGCAGTGGAAGAAGGGCACCGGAATGCAGAGGTTGTCCTTGCTGGAGAGGTTCATGCATGCCGCGATGCTCTTGGCATTGCCGATGATGTTGGTGTGGGTCAGCATTACCCCCTTGGGAAAACCGGTGGTGCCCGAGGTGTACTGCATGTTGATGACGTCGTAGGGGTCAAGCGAGTTCTGGCGGGCCTTGAGCTCGGCGTCGGTGACTTTCTTGCCGAGGGCCATGACATCGTCCCAATTGAACATGCCGGGCAGCTTTTCCTTGCCCAGGTAAACGACGTTTTTGAGCTCCGGCAGTTTGGCGCATTTGAGCTTGCCGGGCTCGCTGTCCTTGAGCTCCGGGCAGACATCGTAGACTACCTTGACGTATTCGTCCGGCTCGCGCACGCCGCCGATCAGAATCAGGGTCTGGGAATCGGACTGCTTCATCAGGTATTCCAGCTCAAAGGAGCGGTAGGCCGTGTTGACGGTCACCATGATGGCGCCGATCTTGGGGGTGCCGAACTGGGTGTAGAGCCATTCCGGGACGTTGTTGGCCCAGATGGCGATTTTGTCGCCTTTGTTTACCCCGAGGGCCATAAACCCCTTGGCGACCTGGTTGCACACATCGCGGAATTCGCGGTAGGTGTAGTCGATGCCCAGCTTGTGGTAAAACAATGCTTTGCTGTCGCCAAACTGCTCGGCGACCAGGTCCACCAGCTGCCCGATCGTCGTTTTCCCCACTTCAAACTTTGGTAGCTGCATCCTATTTCTCCGTTAGTTATTGGGCTTAAAATTTTGTCCTGGCGAGCGGGCCGCGGGCAGAACCTCTGCCGCTGGGCGGTCCGCTCGCCGTCTGTGCCGCGGCGTTGGGCTGACGCGCCGGTCAGCAGCCGATATACCGGGAGATCACCAGGCGCTGGATCTCGGAGGTCCCTTCGCCGATGTCGAGGAGCTTATGATCCCGGTAAAAGCGTTCCACGCCGTAGTCTTTCATCAGGCCGTAGCCGCCGTGAATCTGAACGGCGTGGTCGGCCACGCGTCCCATCAGCTCCGAGCAATAGAGCTTGCCCATGGCGGCCTCCTTGGCAAACGGTTTTTTCTTGTCCCGCAGCCAGCAGGCTTTGTAGAGCAGGTTGCGGGCGCACTCGATCTCCATGGCGCAATCGGCCAGTTTGAAGGCGATCGCCTGGAACTTGGCGATCGGCTGGCCGAACTGCTGGCGCTCCCGGGCATACTTGAGCGCCATCTCAAAGGCCCCCTGGGCGCCGCCCAGGCCCATGGCGCCGATCGAAAGCCGGCCGCCGTCGAGGGTCTGCAGCATCTGGTGAAACCCGTCGCCGGGTTTGCCGAGGATATTGGCCTCCGGGACCCGCACGTCATCGAAGTAAAGCTCGGCGGTGTTGGAGGCGCGCCACATCATCTTGCCGTGCATGGGGACCGCCTTGAAGCCGCGCATGCCCTTTTCGACGATAAAACAGGTGTATTCGGGCTTGCCGTTGGCGCGCTGGCCGGTGATGGCCTGCACGGTGACGCCCAGGGTCATATCGCAGGCCGCATTGGTAATGAAGATCTTCGATCCGTTGATGACCCACTCGTTGCCGTCCTTGACCGCGGTGGTTTTGCTGCCGCCCGCATCCGAGCCGGCGGTGGGTTCGGTCAGGCCGAAGCCCCACAGGGCCTCGCCGCGGCACAGCGGCGGCAGGTACTTGCGCTTCTGCTCCTCGGTGCCGAAATAGTTCAGCGGACCGATGCCCAGCGAGTTGCCGGCCGCCACCGTGGCCGCCTGGGAGCCGTCCACGCGGGCCAGCTCCTCGACGGCGATGATGTAGGAGATGTAGTCCATCTCTTGGCCGTCGTACTTCTCGGAAACAAACATGCCGAACAGGCCGATTTCACCCATCTTGCGGGTCAGCTCATTGGAGAAGGTCTCGGTTTCGTCCAGTTCGGCCGCCAGCGGTGCGATTTCGCTCTGGGCGAAATTGCGCACCTCCTTGCGGATCATTTCCTGTTCTTTGGTAAGTTCAAAGTCCAATCCTGCCTCCTTTCCACACACGCCTTGCCGCGCTGCCATAGCGTCGCGGCCTGTCAGCGGGTCTGCCCCGCTGCAGCAAGGCGTGCGGCGATACGGGTTAAATTGCCACGGCACCGGGGGGGTGGCGGTTTTTTTGGGGGCCGGCTCCAAACAGGGCGCCGGCCCCCAAAACGGTTTTGCGGTCTTTAGAGATCGGGTCTGATATCCAGAGAGTATTTCTTGATGACCTCATCGCTGTTCGGCTTTGTCATCAGGCTGATGACGATAAAGAAGATGAAGCCGACAAAGACCCAGTAGACCTGATGCGGGGTGCTGATTTTGTTCTCGGGGTTGCTGAGGAAGAACCAGTGAGCGCTGCCGAGGACCTTGTTGGCATACATCCAGCTGCCGGTTGAGAGGATCGTCATGACGATGATGTTGATCATGGCGGCCGCCGTTGTCGCCCGGGCCCACCAGATCCCCAGGATCAGCGGGGGGCCGACCGAGCACAGGATCACGACGAACGCGGCTCCCGAGATGTCCAGGACCAGTGCCGGCGGGTTGAAGGACATGAGCATCGAGAACACCAGGACCAATATGGTCATGGCGCGGGTCACCATGACCGGTTTTTCCTCGGGCAGGGTGCTGCCGAAGACCTTGCCCATCAAATCGCGGCCCAGCAGGATGTTGAGCACCATGGTCCAGCCGGCTGCGGTGGCCATGGCGATCGCCAACCCGCCGGCGGCCACGACGGACAGCAGGAAGGGGCTGTTGAGGGCTTCCATCGCCGCGATCATGGAGTAGTCCGTGACCGACGCGCCGGCGACCCCGTAGGCGGTTTGCATGTGCTTGAAGACCCCCATGGCATTGTCGATGCCCTCGGTCTGCATCAGCGGGTGCAGTTGCTCGACCAGGACGCGGGCGCCGGTGCCGATGATG
>JAWOJK010000321.1:0-8459 GCA_046481705.1 Desulfobacterales bacterium | reverse complement strand
CACCTTGAGGGGCACGCTCAGGTCCCAGACCCCCTCCATTTCCGCCTGCACCACCTCTCTGACCGTGTCCAGCTCGTCGGGCGGCACCTCGAAGACGATTTCGTCGTGGACCGAGAGCAGCATGGCGCTCTTGAGCTTGCGACGGGTCAAGGCGGCGTCCACCCGGATCATGGCCAGCTTGATGAGGTCCGCGGCGGTCCCCTGGATGGGCGTGTTGATGGCCATGCGCTCGGCGAATCCGCGCACCACCTGGTTCTTGCTGTGGATCTCGGGCAGCAGGCGGATGCGGCCGAGCAGGGTGCTGGTCCGGCCGCTTGCGGCGGCCTCGGTGATCGTCCGGTCGATGTAGGCCTTGACCCCGCTGTAGCGCGCGAAGTAGTGCTCGATGTAGGTCTTGGCCATTTTCTGGCTGATGTTCAGCTCCTTGGCCAGGCTGAAGGGGCTCATGCCGTAGATGATCCCGAAATTGATGACCTTGGCCTGGCGGCGCAGGTCCGGGGTGATGAAATTGGGCAGGACCTCGAAGACCTCGGTGGCGGTGCGGGTGTGAATGTCCTCGCCCTCGCGGAAGGCCCTGATCAGGATCTCGTCCGCGGAGACGTGGGCCAAGATGCGCAGCTCGATCTGGGAGTAATCGGCTGAGACCAGCTGCCAGCCGGGCCGGGGGATGAAGGCGCTGCGGATCTCGCGGCCCTCCTCGGTGCGGATGGGGATGTTCTGGAGGTTGGGGTCGGAGCTGCTCAAGCGGCCGGTGGCCGCCACGGTTTGGTTGAATGAGGTGTGAATCCGCCCGGTTTCCGGGTTGACCAGTTCCGGCAGGGCATCTGTGTAGGTCGATTTGAGCTTGGCCAGGCTGCGGTGCTTGAGGATCAGGGCGGGCAGCTCGTGGTGGGCCGCAAGCGCGGTCAACACCTCCACGTCGGTGGAGTAGCCCGTTTTCTTCTTGGTTTTTTTCTGGGTCGGGAGCTTGAGCTTCTCGAACAGGATCGCCCCCAGCTGCTGGGAGGACTTGATGTTGAAGGTTTCACCGGCCTGGGCGTAGATATCCCGCTCCAGCTGCTCCAGCTGGTGTTCGAAGGATTTGGAGAGCTCGCCCAGGCGCGCCTCGTCCACGCGGATGCCGGCCATCTCCATTTTGACCAGGACCGACACCAGCGGCATTTCCACCGTTTCGAGGAGCTCGCTCAGCCCGATCTCCGCCAGCTGGGGCTGCAAAACGCCGCAGGCCTGCAGAGTGACATCGGCGTCCTCGCTGGCATAGGCCGCCGCCTGGTCCAGCGGCACCTGGGAGAAATTGAGGGCGTTTTTGCCCGTGCCGGTGACCTCCTCGTAGGAAACGGTCTTGTAGTCGAGAAAATCCAGGGCGATCTGATCCAGGCTGTGGGCCCGCTTGGAGGGGTTGATGAGGTAGGAGGCCAGCATGGTGTCGAAAACCACCCCGGCCAGCCGAACCCCGCAGCGCGCCAGCACGATCCAGTCGTACTTGATGTTCTGCCCGACCTTGGGCACGGCCGGGTTCTCCAACAGCGGCTTGAGCCTCGCCAGCACCATATCCAGGGCGAGCTGGGGGGGTGCGGCGGGGTAGTCGTGGCCGCAGGGGATATAGAAGCCCTGGTCGGCCTGAACGGCGAACGAAAGCCCCACCAGCCGGGCCTGCATCGGGTACTGGGAGGTGGTTTCGGTGTCCAGCGCGATCCGCTCGGCCTTTTCCAGGCGGGCCACCAGCGCCGCCAGGGCCTCCTCGTCCAGAATCAGCCGGTAGTCCTTGCGCGAATGGTCCGCCCCCTGGGGGTAGTCCTTTTGCAGCTGACGGAATTCCAGCTCCTTGAAAAGCCCGGCCAGAACGGCGGTGTCCGGTGGTCGGAGGCGAAATTCGTCGGGGTCGAAGGCCAGCGGGGCGCGGGTCTCGATGGTGGCCAGCTCGCGGCTCAAAAAGGCCTGCTCCCGGTATTGGGATAGTTTTTCCTGCTGTTTCTTGGCGCTCAGCGTGTCCAGGTCGGCATACAGGGCCGCCAGGCTGCCGAAAGATTGGATCAGGCCCTGGGCGGTCTTGGGCCCGATTCCGGGGACCCCGGGGATGTTGTCGGCGCTGTCGCCCGCAAGGCCCATGACATCCACCACCTGCCCGGGCTCGATGCCCAGGGCCGCGCGTACGCCTGCGGGGTCGATGGTTTTTTCCTTCATGGGGTCCCAGATGACGGCCGTGTCGGTCACCAGCTGCATGAAATCCTTGTCGCCGGTCACCATCACGACGAAGAAGCCCTTTTCCTGGGCCTGGCGGGCCAGGGTGCCGATCAGGTCGTCGGCCTCAAAGCCCGCCATCTCAATCAGCGGCAGGTTAAAGCCGCGGGTGACGCGCTTGATCAGCGGAATCTGGACGGCCATGTCCTCGGCCATGGGGGGCCGGTTGGCCTTGTAGGCTTCGTAGCGTTCATGCCGGAAGGTCGGCCCCTTGGCGTCGAAGAACATCGCGGCGTATTCCGGCTGACGATCGGTCATCAGCTTGATCAGCATGCGCGTAAACCCGAAGACGGCGTTGGTGGGCAACCCCTTGGAGTTGGCAAGACCGCGGATGGCGTGGTAGGCGCGATGAATGTAGGCGGTGCCGTCGATCAGGTAGAGAGTCGGGGCGCCGGGCCGGGGCGCGTTGGGCCCCGACGATGCGGCCGTGTCTGCGGTGGGTGTCATGTCGGTCCTCGTGTGTGGGGGGTCAAAGCGGCTCGCTCAAAGCCGGCGAGCGGCGGCCGTCGAAGGGCGGCCGCGTCCGAAACGTTGACAGCCGGTGGGGACTGGGCTAAGAAGTCGTCGGGCATCAGCCGGGGACGATTTCACAAAAGACCATGCCCCTGCGCTGCAGCTCGACGTCGCTGGGGCGCGCTTTCACTGCACGCTCACAGGCATCAGGCGGCGCCTCCGGGCGTGTCTTGACAATATCGTCTGGCCTTGAACCGCTTTAAAAGGTCTAGCCACAGTGTCGACTCAAAGCCATAACATGCCGACCGTCAAACAACAAGGCAGCCGCGCGGGCCGCCGGGTGAAGCGCGGCGAGCAGTTGACCGCCGAGCGGGACATCCGACTGCTGCTGCAGACCGCCGCCACCATCGCCGTGGTGGGCCTGAGCCCCAAACCGGACCGCGACTCCCACTGTATGGCGGCCTACATTCAGCGGCAGGGCTACCGCATCATCCCCGTGCGCAGCGCGCAGAGGGAAATTTTGGGGGAGAAAGCCTACGGCTCGCTGCGCGAAATTAGCGAGCGGGTCGACCTGGTGAATGCGTTCGTCAATTCGGCGCGCATCATGCCCCACGCCCGCGACGCCGTCGCCCTGGCACCGCGGGCCTTCTGGATGCAGACGGGCATCGAAAACCCGGAAGCCGCCGAAATGTTGCGGAAAGCCGGCATCGACGTGATCATGAACCGCTGCATTGGGGTCGCGCATGCCCGCCTCTGCAAGTAAGCCGCGCCCGCCGCGCCGCACCCGGCGCCGCCGCAACCCGACATGCCACTGTTGCGGCCAGCAGGTGCCCTTCTGCTGGACCTGCCGCTGCGGGTTTGCAATCTGCCAGGACTGCATGCTGGAGAATTTCTGGGGGGTTTCCTGCAACGGCATCACCTGGCAGTGCCCGGACTGCGGCCAACAAAACGGCTTCGGCAACCAGTAGACCGCCGTTGGCATCGGCTCCGAGCGACCGGCCGAAGGCCGGGTTTCAACGGCATTGTTTCAGATTTTTGAATTTTCGAATTGATGGGCCGAGGACAGCATGCAGCGTTTGCGATCATCTCAACAAACATTTGACTTCTGGCAGGACCACTCGCGCAATTATCTCGAGATGGCCTTTCGCCATGACCGCCATGAAAGGCTTCAAAACCCGGACGGCTACGGCAAGCGCACCGGTGAGTGCGGCGACACAGTCGAGATCTTCCTGGTGGTCCGCGCAGGCCGCATCCAGAGCGTGGCCTTTGACACCGACGGCTGCATGCATACGACCGCCTGCGCCAACACGGTGGCCGAACTGGCCGCGGGCCGCCGGGTGAAAACGGCCTGGGAGATCACCCCCGAGGCCGTGGCAGCCTTTCTCAAGACCCTGCCGCGCGACCATTTTCATTGTGCCGAGCTGGCCGTGGGGGCCCTCTACCTGGCTCTGGCCAGCCTGAAATCCCCGGCAGCCGTCTGAAAGCCCAGGATCATGCCGCCCGGCCCCCAGCATGGCCCCATGGCCCGCGGCAACGACCGGGCGGCCCTTCAGGAGTGAAACGTATCCCGGGTAAACCCGTACAGGGCAGCCATGCCCAGCAGGCAGGCACCGCAAACGCCCAGGGCCGCCTGGAAAGCCGCCGGACTCAGGGCGGCTTCGGGGTAAAGGGCCTGCATCAGCCCCCCCATTCCCTGCAGGCAGGCGGCCGCGCCGATCATGGTGAAAAAATTGATTCCCGTCATGGCGGTCCCTGCCATCTCAAGGGGCATCAATTCTTTGATATGGGTGTACATGATCCCGCCGGCGCTGCCGAAAAAACCGAAGCCGAAAAAAAGCGCCGCCAGAACTCCCGTTCCGGCACCCGCCGGCAAGAGCGCCAAGGCGCCGATATCCGCCGCCAGGCAGACAAAACCGATGATGACAACCCCCTTGCGGGTTCTGAAAAGGGTGTCGGAAAGCCGCCCCCAGACCGGCCCGCCGAGGATCATGCCGACGTTCAGCAGGAAAATGAGGTTGCCCGCCACAAGGGCCGAGCGCCCCATGACGGTCATGAGGAACGGCCCCGCCCAGAGGGTCTGGACCGCCGCAAAAATCCCGTAGCGGCAGAAGGTGCCGATGGAGATGATCCAGTAGTCGCGGTCGCGGAAAAGCCGGCCGAGATCGGAAAAAAACCGAGGGGAAGCAGGCAGGGGCGAGACGACGGCAGCGGGGCAAGCTTCCGGGCGGTCCCGCACCACCAGGAAAAAGGCTGCGGCCAGGACCAGGTTGAGGCCGGCAAAAACCGAGAAAGTCAACCGCCAGCCGATCCAGCCTACCAGAAGCGCCAGCGGGGTCGTGGCGGTGAGATTGCCGGTGGTTCCGATGGAAACCACCAGCGCCGACAGCGTCGCAAATTGCAGCGGGCTGAACCAGAGGGTCACCAGCTTGAAAGCGCCCATCAGGTTGCAGGCCATCCCGATGCCCAGCAACACGCGGCCCAGCACCAGGGCTTCAAGGGACTCTCCCCAGGCAAAGACCAGCGCCCCGCTGACGGCCACCCCCGACAGCGCGGTCATGGTGCGGCGGGGCCCGATGCGGTCCAGAAATATCCCGATGGGTATCTGGGTGAGGGCAAAGGCGTAGAAAAAAGCAGCCGACATCAGGCTCAGGCCGCGGGGACCCAGGCCGACATCGGCCATCAGCTGCGGGCTGATCACCGCGATGGAGGCCCGGTAAAACTGGGAAAATACGAAAAGCGCCGAGGCGATCATAAAGATCGCCCAGCGGCGGGATAACCCCATGGCCGACTTCTCCGGAAAGAGCAAAATGCCGCACGACCCGTCCGCGGGGGCTGGGTCCCGGCCGTCATGGGGGCCATCCCTAACAACAGCCCCGCTGAAAGTCAAACGTCGCTCCCGGCGGTCCGCTGCCAGCGGCGACCAATCCGGGCAGGCGGCCGTCGTGCGTTGCCCTGACGGGCGCCCGCCCGGTGCCATTTCCCTGCCCTGCCAGCCACAACGATGAACGTCCTGCTAGTCTATCCCTACTGCCTCGAAGAGCGCCTCCACGAGGAGGACGTTCACGTGGTGCCCATGGGGCTTTACTATATCGGCGCCCTGCTGAAGGCCAACGGCCACGAGGTGGCGGTTCTCAACCTGCAGGGGCTGAAGGACGCCCCGGAGCAGATCCGGGCCCTGCTGGAAGACAAGCAGCCGGATATCATCGGCTTTTCGATCCTGAACGCCAACCGCTGGGGCGGCATCGAGGTCGCGCGCCTCGCCAAGGCCCTCAACCCGGCCGTCACCACGGTTTTCGGCGGTGTCACGCCCACCTTTCTGTGGCGCCATTTCCTGGCCCATTTTGCGGAAATCGATTACGTCGTCATCGGGGAGGGCGAGTTCCCCTTTCTGAACCTGGTGCAGGCGCTCCAAAAGACGCCGGCCCCGGACCTGGCGGCGGTCGAGGGCCTGGCCTGGCGCGACGGCCAACGGGTGGTCTGCAACCCGGCGCCAAGACCCATTCGCAACCTGGACGTCCTGCCCCAGCCGGCCCGTTATTTCCGGTTTCAGCACGTGGCCCTGACCCGCGGCTGCCGCGGCAACTGCACCTTCTGCGGCTCGCCGCTTTTCTGGGGCCGGCGGGTAAGGTTTCATTCGACCCGCTATTTCGTCGACCAGCTCGAACTGCTGTACCGCCAGGGGGTGACGTTTTTCTATGTCTCCGACGACACCTTCATGGTCAGCGCCAAGCGGGTCATCGCGATCTGCCGCGAAATCATCCGGCGCAAGCTGCCCATCAGCTGGGCGGCCATTTCACGGGTCGACCTGGTGCAGGCCGAGGTGCTCGGCTGGATGCGGCGGGCCGGCTGCACCCAGATCAGCTACGGGGTGGAAAGCGGGTCCGCGGCCATCCGCCGCGACCTCAACAAACCGCTGGAGACAGCGCAGATCGCGCGCGCTTTCGATTTAACCCTTCGCTACGGCCTCTTCAGCCGGGCCTACTTCATCTACGGCTGCCCCGGCGAAAGCGACCGCAGCATCGCCCAAACCCTGGCCCTGATCGCCGCCATCAAGCCCCTCAGCGTCATTTTCTACGTGCTCGACGTTTTTCCTGGAACGGCCCTGTATGCCGATTTCCGCCGCAGGTTCGGGCTCACCGATGACATCTGGCTGAAGCGCATCGAGGATATCCTTTACTGCGAATACGACCCGGCGCTGCCGCCGGCTCAGGTCAAGGCCTGGGGCCGGCAGCTGCGCGAGGGGTTCCAGCGCCTCCTGCCGGAGATCGTCGACAACATCCCCCTGCTCGAAGACCCCCAATTGGCCCCCCTGCATGCGGATTTTCTTTCGCGCCTGGCCATGACCTTCAGCCACGGCGATTACGCCCGGATCGAGGCCATTGCCGACAGGGACGGCATCGCGGCCCGACTCTATGATCGGGCCCTGGCCTACCACCCCGACCCGCGGGCCTTTCTGGGCCGGGCGATCCTGCACCAGAAGGCCGGGGCCTTCGGGGGCGCCGCCAAGCTGCTGGAGCGGGCGCTGCGGCACTATCCCCAAAACGAGGCCCTGAACGTCTGCCAGGGGATCAACTTCATCAACCTCGGCCGGCCGCAGGAAGCGATCGCGGTCTTGCTGAATTTTCCCGATGCGCCCCAAGCGGCCGCGTCCCTCGCCGCCTGCTACAAGGCCCTGGGAAATACGGCCGAGGCGGACCGTTTTGCCCGCCGACACCGCGATTTGACCGGCGGCGGCGGCTGACGGGCGGCCAGCGATGGCCGCGACACCCCGGGACGCGCCCTTAACCCTTTGAAAGCTTTTCGAAAGGGCAAAATTTAACTTGTCATCTTACCCATTTATCCTTGACAGCGGAGTTCAACTTGATTATAGAATTTGCCTTAATTTGGCACCTCGGCAAGGTGCCTGCCAGACCGAACCACCGGGCAACGTCGATTTTACCTGGGGGACCATCCCCGGCAACAAAATTCTAATCCTGGAGTCATTTTGAGTCAAAAAAACCTGGCGCTTTTTCTGGAGAAAAAAAAATCCGCAATCGTCGCCAAGTGGTTTGACGAGGTGGCGGCCTCCTACGCCCCCGACACCCGTCAATTTCTCAAGAAACAGCAAGATCCGTTCAGCAACCCGGTCGGCATGAGTTTTCGAGACGGGTTGACAGGGCTTTTCGACCAGGTTGTGAACGGCATCGACCGCGAAAGCGTGATGCCCTTTCTCGACCCGCTGATCCGTATCCGGGCGGTCCAGGCGTTTACTCCTTCCCAAGCAACTGCCTTTATCTTTTCTCTTAAAACCGTTCTCCGTCGTCATTACGGTAAGGAAATTTACGCCCATCAACTGCAAGAGGCACTGGTTGAGATCGAAAGCCGCATCGATACCCTCGGCTTGCTGGCGTTTGACCTTTTCATGGAATGCCGCGAAAAGATCTATCACCTAAAGGCCACTACTGAGCGCAACACCATATACCGTGCATTCGAAAGAGCGGGCTTGATCAAAGAGGACCCGGAAAATTAAACCGGTTCCCTGGGATGTTAACGTTTAATTTTTCAGGAGGCTCACGGTACGGCAGCGGATATCCGGCGCTTGGCGTCGCGGCGGCCCCGCCATGGGATAAAGGGTGCCGGCACGGTTCCAGCCAAGGCCTTTTCGGGCGACAAACGCGCGGGCGCGCCGAGTGCCATACCGGGGGCAAGGGAGAGAGGTTACGCTAAATGAATGTGAATTATCTATTTTCCCTCGTAGCAGTCCTGCTGCTCTTCGCACTGGCCTA
>JAWOJK010000270.1:0-14101 GCA_046481705.1 Desulfobacterales bacterium | reverse complement strand
CCGCGAAGCGAAGCGATCGTTGCTTGCGGACGCCCTCGATGACTTCCGCCGCACACGCCAGGAAAATGCGTGCGCCCTGCAGACCGAACAGCAGAAATTGAAACAGGGGCGTGTGGCTGAGATCGCAAAAAAATTGAGGGAGGAGGTGCGCCAGGGTTAACCCAATCATATCAAAAATATGACCCGTGATATTGGGTTGACCGTGCTTGACATGTTGCGATGACGACTTACCATTTTCGCTAATTTAGTTTGACATGCAGAGCGGCGTTAGGGAACTGGCCCAAGGATCGCCCGGCAACCTTTTTTCCTGAAGGTGCCAATTCCAGCCCAAAAGGGGAACATGTGGTCTTGATGACAAGGGAAACCCCGCCTCTTCAGTCAGAGCTGCCTTCACATCACCATGACCTGCCCTTTACCGATCTGTTTTTAGGGACCTGTTATCTTCAACGCAATTGACGTGGCAACACGCTTGGAAGGCAATTGGTTGAAGTTCGATATCAAGAACCTTACCGATCTTCGTCGCCTCATACAGCAGCCGAAGCCCGTTCCTATCCGATAGGGCCGGCTTTCAGCATTCTCCGCGGTGAGCGGCACCATTTGGTTCACGCATGCAGACGACTGCGCATTTATCATTATGCTCAGCGGTGGGCCACGAAACAGGAGATTCGCCAAATGAAAAAAACCGTATTTTTGTACTCGGGGGAAGGAACACATAGCGGTCAAACCCGCTTCAAGCTTTTTAAAAATTCGCGTCACTGGGTTCAGATAGAAAATATTCTCAGGACGAAAATGAACTTGGAACTAGAGCAACTCTGGAATCGGGAAATCGGCAAACATCGATGCCCATACAGCCCCCTGCTGACCGTGGTATCGCAAATCTGTCTGGTTGATATCTGGCGCCAATGGGGTTATCACCCGGACGTGGTGATTGGCCACAGTACGGGAGAGTTGGCAGCGGCTTACCAGGCGGGGTTCTTTTCATTGGAAGAAGTTCTCCTGCTGGCGATCCGGATTGGGGAGGTGGCCTCCAACCTGGAGGGGGCGATGATACACGGCCGGTTGTCCGACGCCGAGATTGCGGATCTGCCGGTCAGTCTTTCCTCCTTCAACTTCAATGTCGAAAACGGAAGGCATGTCACCCTGTCCGGGTATGCCGGCGATCTGGAAGAATTCCTCCAGGAACATCCCGATTTTGTAAGAATGAAACTGCCCCACCCCTGGCACCATCCGGATTACCGGCGGTTTTCCGATCAGCTGACCGGCATCGCATCGGGTGTGGTTCCGGAGAATACGTTTGTATCAGGGGTCACCACGAGGTTTGAAACCCGTCTCAAGGATGATTACTGGCACGATTGGCTGGTCAAACCCATCGATTTCATTCAATCCATGCGGACCATCAAAGACCGCTATAAGGATTGTCACATCGATTTCATTGAAATTGGGTTCCACCCGGTTTTAGAAAAGTGCTGTCAGATTTTTCCGAACCATACATATGTTTCTTCCATGTTCCGTGGCGAGGATGACACCGGCTGGATCTTGTTCCAAAGGAAAAAGCTTGACCAGGGTGTTTTTTTGGAAGGATTAAAGGCGGCTGTCGCTGTATTCAAGCCGGAACTGGATTTTTTTACCCCGTTGGCTTACCAGGGGCTCGGCTCTTTGGAATTTGCCGAGCTGGCCGTACTCCTGCAGCCGCATTTTCCCTCACTCGCCCCGCAAGATTTCTATCGCTATAAGACAATCAACCAGTTGATCGCGCAATTCGGCCTGGAGAAGCCGGTTGAACCGGCGGGCAGGGAAGTTCTCCGCAAAAACAACGTTGTGATTTCCGGGATGAGCTGCCGCTTCCCGTCTTCCGTGGAAACCCTGACACAATTTTGGGACATGTTGTTGAGCGGAGAAGACCAGGTGAAGCTTGTGGCCGGGAGGGGTGAATCAGAAGGGGGGTATCTGGAGGATTCGATCACCCGCTTTGATCATCGCTACTTCAATATCCCACCAGCGGAAGCCCGCACGTTAGATCCCCAGCAGATACTCGCCCTGGAATTGAGCGAAATGCTCTGGAAGGATGCCGGCATCGACCCCGAAACGCTGGATAAGAACAGAGTCGGTGTCTATATCGGTGTCTGGAACCAGGAGTACCGGGGTGATAGAAACTCTGTTTTCTATCCGACCGGAGTCAACCCGAGTATTATCGCCGCCAGAATTAGTTATCACTATGATTTGAGGGGGCCAAGTTGGGTTTCCAACACCGCGTGTGCATCTTCCCTGGTGGCCGTCCATTATGCGCTCAAGGACATTGAAGCCGGCCGGGTGGATTACGCCATCGCCGGTGGCGTCAATATGCTGTTAAGCCAACAATTTACCGGGAATATGAGAAATTCCGGTTTCTTGTCCCAAGACAACAGGTGCAAAGCGTTCGATGACTCCGCCAACGGATATGTCCGCGCCGAGGGCGGCGGTTTGGTTCTATTGGTCAACAAAGCGCTGGCGGGTAAGTATTACGCCGAGATGATCGGGTCTGCCATCAACCAGAACGGCCGCCGATCCCAGGTGATCACCGCACCCCATCCAGAGGCCCAGGAGGAGTTGATTGCGGCCGCCTGCCATGACGCAGGGATAAGCCCCCGAGACATCTCTTATGTCGAATGCCACGGGACAGGGACAAAACTCGGTGATCCCATAGAGATTTCGGCAATCAAGAACACGATTGCCAAAGACAGAAGGGATACCTGCTACGTTGGCTCGGTAAAAACGAATATCGGGCATCTAGAATCGGCTGCCGGCATCGCTGGGCTGCTTAAATCGGTTGCCAGCTTGTGCTTCGGCGTTATTCCACCCAATCTGCACTTCCACCAACCCAACAAGTACATAGACTTTGAATCCAATTTTATCCGTGTGGTCACTGAAGAAACCAAGATTGATCATCAAGCCGTTATCGGTGTCAGCAGTTTCGGGTTTGGCGGCAGCAACGCACATCTCATTGTCAAGGGGGTGGACGCATCTGTTCGCAAGGAGATTCGACCCCGGGAAATCCCGTTTGATCGGGAAAGAGCCCTCTCTCTGGACACCTACCTCCGATATCAGGAAATGGAGGACAGCCTCCCGGTTGGCACCGAGTTGGACAAGAAAGACAAAGTGATCGAAAACTCAGTCGCCAGGGAGGATATCGACAACCTGGTAAGCGACCTTTTTTTCCAACTGACCAATATCAAAGAGATTGATCCGAACATCGAACTGACCAATCAGGGCCTGAGCTCTTTGAGTGGTACGGAACTGATCACGCAATTGGAAGCATCTTTAAACATCGAGATCGGACCGGAAATCCTTTTCGAGTATCCTCTGAGAGACCAGTTTGTCGATCAAATCTGCGCATTGGTCGCCGGTGCGGCTGGAATTGAGATCAACGCGGCAGCAAAAGGTGAATCCTATGAAATCAATTAAAACAACCCACGTGGGCTCCTTGCCTCGCCCCCCGCAAATGATTGCCAAAACCCTGCGAAAACAGGCGATCGCCAAGGAAGATTTTTGGCGATATTTGAAGGCCATCATGGAAAGGCAGGTGCAGTTGGGGATTTCCTATATCAACAACGGCGAAATGCCGAGGCTGGATTACGTGAATTCCACCGTCAGCCGGATTTCGGGTTTCGCCGAAAAGGGAACGGCGCCTATCCCCCGGGATCTGGAGGAACTCCCCGAATTGTCCAGTCGGTTCGGCGGTCGGAATGGCTTGATCACACTGAACCCCAAGGCGCCGGTAACCCTCCCGGCCTGCTCAGGGCCGCTTTCATACACCGGTGAAGCCTCCCTGCGGGAAGAATTGGACATGATGGTCGCGGTCTACAACGAGTTAAAGCCATCATACCCGGAGTCGAACGCAGGGCTCTTTTTCACCGCGCCCTCTCCTGGGACCGTGGCGCTCTTTTTGGAAAACAAGTACTACCGGAATTACGGCGACTATATCGAAGCCCTCGGGGCGGTGTTGAAAAGGGAGTATGATATCATCAGCAGCTACGGCTTTCATTTGCAGGTGGATTGTCCGGACCTCGCCATGGGTCGGCATACGCGCTTTAAAAACCTGAGCGACAACCAATTCGTTGCGCTGATCGACACCAATATTCGCGTTTTGAATCAGGCCTTGGCCGCCGTCGATCCGGCCGGTTGCAGAGTGCACATCTGCTGGGGCAACTATCCGGGGACCCATCATTGCGACATCGGCCTAAAAAGTATTTTCAACCATGTCGTGGCCCTGAATGCCAGGTACATATCTCTGGAAGCCAGCAACCACAGGCATGCACACGAATGGACCGTGTTTGATGAATTGACTTTCCCTGAAGACAAGGTGCTGATGCCGGGCGTCATCGATACCAGTTCAAACACGGTGGAACATCCTGATCTGGTCGCCCAGCGAATTTCCAATTTTGTTAAAATTCTCGGACCGGAGCGGGTGGTCGCATCAACCGATTGCGGATTTGCCACCACCGCATCCGCAACAAGCGTTTCGGGCGAAGTGGCCTGGTTGAAGCTCGCCTCCCTGGTGGAGGGCGCCCGGCGCGCCAGCGCGAAATTGTGACAGTCGGGCTCACAGGGCGGGATCCCGTCGGCTGGCAAGCCGGCAACACTATAAACAGATAGCAAGCGAGGACATACGCATGAACCAGACAACCGGTCCAGCGCCGATTGTTCGCGTGGCCAACTTCTCAAAAATGACGTTGCCGGGCGCGCATCTGCTGAATTTCGATTCCCAGGACATCCCGGGCATCGTCAACAAACTCAGACTTTACGCCGACCTGCCCTACGTGTTTGTCGCAGAAGCAGAAAAGGCCGGGCTCGTCACCGAACTGCTGTCGGCCTTGAAGGCGGTTCGCTCCGCCTGCTACCCCCATGCCGTTTTTTTAACAGGCGACGCTTTGCTGGATGTCGGCGACCCGGATCTGGATATCCTCACCATGGGCCGCGCCGACGCGCAAACGGTTCGCGAGCGTATCGATCACTATGCGTTGTCCAGGCTTAAGTTTGACGGCAGCAAACTGCGGATATCAAATTCGGGCCCGTTGCCGGCCAGGGTCGACGTGGCCATTGTCGGCGCCGGCATAACCGGTTTATATGCCGCCAACAGGTTGAAAGAAGCCGGGCTTTCCGTCTGCATCTTGGAAAAAAGCGGTGCGGTCGGGGGGATCTGGTCCCGGTATGCCAATCGCACTTCCCGGGTCAACTCCTCGGAATGCGCCTATCGGCTCCTGGAGCAAAACACCAGGTCCAACCGCGACCACTCCGGCACGTGGGAAATACTGGAAGACGTTGTCCGACTGGCCCAACAGGTGTCGCGCCAACTCTACATCGAGGCCGAGGTAAAAGATATCGAGGCCGACGGAGATCGCTATCGAATCCGGTTAAACAGGGGCGCGAACGCGATTTCCCTGGAGAGCAAGGGCGTCATTTTGGCGATCAACGACCGCGTCGGGACGCCCAGAGAGGTGATGTGGGAAAATCAGTCGGCGTTTCGGGGGAAGATTGTTGACGGCATATCCGATCACACCGCGGGGATTGATTGGCGCGACAAGAAGGTCGTGATCATCGGCATGGGCGCCTTTGCGGTCGAAAACACCCGCACGGCCCTGGAGGGCGGTGCGCGCCATGTGACCGTGGTAAGCCGTCGGCATGGCACCATTTGCCCAAAAATCATCGATTACCTGAATTTCACCACACCCTACGACGAGGCCTTTCAACACGACAAAAAAAGCAATTTTCTGAACATGATGTACTGGAAAAAGCTGTATGAATTGAGCGGCGCCACCCAACCCGAGTGTTGGATGGGCAAGATCAAGCATCCAGGACACACCATCAGCGTGTCGGACATTTGGTTTGTCGGGCATTATTTGAAAAAGATCGAAACGGTTACCGGCGCCATCAGCGGCATGACTGCCACCGGCGTCAGCGTTGACGGCCAGCGCCAGATCGAGGCGGATATCGTCGTCAACACCATCGGATTCGAGCGCAACACGTCAGCCGCTCACGCGCTGAGCGGCTTCGCTGAAATTTACAACAACAACTATTTGGCTAAAGATTTCATGTACCTGGCGGATGCCTACATTGACGATGACGCCTTCAATTCCCTGTTCGGTTCAAGCGTCCTGGAGATGGTGAAGTTCTACCTCGAGGTGTTTATCATGTTCTTCGACACCCCCGAATACGACGCCATGATAAAGACCGAGGGAATAGAAAAAATACCCATCGGGGAAAGAAAATGGTCCCATTATATTGCAAGCGCCATGGCCCTGATTCGAAAGAACCCCAACATTGGCGAAATTGCCAGAAGGCAAGTCGCCCAAAGGACCAAAAATTTCCTGGAAGCCCATGACCTTGAAACCTATATTGCCGCCAATAAAAGAGAGTGGATCGATACCCACGCGATGCTCGCGGGCAAACCCATGACGGAAAAATCGTGTTTGCCGTATGTTTTCGAGAAACTGTTGAAAAAGTGACCCAAAATGCCAGCGCGTTTACAAGGCGTGTGCCCTGGAATTCCCGCAACCGGGAGGATGGAAAGCGGTCGGTGGGACGGTTCGGCCGGAAGGGGCTTTAAGCCCCGCTGATCGCGGCAAGGGGCTGCGGCCCCAAAAAGGCGATCGGATCGGTTTTCCTGCCGAAGCCCCATGGACAGCGCCGCTTTTACGTATTATTTTTTCGTTCATGTGAGTTTTCGGACTTTTTGCGGAACCGTCAAGATGACGCAACCAAAGGTTAACCGGCGTGAAAAATATATTCTTCCTTCTGATGGTGTTCAGTCTGTCCGCCTTGGCGGCGTCATGGCTTTATCCGGAGAACGATCTGCCGGAGTTGGTGGCTAGTGCAGTGGCAGCCGGCGAATCCAAGGCGCTGGTGGAAAACGCAGCACCGGTGGCGGCGACTCTCGAAGCGCTCGACGAGAACGACCGCTACGTGACCCTGGAAGGTGCGGAGGCCGCGAGGGCGGCGGTGACGGTCGGGATTCAAAGACCCTGGTAGGGCTTGCAGGCGCGAAACGCCGCGATGATCCCCCTGGTGCTGATTATCGGGTGTGCTGGCTACAAAAGGAAGAAGCGATAGAAGCCGGAAACCGGAAAGTTTCGTAAAATTTCCCCGTATCGTTTTACATTGCACGCTTAGCTGAGTGCGTTTGTGTGTGCATCACAGGCGCTTTTCGGACTATTCGCCGATGATTTTGACCAGCACCCGCTTGCGCCGCCGGCCGTCGAACTCCCCGTAAAAAATCCGCTCCCAGGTGCCGAAATCCATCCGGCCCCCGGTCACCGCCACCACTACCTCGCGGCCCATCACCTGGCGTTTCATGTGGGCGTCGGCGTTGTCTTCGCCCACGTTGTGGCGGTAGCCGGATACCGGTTCGTGCGGGGCCAGCTTTTCCAGCCAGACCTCGTAGTCATGGTGCAGACCCGGCTCGTCGTCGTTGATAAAGACCGAGGCGGTGATGTGCATGGCGTTGACCAGCAGCAGGCCCTCCTGAATGCCGCTTTCCTGCAGGCAGCGGTTGACCTCGCCGGTGATATTGATGAAGGCGCGCCGGGTGGGCACCTCGAACCACAACTCCTTGCGGTAGCTTTTCATCTGCAGCTCCTCGTCATTCGTGAAAAAGGTTTCCCTCCGGTTTTCTCCAGTCGTTTTGGCCCGGGGTTTGTGTCCTTCTCTTTTAGCACATCCGCGCGGCGAAGGGGACCCTGCCCGCGGCCAACCGGTTCTCCCCGGCCGGGTGGGGTCCGCCAAAAGGCGGGGGGGGCGATTTTCGCCTTGATCCTTTCCAGGGTTTGGCTTAAGGAGAAGACGTGCCGGGCAACCGGCGATACCGATGACGCAAACAGACTTCAAACGGATCTGGAGGGAGGGCTGCAGATGCTCAATTTCGGTTGCAACACCGCATGGCAAAAGGTTCTGGGGATCCTGTTGATTGCGCTCTGGGCGGGGCTTGCGACCGGCACGGCGCGGGCCGATGCTTACGAGGCGCTCTACCCGCTGCTGGTGGATCTGCCCGGCTGGCAGGCGGAAGAGCCGTCGGGCATGAATATGAGCATCTCCGGGATGGCGATGGTCAATGCCAGCCGCAGTTACACCCGCGGCGACAGCGAACTGACCGCCCTGATCATGAAAGGCGGGCAGGCCGAGGGGCTGGCCGCGGCTGCGGGCGCGGGGCTTCAGATGGAAACCGCCGAGAGCCGGATCAGCACCCAGACCATCGACGGTTTCGTCGTTCAGACGGTTCACGACAAAACCGACAACACCGGGACGGTGATGGTCTTTCTCGATCGCGAGGCGGGGACTGCCGCCATTTTCTCGGTCTCCTACGGCCAGATGGCGGCCGAGGACGCCCTGGAACAGACCCGGGCATTTGACTGGGCGCAGATCCGTCAGGGAATCCGCGCGCTCCCCTGAGGCGGCCTGGCAGCCGGCCGTTGCGCGCGGCCGGCTGCCCGAAGAACCGGGTCTTGGCCGCAGCCGCTGCCCTCGGCCAGCCCGGTTGTGGAAGAGCCGTTGCCCACCGGCCGCTCGCCCCCAGCCCAGGCGCTTTCTTTACCCTTCGCTCCAGCCGCATCGCGCCGTCGGCTGCCATGCGGCCAACGATGCTGCACTCTGCGGGCCCCGACCCGCGGCCCCTGATTGTGACAGCCGCCAAGCCCCTCCCGGCCGCTTCGCCTGCCCCCTTTCCCCCCTGCGCACCTCCCGCCAGCCCGAAACGATTGTCGTGGCGCGTGGGCGGGCTCCCGATAAGGTTTACATTCTTATTTACATTGACATTTACATTTTTCCGTTTTAGGGTACAAAAAACGCCGGATCACGGTTTTTGACACGCCCCGGAGGTGACAACGATGCGACCGGAAGTGACCCCCAAACAGCAGCGCTTTCTCCGCTACCTGGAACAGGCGCTGGCCCGCAGCGGCAAGGCCCCCAGCCTGCGGCAGGCTGCCGCCGACCTCGGGGTGAGTCATGCCGCGGTTTCACAGTTTATCCGGGCGTTGGAGGACAAGGGCCTGCTGCGGCGCGAGGGGCGCTACAGCCGCACCCTGCACCTGCTCACCCCGAGCGGCGAGACCACCGGCGCCGTGCGCTGGCGCGAGGTGCCGATCGTCGGCAAGATCGCCGCCGGGCTGCCGCTCTATGCGCAGCAGGAGTGGGGCGGCAGCCTCGTGCTGGATGCGGCCGTCTTTCGCGCGGCAACCCTCTTCGCACTGACCGTCAGGGGCGACTCGATGAAGGATGCCGCCATTCTCGACGGCGACCTGGTGATCTGCGAGCCGCGTCAGTACGCCGCCAACGGTGAGATCGTGGTGGCCCTCGTCCACCAGGAGGAGGCCACGGTGAAACGCTTTTTCCGCCGTGCAACGGACATCGAGCTGCGGCCCGAAAACCCGGCCTACGCCCCCACGTGCTACCCGTTCGACGCGGTCCTGGTTCAGGGCAAGGTCATCGGTGTCCAGCGCGGGCCGGAAGGGGTGGCGCGGCTATAGAGCGCTTCGCCGCGATTCATCCGTTTGCCTGACGGCGGCCGCGCCATCGCGGTGGGCCGCCTACCTGCCCCGCATGTCACCCGTTTCCCGCTCCCGGTGCGCCACGCGCTCCCTTTGCCCCGTGCCGGCGGGCGGCGCGCATGGAGACCCCTGTCACAATGCCGCGCACGCCGTCCGTGCATGCCGGCTGCCGCCTGCGGGTGGGCACCGGTGGGTATGCCCACACCGAATGGGTCGCTGCCGGTTTCTACCCGCCCGACACCCCCGCCGAGCGCATGCTGCCGTTGTACGCCCGGCGGTTTGCGGCGGTCGAGCTCAACACCACCTGGTACCAGCTGCCGCGGGCCGAGGCGCTCGAGCGCCAGCGCCGCCAGACGCCCCCGGGGTTCCGTTTTGCCGTCAAGCTGACCCGCGGCCTGACCCATCAGATCGATGCCCGCGCCTGGCGTGATCAAGCCGCCGGCTACCGTGACGGCGTGGCTCCGCTGGTGCAGGCCGGCCAGCTGGCGGCGGTGCTGATCCAGCTGCCGGCCGAATTTGAGCGCACCGCCGCGTGCCGCCGGCACCTCGCCGCCCTGCTGGAGAGTTTCCAGGGGCTGCCCTTGGCGGTCGAATTCCGCCACCCTTCCTGGGCCTGCGACCGGGTTCTGGCCGAACTGGAGCGCCGCCGGGTGACCCTTGTCAGCGTCGATGGCCCGCAGCTGCCGTCGCTGTTTCCGCGTCTGGATGTCGTCACCAACCCGGCGCTTTTCTATGCCCGCCTTTACGGCCGCAACGCCGCCGGCTGGCGTGCGGGGCACCTGCAGCGCCGCTTTGACTACCGCTACGGCGAGGCGCAACTGGCCGAGTGGATCGACGCGCGCATGGCCGCCATGGCCGGGTGCGCCCGTCGCGGGCTGATTTTTTTCAACAACCATGTCCGGGCCCAGGCCGCGGCCGATGCCCGACAGTTGATCCGGCTGCTGGGCGAACGGGGCCTGGCGGTGGAGGCGAGCGCATGAGCGCCGGCGAGCGGTTTATCATTCACATCAACGTCGCCGATTTTGCCGTGGCCGTGGAGCGCATGCTCGATGCCCGTCTGCGGGCGCGGCCGGTGGTGATTGCACCGCAAGGCGCCGCCCGCGGGGCGGTCTACGACATGAGTGAGGAGGCTTACCAGAGCGGGGTCCGCAAGGGCATGCCCCTCGGCCGGGCGCTGCGCCGCTGCCCGGACGCCGTCGTGCTGGCGCCGCACCCGGAGCGCTACGAGCGGGGCATGCAGGCGCTTTTGCGGCATGCACGACCCTACGCCCCCCGGGTGGAGATGACCGACCACCAGGGTCACCTTTTTCTGGACGTCACCGGCACCGGGCGGCTCTGCGGGGCCCCGCGCGACGTGGCCGGGCGCATCCGCCGGGCGGTGCGCGACGACATGGGGGTGGCGCCGGTGTGGTCGGTGGCCCCCAGCAAGCTGGTGGCCAAGGTCGCCACCCGGGTGGTCAAACCAGCCGGCGACTGTATCGTGCGCGCCGGCGAGGAGCCCGATTTTCTGGCGCCCCTGCCGCTGGGCTTGATCCCCGGCATCGCGGCCGGGGACATGGCGCGCCTGCGGGCCTTCAACTTGACCCGTGCCGGCGAGGTCGCCCGCCTGTCCGAGGCCCAGCTGGCGGTGGTCTTCGGCCCCCGCGGCGAAAGTCTGCACGCGGCCGTGCGCGGCATCGACCCCTCGCCGGTCCGCCCGGTGGGGCAGGCGCCGCCGGTGGTGGCGCTGGACCACGCTTTCGCTGATGACACCAACGCGGCCGCCGTGGTGGACGGGGTTGTCTACCGGCTGGTGGAAAGGGCCGGGGCCGCGCTGCGCCGCCGGCGGCTGGCCGCCCGGCGGGTGGGTATCGTACTCGACTACTGCGACGGGGTCCGGGTGGTCCGGCAGGCCGCTGTCCGCCCGGCCACGGCCAACGACTTTTTTCTGTTCGCGGCCGCCGCGGCGGTCGTTTCGGCGCCGACGATGCTATACAGCGCCAGGTCATGATTCACGTCCAGTAAATGCGCATACAGCGAAATAATCGGTTCATTCCGGGCATTCCTGCCATGATACACCACCACTTGCCGGCCGCGCAATTTATCCAGCACATCGCCATACGGCTCTTCAACCGCCGCAAGTTCCACTGATCCCGGCGTGCCGTTCCAGGTGGAGGCGCATTTGGCCAGCAATTCATTCCGAAAACCTTTGTCCACGGGTTGATACTCGGTATCAATGCGAATCACCACTCCGGGCGCCGCCGCATAGACCGGGTCGCCGCGTCTGGTTTCGTAAAAATCGAGGCCCTGATGCACGCCTTTGCGATAGGCTCTGGGATCACCGGGCGCGCGCAATTGCTGAATGCGCACGGTCTGCTTGAGCGGCAAGTCAAAAAACCCATACAGAGTATTCGGCGTCAGTGGCGCGGGGTCTCGAAACATGTCCGGCTGATTCCGAATCATCTGATCGGCCTGCTGAATCTCCTGAGCATAGCGCCCAAACACTTGAGGAACGCTGACAGGTTCCACCACTTCGGCCAACGCTTTTTGCTGCGGAACGATGTAGAACAGATAGAAGGCGGCCGTTCCGCTTGCACCGAGACAGAGCATCAACACACTGATCACCAGGATTTTTTTCATAAACAACAACTCCGTTTTCGCGACCCATGACCCATCATGCAACCTATGTAGCATAGAGGCACAATCATTTTTTGGCAAGTCTATTCGCCATATTTTTTTGTGGTATTTTGCGCAAGTTTTTCCCTGACGATTTTTCTTTGAAAAATCACGATCTCTTCTTGACAAGGGTTTTCCCCTTGTTCCAATAGGCTGTAGAAAACCAGACGACTTCACAGAATCTGGGTTTTAGCGTATACTAATGATCGCTTACAGCGAGAGGAAATCGGACCCCATGACCACGTATCTGGATACTTTGCAGCAACTCTGGCAGCACCTGTATGACAATCAGGCCCCTGAACAGTTGCAGAATTTTTTACAAGAATTACAGGCATTCAAACAAATCGTTTCCGACACCAGCGCTCAGGCAACCACCTGGTACAAAGACGCTGTCGTCTATTCCACCTATGTAGATCTCTTCAATGGCAATCTCACGGGGCTGCGCGCCAAACTCCCATATCTCCAGGAACTCGGCATTACGTGCCTCTGGCTGCTGCCGATTCTGGAATCGCCGATGAAGGACGCCGGCTTTGACATTGCCGATTTCGACGCCATTCGGGCTGATGTTTTAGGGCTGCCGCCAAACGCATCGCCGGCTGAAAAAGAGCGCGTCTTCGGTGAATTCCTGAACGAGGCGCATCAACGCGGGATTCGCGTGATTTTTGACATTGCCATCAATCATACCTCGGTCGAACATGCCTGGTTTCAAGCCGCCCGCCAATCGCCAACGTCACCCAAACGGCACTATTATATTTGGAGTGATACGCCCGACCGTTTCCCGGCCGCCCGGTTGTTGATGAAAGGAATGCAGGACAGTAACTGGGCCTGGGATGAGGTTGCCAGTCAGTATTATCTGCACCGGTTTTTTGACATTCAGCCCGACTTGAATTATCGCACTCCCGCGGTCTTATTGGAGATGACGCGCATGCTGCTGCGCTGGAAAATGAAAGGCGTGGACGGTTTTCGCGCTGATGCCGTGCCCTTTTTATGGAAGGCTGATAACACGACCTGCGAAAGTCTGCCGCAAGTGCATACGATCATCAAGTTCTTTCGCGCGGCGTTGGATTACGTGCAGCCCGGAACCTTGATTCTGGCCGAAGCCTGTCAGCCGCCGAACGATGTGGTCGCTTACTTTGGTCATGGCGACGAATGTCAGGCCGCGTATCATTTTCCGGTGATGCCCCGTATCTTCCGCGCCCTGGCCGAAGAACGCGCCGAGGCCATTGAAATGGTCATGGATCCGGCCTTTACGCCGCATATCCCGGAGAATTGCCAGTGGTTTATGTTCCTGCGCTGTCATGATGAACTCAGTCTGGAAATGGTCACGCCGGAAGAACGGACGTTCGTGTACAATCATTACGCCACTGATCCGCGTTGGAATTATCGGCAGGGCGAAGGAATCTCGGCGCGACTGGCCACCTTGTTTCACGAGGATCTGCGCAAAATCCGGCTGGCGTATTCGATTATGCTGACGCTGACCGGCACGCCGATTATCTATTACGGCGACGAATTCGCCAAAACCAATGATGATGCCTTTTATCAGGAAATGCTCGCGCGCACCGGTTTTCCGGATTCCCGCTATTACGCGCGCGGCCGCATTGATTGGGAACGCGTGGCGCATGACTTGCGGCAGCCCGACACCCTGGCGTATCAGGTCTATCAGACTTTGCGCCGCATGCTGGCCGTCCGCAAACAGCATCCGGCGTTCAGCCGGGGAACGCTTGAATTTGTGCGCGTTGCTGATAGCGCCGACAGACCGAACCTGTCAATTCTGGCCTATCGCCGCTGTTTCGAGGGTGATCAGCGCCTGATTCTTCACAATTTGTCGGCCCAGGAACAGCAATGTGGGCTGGATGAGGCGTTTCAACGCCCGGCTGATTTGTTGGATCAGGCTGTCAGGCGGCATGACGACGGTTTCTCCATGCCGTCTG
>JAWOJK010000039.1:0-3468 GCA_046481705.1 Desulfobacterales bacterium | reverse complement strand
CCAGGGTTAGGGCCTGGGGCGCGCCGCACGCGAGGTAATATTCGGTCATGTCCCCAGCACCACATGTTGCTGCCCAGAATCATCAAGGGCTGAAAACGGCAGACGGGGCCCCATTCGTCCGGGGCCCCGTCTGGTATTTTCCATCACGCCCATCGGCAGCGCAGCCTTTGGCTGCCGTCCGCCTTCCGGCTAGCCGGCCGGCTCGTGGAGCCGTGCCGCCGCGTTACAGAGCTTGAGGCTGGGCATGACCGTATTGCGGCCGGCGGCTTTGGCCTTGTACAGCATGGTGTCGGCTTCCCTGAGGAACCCCGCTTCATCGAGATCCCGGCGGATCGCGGAAACCCCGAAACTGGCGGTCACTGAAAGGCTGCGGCCATCGGGAAGCCCGATGGCCAGGTTTGCAATTTTGGACCGCAGCCGTTCGGCCAGTTCCATGGCGCGCGATTTTTTTGTTTCCGGCAGGATCACCACGAACTCCTCCCCGCCATAGCGGGCCAGGTAATCCCCTTTGCGAATGGCGCCGAGGACGGTTTCGGCCACTATCTGCAGGACGCGGTCCCCGGCCTGGTGGCCGTAGCGGTCATTGACCTGTTTGAAGTGGTCGAGGTCGAACATGATCAGGGAAACCTCCTGGGCGTAGCGGTGGGCATTGGCCACCTGATGGGTCAGCTGGCGGTCAAGGACCCGGCGGTTATAGCAGTTGGTCAACGGATCGATCGCCGCTGCATTTTCCAAATGTTTGACCGTCATCAGATTCGACAGGGCAATCCCCAGGGTCTTGACCAAGGTTTGAAGGATTTCCTGGTGGTAGGCAAACATCCGCCGGTTGGGCAGCACGTAAAGCCGCGCGGCGCATTCGCCGTCCAACAGCACGTAGGACAGGAGATCCGCGTCGTTGTATGCGACAAAGGCGGGAAGGGCTTTTGTATCCTGCTGCAGCAGGCAGATGTCCAGGTTGTCGGTATGGCTGAAATCCTTTCGCAAAATGTTTTTCAGCACCGGCCGGCTCACCCGGGGGTCGATCCAGGCGGTGAGCTTTTCCTCATCCTGAACCACGAAGGCAAACATTTTGTAGTTCAAAAGCGCTTTCAGACACCCACCGATCTCCAATAGGATGCCCTCCAGGCTGCGGGCCTGGTTGATCTTCAAAATATAGTGGTTCAGGGTTTTGTAATCCGCGCCCTTTTTTGCGCCCCAAATGAGGTTCAGCAGCGCCAAGGTGCGGTTGCGCAATGATTTGGTCGGTTGATTTTGCACGGCCCCTTATCCCTTCTCAGATGAGTGCCACCAGCGTGTCGAAAAGTTAAGCATATTGCGTGCCATATATGCAAGTAATCGAATTTATTTAAAAAGAAATATTTTCTAAGCAAGTGGGCGGCAAAACCTGCCCCTTGGGTGTCCGGCCCGTCCATTTGACGGGTAAAATATTCAGGGTGGCGCTGATCGCCCTGCCGGCATATGGCCGGCAGAACGCACGCGCTTCGGGCGCCGGAAAGTCAAGCGGATGAGGCGCGGGCTGGTCGTCAAAAACTTGACGAAGGCCTGGGTGAGGCGTTTGGCACACCGGTTTCAGACGCGACTGGAAACCGGGTGCTGACCACTCTTTGGGAAGGTTGACAACTAGTTGAAAGGTTCTTAAGGTTGAGTACTGAAACCTTGCAGGGGCAGGTTGCCCGTGCAATTCTCAATGAACCCGCAAAAGTGCTTGCTGAAACGGTCCGCCAAAAGGCGGATCGGAGGAGAATGGTCCATGGCCTTTGAAACCAAAGAAGAAGTGCTCGAAAAAATAATGAACCAAGAAAAACCCAGGTGTCCCCAATGCGACCAGGAAATGAGCATCTGGGAGGTCCCGCTGGTGGCGTTCGGTGATGGTCTCGGCTGGGGGGTGCCCTACCTGTTCGTCTGCTTCAACGACGACTGCCCGACTTACAAAAGCGGCTGGGAACATATGAAAGAAACTTACGGCTCCAACTCTTCCTACAGGACCATGTGCTATCCAGGGCCGGGGCCCCAAAATTACGAATGCATCCCGGTCTTCAGCTCCATGGGCGGACAGGGACAGGTGGTGGATGAAGAACTCCAGGCGCAGCAGGAGGCTCTCAAGGAGGCCATCAAGCGCGGGTTTTCGATATTGGCCGGATGCTATACGTCAAAAGATTGGCTGACGGTTTCACGCATTCTTCTGGACCCCACCGAGCCGGTGCGGGTGCGGGTCAAGGCGGCCGAGATGATCGGCGATTTTGGTGAGCTTGAGGTGGTGGAACCCCTTCGAAATCTGAAATTCGGAAACGAGATCCTACAGAAAAAGGTCGACAGCGCCATCGGCCAGATTCACTTGCGGTCTTTTACCCGAGAGTGTCCGTTCTGCGCCGAAATCATCAAGAAAAGGGCCAGTGTCTGCAAACACTGCGGCAAGGACGTGGCCGGTCTGTAGGCCGGCCTCAGCCCGCCCGGGCTGCCGCTATCAGGGGCTGTCCGGGCGCTCGACGTTAACCCGCATCATATCGTAGGATCTGAAGATCAGCGCTTCGCGCTGCCGCCTTTCATCCGGCAGCGGCTGGCGCGCGGCAGACCGCAGGTGATCCCGGGCCGCCGTTTTGCTAAGAATGGCGGCCATCGTTTTTCCGGTTCTGCGACCTGTAAGCGTATCGATGACAACGGCCGCCGTACCGTCGCAAACCACGGCCAGCGGCAGCTGCTGGCGGTCGATGAGACGGGCGGCGGCCGTGATTTCACGCTCCCACGAGCCCAGGGATCCGGGGGCACACTTGACGGCCATGAACCGCGTGCCGTCAACGCTGACCACCAAGTCGATGCGTGACCGGTAGCGCTTGCCTTGTACCGTCAATTCGAACTCAAAATCCACCGCAATATCGCTTTTGGCGAAACCTTTCTCGGTCACCAGAAAGCGCTCCACTGCCTGACGGTTGCGCTCGGCCCCGATGTCGCCAACCGGTCTGCCGGTCACAAAATCGACCAGCATCTCAACAGCCCCGTTCATTTCCTTCATCTCCGCTACCTCTCCCCCCTGGCTGCCCTTTGCGGCGAAGCCCCCGGGGTTTGCGGCTGCAAAAGCGAGTTGGCGGTCATTTCCGGCGGCCGATCGATCCCCAGGAGGGCCAGGAGGGTTGGGGCGATATTCGCCAGACTTCCCGGCCGCAGCGTGGCAGCACGCAGCCGGTCGTCAATCAAAATGAAAGGCACCGGGTTTAAGGTGTGGGCTGTATGGACGGAGCCATCGGCATTGGCCATCAGCTCCGCGTTGCCGTGATCGGCTGTCAGCAGCACCGCGCCACCGAGCGACCTGACGGCATCTACGATTTTGCCCACACAGGCATCAACCGTTTCACAGGCTTTGATCGCAGCCTCCAACACGCCCGTGTGCCCCACCATGTCCATGTTGGCAAAATTAAGGACGATCACGTCATAGCGCCCGCCGGCGATCCGTGCCAGCACCTCGCGGGTGAC
>JAWOJK010000164.1:0-9140 GCA_046481705.1 Desulfobacterales bacterium | reverse complement strand
CGTCGTCGCACACATCCAGGCGCACCCGCCCAGCACCGTCCTCCCATAGCCTCACCGTCACCCGGCCGCCCTCTCGATCCCTGAAGGCATGTTTGAGCGCGTTGCTGAACAACTCATTTAAAATCAACCCGCATGGCACGGCCGCATTCACCGGCATAAGAATGGATTCCAATTCAAGCTCGAGTTGGAAGCCGCCATTTGCCGCACCCTGGGCGCGCCACAGATATTGCAGAAGGCTTTGGGCATAGTCGCCAAAATCCACCCGGGACAGGTCAGCCGACTGGTACAATTTTTCATGCACCATGGCCATGGCGCGCACGCGGTAGATGACATCCTGAAAGATGCCGCGCACGGCGTCATCTTTGACTTCGTCGGCCTGCAGATCCACCAGGCTCGATATGACCTGCATATTGTTCTTCACCCGGTGGTGGATCTCTTTGAGCAGTACTTCCTTTTCGGCAAGAGAGGCTTTCAAGGCTTCTTCCGCCAGCTTGATCGGCGTCAGATCCACAGTGGCGGATGCAACGCCGATAACCTGGCCGGACTGATCGTGAATCGGCTCCCAGCAGACATCAAGGAATGTCCGTTCGCTCGGACGGTTAAACCACATCTGTTCGCGAAGCTCGATATTCTCTTTAAGTACACGGTGCTTGATGGCGGTGACATGCGCTGCTTCCTCGGGGGTGAAGATGTCACGGTCGAAGTGGCCGACAATTTCCTCCGGCCGGACAGTTCGTTGGTTGTATGCCCAAATATATTTAAGACCGCGGTCTTGCGCCGCCACCGAGACCGGTGCGTTTTTCAGCGCCAGGCGGAAGCGCGCTTCACTCTCACGCAGGGCCTCTTCGGTCTTTTTGCGGTCAGTGATATCCATGAATGCGCCGATGCATCCCCGGACGTTGCCTTGCGGGTCGCGCAGCGGCACCGCACTGCCCAGCATGGTGATCCGTCTGCCGGAAGGGAGTTCCACATACAATTCCGTGTCGAGCACATCGTGGTTGCTGGTGACAGCCTTCTGCATCGGCAGTTCCTCGGCTGGAAGTTCTCGCCCGTCGGGCGTAAAGAAGCGTCTGGATTCCGGCAGTGTAGTGGCCGAAACATTCTCTCCAGGCTTAGCCTCGTAGAACTCGTTGGCCTTAGGGTTGCCGATGATGGTCAGGCATTGCGGATCATGAGCGACCCACACCGCCGCCGGCACCGCCTCCAGCAGACGCTCGATCTCTTCGGCGCGTTGACGTATGGCCTCCTCAGTTTTTTTGATGGCGGTGATGTCCGCGCCGGTGGTGATAAAATGATCTCCAAGAGGAACACTGGTAAAACGGAAGTATTTGTCTAAATGGGGAAAATAGTCCTCGAAGGCATGCGGTACCCTTTCGGACATGATCTTGTTAACCGCCGACAGGTAGTGTTCGGTTGCCCCTGGTCCGAAAATCTCATCTGTGGTTTTGCCTCTGATCTCTTCGACTGATTTACGGCCCCAGGTTTTGAGCGCCGGCGGGTTGACATCCACCAGGCGCCAGGTCTTGATCTGATCGGATTCGTCGCGGACCACCTCCCAGAAGTGCACCTCCTCGGTCATGTTCTCAAACAGGTCACGGTACTTGGCTTCGGTTTGGCGCAGTGCGGCCTCGGCCCGCTTGCGTTCGGTGATGTCCTGGACGGTCCCGCGCAGGCTCACAATCCGCCCTTCGGCGTCGCACAGGGCTTCGCTGCGCGTCTGGACCCAGATGCGCTGGCCGTTGCGCAGCGCCTGCACCTCCAGATCGTAGCCTGCGCCTGTCCGGACGGACTCCTGCACAGCAGCGTTGAGCCGGTCCCATTCCTCCGGCGGATACCAAAGACCGCGCTGGTCTTTGAAATTGGGGATGGTTTGCGTCGCCGGATCGAAGCCGTAAATCCGCAGCAGTTCGTCCGTGCCGGTGGTGATATCTGTTTGCGCGTCCCAATGCCAACTGCCAATGTGCGCCAATCGTTGTGCCTCGTTGAGGTCCACTTCCCGGGCGCGCAGCGCTTCCTCCGCCCGCTTGCGATCGGTGATGTCGCGCCAAGCGACAATGCCACCGACAATGGCACCGGTCGCGTCGCGGATAGGGGCAGCGTTGCAGAGAAGAGGCAGTTTCAGGCCTTCTTTACTGACTTGGATCAGGTCGACATCCTGGACGGTCTCACCCTTTAACGCCCGGTTCAGGGGTAATTCATCCATCGGCATGACCGTCTGGCCATCGGGCCGGTAGACTATCCAGTCCATAGCCACTTTTCCGATGCTTTTACCGGCGTGCTGGCCGCCCAGCAGGTTCTGGCCATGCCGACTTACCATGCGGATGTTGCCCGCAGCGTCGCAGATGGTGATGCCCTCGGGCACCGATTCCATTAAGGCGGTCAGCATCCGATCGCCCTCCTCGGCCTTGGCCATCGCTGCTTTCAGCTCCTCTCCGGCTCGTTTGCGTTCTGTGATATCGGTATTGGTGCCACTCAATAGCACAGGCTTCCCAACTTCATCGTGCTCCACGACCCGTCCGCGACCCAAAACCCACATCCACGCTCCATCTTTTGAACGCATTCGAAATTCGGCGGCATACCCCGGGCTGTCGGCATCCAGACTTGAATGGATCAAATCCAGTGTAGACTGAAGATCATCTGGGTGACACAGGCTTTTCCAGCCATCAAAATCCATGGAAATCGCATTGACCTCGTAGCCAAGCATCTCGTACCAGCGTGGGCTGTAGTAAGTCTGGTTTGTAGCGAGATTCCACTCCCAAATGGCATCTGCTGTGCCGGAAATTGCCAGTGACAACCGGCGCTCGTTTTCTCTAAGTGCCTGTTCGGCCTGCTTGCGTTCGGTGATATCGATTTCGGATCCGGCCATGCGGATCACCTGGCCGGTCGCGTTACGCTTTGCAAGCCCGCGGTCAAAAATCCATTTCTCAGCGCCGTCTCGGCATACGATGCGATACTCTTCTGAAAAAGCGGCTGTTTTCTCATCAAAATGTCGCTGCAGGGCCGCAAACACGCGTTCTCGGTCCTCAGGATGAATGCTCTCGCTCCAGGCTTCCTCCTGTTCGATATCCTCGTATTCGTCAAAACCGCGCAGGGCTTTCCATTGTGGTGAAAATACGACCCGTTTATTCGGCACATCCCAATCCCACAAGGCGGCATTGGCGCCCGCGAGTACCAGTTCATAGCGTTCTATCTGGTCTTTCAGCTTGGCCTGGGTTTCGCGAAGAACCAGCTCCAGCGGAAGCCCCCAGACGCGAGACGCCTGAATGGCGGCAAACGCCGCCACTAGAATGTAGGCCCCTCCAAGGAACTGGGCCATTCGGCCGAGCCAACCGATGATGCTGCCTGGAATGGATTGCATCATCACGCCGAACAAACCCACCGCAATCAAGGATAGGCCGCTCGCATACCAACGCAGAAATGCCGATGGCGATCGGCGGTATTCCTTTTCCATGAGCCAGGCGGTCAACGTAAACATGCCGATGGACATCCATAAGACCACCTGCCTCAGAGTGGTTCCGCCCGATCCCGGAATGAAAAAGACTGGCGTCCAGCCGGCAACCGCCGCAATCGCCACCCCGCCCGTGACACCAACCGTCCCGGTGATGCCTGCGGCCAGCCAAAGGCCGGGCGCATTGACAGTAGCCTCGGATCGCCATCTGAGAACCGCGGCCGTCAGATGGCAAAACGCCGAAAGAAAGACGCCCAGATTGTGAACCGTCACGAACTCATTGGGTCCGATGTCGACAAAGAAAGTGGCCACGATGGTGTTGCCACCCCAAAGGAGCAGTCCGCACCCCAATATCATGGAGCCCGGCTTGCCGTTGATCAGAAAAGCTCGAAATGCCAGATAGGCCGTCAATAGGGACGCGAGCATCGCAAAGACGAGGTTGAGCGCCAGAAGCAGGTACAGCGACTCGTACGAGCCGGGCATCTTCCATAGCAGCAGCGAACATATGGCCATCAGAAATAGTGGTATAGGCAGCCATACGCCTTTAAAATGGAGGGCCTCCAAAATTCGGTTTTCATTGCCGGGGCGGACCTCATCCTGCGACTTGCCGCTAAGGATATCGTTTATTCCATCTGATGGGGGGATGGTCTTTGGGACTGTCGAGGGGGTGGGGGATGGTTCTGGAATGTCCGATGCAGGCCTTCTTTCCATGAAATCTCCTCGAAATTATCGAGCATGTTGTTTCGGCCAACCGGAACGTGCGGAATGTCGAAGGGTATTTTCGAATGAAAAGCTAACGTGAAAGGGTTCAGACTGTCAACTCATTAATTCAGGATAGCGCGCCATTGTCATGGCGCCGCTCTGCACCGCAAGGTTCTTCAACAAATAGTGGTGATTGGGATAAATTGAGTCTTATCACGAACCGGGCCCCTGTCAATTCCTATAGCTAATTCAATGAGAGCCATTTATCTATCCTCCACCCATTGAAGAATTTTAAATCGTATGAGTTGAATCACAAATCCAGGCGCTGCCTGAATTATCATACGGCCTGTGGGATTTATTTGAAAGCAATCGCGTCGGCTACTCAAAACGCAAAAAAAAACCGTCTACCGATGGATCCGGGATCTGGCAACCGAGATCTCGATCCGGGTGGGCAAGTCCAAAATCACAAACGTTGAATGGAGAGTTTCTGCCAAACAGTGGTTGTTGAAAAATGGCCTGATCAAGATGGTAAAGGCGGGAAAAGTCTTAGCCCATTTTCCTTCGGAATTGTGCCCTATTTAAAAATGTCGAATTTTTTCGTGGCCGCCAACCAAAATGAAGATAAATCCTATTATCATATATGCCAACCCCAATCCCACCAGGCTGAATTTGATTCCGGCACACCCCCATGCTATCCATGTAAACAGTTCTTGTTGGGAACCCAGTAGTAACTGGATGAGGGCCACATTTTCAATAGCATCTAGCGAAGCAGCCAGGAATTGAGCCCATCCCAGCATAAATCCTATTTTAGCCATTAACAATCGTTCTATCATCAGTGCTTTGGCGATATTAGCGCAGGCAATGGAGATAAACAGCGCATACGCAACGAGGAAAAGATAGTCGATACCGATGCTCAGTGCACCTCTGACTTTTGCCCCAACATCCCAGGATGAAAGGATCTCCTGGGCACGTGCCATGCTGCCCGCAAATTCCAATGAGATGATTCCCGATGGTGCAGCATCGGTTATCAGGGATTCATCTAAAACCATAATGGCCCATAAAGAAACGGCAGATATTATTAAGCTGCCAAACCATAACCGTTTTCGAGCCTCAGGAGATAACCAGAGAAATGGATCCGGAATATACATCACTTTTTTCCAGTATCATTTTACTGCAATCGGAAAAAAAGTTCATGCGAATTGTACAGCAAGTAGTTACTTTGGCAAAAATAAAAGTATGTATATTTTGGACGGTCATAAATTGCGTTTTTAAAGTTTTGCCACAATTCTATGATAGAAAGAAAACCAACGAAATGGTCAGTTCGGCTTGCGATTAAGGACGCCGCCTGGAAACACACAACGGAAACTTAGCCAGCCGTTCAGCCGATGCGAGGTATGGGGTGAAGGGTTGCAAGTACGACAAGGGTTGTTTCATCCTCAATCGTTTTTTTCCATTAAACTCGGATAGAGCCTTTTGGCGCAGTCAGGGCATATGCTATGGCTGAATTCAGCTTCAGAATTATCTCTGATATAAGCCTCAATCTGGTTCCAATACCCCCTGTCGTCACGAATATTTTTGCAGGATGCACAAATCGGTAACAGGCCTGAAAGCTTTTTGACCTTGCTCATCGCTTCTTTTAGATCAGCGATGAGTGAATCTTTCTCTTTTTCAGAACGCCTTTGCAAACTGATATCACGAAAAACAAGAACGATTCCTTGAAAATGATATTGTTTATCAACTATGGGGGCACCACTGATCCGTACTGATATCTTTGTCCCTTTATCTCCAAGAAGCATCCAACGACTGGCCGGGCTTGATATTTTGCCCGTGTTGAGCAGGTTTTCCATTGGGTTCGTCAAGGGTTCTTGGGTGATTTCGTTGATGACACGGAAGACTTCATTGAGGGACTTTCCTTTAGCCAGGCTTTCAGACCAACCGGTGAGTGACTCGGCCACCGGATTGATAAAGGTGACAGATCCTTCGGCGTTGGTGGCGATCACAGCTTCGCCGATACTTGATAAGGTCACTCGCAGCCACTCCCGCTGGTCATGCAATTGTTTATTCGTTTGATGTTTATAGATCGCCAACTCCACCTGAATAAGCAATTCACGATAATCGAATGGTTTTAAAATATAGCCCAGTGGTCCCGACAATTTAGCGCGGTATAGAGTGGCACTGTCCGAATACGCGGTCAGGTATACGATAGGCACATCATAGCGGCTCTGGATCACCTCTGCCGTTTCTATACCGTCCATTGATCCTTTGAGTTGGATATCCATCAAGATCAGTTGGGGCTTATCGCGCAACGCCATCTCCACAGCAGCCATTCCCTGCGATGCAATACCCACAATTTCGTACCCATTTCGTTTGAGCTTGTTTTCCAGATCGGCAGCGACAATGATTTCATCCTCGACAATTAGAATTTTCGTTTTGTTCATAATTTCGGCCCCTTGAAGGTTATCAGGAACTTGGTTCCTTCATCACTTGTTACGTCCACCGTTGCTTTCAGCTGCTTGGCCAGCATTTGTATAAAACGAAGGCCCTAAGACCTGTGCAGAAGCCGCCGGTAAAATCGAAGAGATCACCGGCATTCGACGGTGCAATACGCAAGTCAGGGTGTTTCTAAAGAAAAGAGGCGTGCGGTACCGAAAAGTTGGATCGGTGCCAGCAGACGCTGATCCTGATGAACAAGGGCAATTTTAAAAAAAAAGTTCTCATGCCGAAAATAGAGCAGGCCAAAACGGGCAAGCGATATTTATTTTCCATGGATGCCGTTCATTTTGTTTTCGCTCCCCGGATGCTATAAAAAAGGAATTGAGTTCCTTTCTATTTATTGCTGGAGAGCCCCTCTGGAAAATTCAGGGCATTCTTCGCCACAAAAATCCCAGCACGACAGAGCGCTACCTTCGAACCCTGGGCCAGGATTCGGCCCGGGACGCCATGGAAAACGACCTCCGTGGCCCAGACATCCCATTCCCCATCGGGTAGGAGGGGGGCTCGCGCCCCCCGTCCTCCCACACCACCGGGCATACGGTTCCGTACCACGGCGGTTCATGTAGCACATTGGAGCTTTCGGAATTGATCAAGAAGTGACAGGAGCCCCAGGCCATCAAAGAAGCGCTTCGGGAAGGCGTGGTTCATATGCGACGCGCCGGAGTTCCACCAGGGGCCACGCCCGTTGGTGGCTGATCTCCAGGCCCGCTCTTCGGCCAGCCCCCGGCGCATCAGGTTCTTCGCCCGCGTGGACGACCGTTTCCACTGTCGCCAGATAATGTTGCGCAGCTTGCGCCGCAGCCACATATCCAGCTCCTCGAAAACGTTCTTCACTTCCGCCAGCTTGAAGTAGTTCACCCAGCCCCGCAGCTTCGGCGTGAGGGTAGTGGCGACAGAGGACAGCGACCGGCCACGCCCTTTGCGAAGTTCCTCGCGTACGGCATTCTTCAGCCGCATCACCGATGACGGCGCCGCCTTCAGACGCGGCCTTTTGTGCGTCGTCATGGTGTAGCCGAGGAATTTCCGGTTCCAGGGGCGGTCCACGGCGCTCTTCGCCTCGTTGACCCGCAACTTCAACCGTTCTGTCAGAAACCGGGTGATGGAGGCCTTCACACGTTCACCGGAGCGCTTGGTCTGCACGTAAATGTTACAGTCGTCCGCGTATCGGCAAAATGCGTGACCTCTGCGTTCAAGCTCCTTGTCCAGGTCATCCAGAAGGATGTTGGACAACAGTGGTGAGAGTGGGCCGCCTTGCGGCGTGCCTTCCACACGTTGCGATGCGACACCCCCCTGCATCAGCCCCGCTTGCAGGTAGCGCCGGATGAGCCCCAGCACCCGCGGGTCCTTGACCTTGCGCGCCACCCGCGCCATGAGCACATCGTGGTTTACGCGGTCGAAGAACTTCTCAAGGTCCATGTCCACGACCCAACGCTTGCCGGCGGCGACATACTCCCGCGCCATCCGCACGGCCTGATGCGCACTTCGGCCGGGGCGGAAGCCGTAGCTGGATTCCGAGAAGCCGGGGTCGAAGATGGGGGTCAAAACCTGATGCAGCGCCTGCTGGATGAGTCGGTCCATGGCCGTCGGAATGCCCAATTGACGCACCCCGCCGCCGGGCTTGGGGATTTCCACCCCCAAGACGGGCTGGGGCTGGTAGCGCCCCTCCAGCAGTTCCTCTCTGATGCGCGACCAGTTGAGCACGCAGTACCCCCAAACCTCTTCGACACGCATGCCGTCGATGCCGGGGGCGCCCTTGTTGGCGCGAACGCGCTTGCAGGCCGCCAGCATGTTTTCCTGTCCGACCACTTCTTCCATCAACATCTGCCGCTCCGGATGGGAGGCTTCCGTTACTGGTCGCGGCGCTTGACGCACCTCGCCATACTCTCGGGGGTTCCGCCCCCTGCCCTCGGGCGTGGCGACGGGCATCTCAACCCGCCCTTCTGCATCTCCGTTCGTCATCGAAGCTCCGGGCTCCAATCCCGTGTTACATGTTCGGGCCTTCAGTCCGGTCGGCGGACCTACTATGCCCTCGGCTGACTTCTGCCCGCCCATCCCGACGCGTTGCCGCGCCGGGAGCACATGGCAGGCGGACAGACCTCCCCCGGTAATGCGCACCCCCCTTCCCCCTTATGCCCGCCGCATTTACGCCCGCGCCTTCGGTACAGGTATGGGACTTCGGAGATTTTTGCCTCCTCATCCGACGCGGACGCCTCGTATGCGATTTCTGTTCGTCGGGCCAGGGTTTTGCCTGCGGCTTCCTTCAGATTCCACCTCGCGGTGGACACCCTTGCCGTCCGGCTAACGGTTCCCCCTGCCGGGTCCGTAGAGGACTTGCACCTCCAAGTGGGTGCGCCCTGCCGGGCGCACAAAAAAAAAGCCCGCCTCCCCCCGAAGGGAAAGGCGGGCGCTGGCAGCACACTGGCCCCGCAACGGTGTCGACTAGCGCGGGAGGAGTGCCAGGGTTTTTTGGACGATGTTATCGGCGCTGAATCCGAAT